>JAIBCA010000126.1 GCA_019694345.1 Pyrinomonadaceae bacterium | reverse complement strand
TGCGAAATGCGATCGACGAATTTAAGCGTGACACGATCGGGGCTTGTCCGCAGGGAGCCGTGACAAGCGGAAATCCGACGATCGCTGCACAGGGCGGGAATATCCCGACTGATCCTCGGAGCCGCGTTGTAGTTGACGATTGCAAGATATTCGAATCAGATAATCCAGATCGGTACCCACCGACGATCGAAACTCTGGTCGATGGGGTCAAGGTCAAAGCCCGCGGAGTTAATGTCACCGGCGGTAGCGGAATTTCTGGCGACACTAAACAAGCGACCGAATTGAGCGAGTTAAAAGAGTTAAATAAGATCTATCTCCGTGAATTACCCATCGACCCAATGACCGGAAAGGCGGATTGGAAATTTAGGTCATCCTATCAGGACAAAGATTCGGATAATTGGGACGAGATCAACGTATTCGACGTGCGGTCGTCATCTGACGAGGAAGCAATGAACGGGGAAAAGTACAGTGAGTGGTGACCCCCACGAACAGGAAGACCATACATCAGTGAACATCAGCGAAGTGATCAATATTGCGAGAGGTCGATCAGCCCGTCGTTCGAGGGAACGGCAGCTTGGCTTTTCGCTGCTCGAATTAATGATCGCGATGTTTATTTTGATCATCCTGCTGTCGGTCGCGATACCCACATATCAGCGAAGCGTGCAACAGGCCCGTGAGACCGTGCTCAAAGAGAATCTGTGGCAGATGCGGCGCGCCATAGACCAGTTTTCCGCCGATAAGGGCAAACTCCCCAAGTCGATCGACGAACTCGTCGAGGCCAAATATTTGCGTGAAAAGCCGCTTGATCCGATCCTCGAAAAGCCGGAGTGGGATGAGGTGCAGGGCGAGGACACCAATTCGCCTGACGGCGAATCGGGCCTCAAGGATGTTAAGAGTCTGGCCGAGGGCGAGGATTCGGAAGGGACCGCGTACAACAAGTATTAAGTAAATAATGCTCTTTTCACTTACCAAACCGAATTTTCCCAACGCGGCGATCGGCATCGAGCGTGACCGGATCTCGGCGATCGCACTTTCGGGAAGCGGCCGGTCGTCATATACCGTAAAGCAGGCTGCGACCATTCCCCTGCCTCCAAATGTGATCGAACCAAGTTTTCTAGAGATCAATATCAAGGAACCGATCGAATTTCGTGTAAGCCTCGAAGCCGCTGTTCAGAGTTCAGGGATGATGAATCAAAAGCGTTGGTCGATCGCGCTGCCGAGCAACTCGGCCCGCTCCGCAATACTAACGCTTGAGGCAGAGCCGGCCGCAAAACAGGAAGCCGAGGAAATCTTGGACTGGAAAGCCGAACAGACCTTTGGAGCTCCTGCCTCACAACTGAGGATATCTCGACAAAAGATCTCGCCGAATCGTGAGGGCCGGCCGCGTTACTTTGCGACCGCGATATCTTTAGGGGTGATCGATGAATACGAGACAATATTCGAGAATATGGGCTGGAAAGCTGGGCTGATCCTGCCGCGGTCGGTCGGCGAGGCCAATTGGCTGGTTCGGCGCGGCGATAAGTCAGATGCGCTTTTGATCAGCGCACAGGATGACGGTTTTACGGCGCTTCTGCTCAGAGGCGACGAACCGTCGGTTGTCCGTACCGTTACTTGTTTACCGACTGAGGTCGATGACGAGGTATATCGTCTTCTGATGTTCTACAATGACCGGTTCGGTGCAAACATGAATGGCGGATATCTTGATCGGATACTGTTGATCGGACGCGGGCTCGTACCGGCAAGGATCACGCAGATCGCCAGTGAGGCTCTGGGTCGGTCGCTGCAGATACTGAGGCCCGAAGATGTCGGCCTGTCATTTCCTGAGACGAGTTTTAGTTTTGATGAGATCGCCGCACCCGCGGCACTTGCATCGCTCGCTTGAACATTCGACGCCGGTCTTGAAGTTTGAAACAAATTCGAAGACAATACCGTATTCGATCCTGAACGATGTCCATCCACGCACTTTCAATTGGTGATATCCGAAGCCTTACGGACGGCGAGTTGATCGTCAACGCGGTGTCTGGCATGAACGACGGTTTCGAGGAACTCGTACGTCGTTATCAGCGCCCGATCACGAGTTACGTTTTTCGTATGCTCGGCGATTACGAATCGTCACTCGATGTTACGCAAGAAGTCTTTATCAAGGTCTATAATTCGCTCTCAAAATATAGTTCGGAATACAAGTTTTCCACATGGCTGTACCGCATCGCTCACAATGCCGCGATCGACCATATGCGACGAAATTCGGTCGTGGCGATGAGTATCGAGGCTGAAAATGCGGATGGTACTTTCCAATTTCAGATCGAAAGCGGCCGTCCTTCGCCGGAACAGGACCATGAGCGAAGTGAGTGGCGAAATGAGATCGACGCCGTGATCAAGTGTTTGCCGCCCGGCTACCGCGATCTGATCGTACTGCGGCATTCACGAGACCTCTCATATGACGAGATTGCCGAGGTCACTGGGCTGCCGCTCGGGACGGTCAAGAACCGCCTCTTTCGGGCACGGGAGATGATGAGACAGATGTTCATTGAACGCGGATTTAAGGGGATCTAATTATGAGTTACGAAATGCAATTTCAGTCTCCGACATCGTTGCAGACGCCTGAGCAGAGGCAAATGGGGATGTGGCTTCATCTTTCCCAACTCGCGAATGTGATCTTGTTTCCGGTCGGGATCATCGTACCGATCGTGCTTTGGCAGACGCAGAAGGACAAGATCCCCGGCCTTGACGCCCACGGCAAAATGGTCGTCAACTGGATGATCTCATCAGTCATTTATGCTGTCGTCAGCGTGGTGCTGATGTTTGTACTGATCGGATTTCTGACAATTCTCGCCGTGGGCATCATGGGGATCGTTTTTCCCATTATTGGCGGGATGAAGGCAAATAACGGCGAGCTCTGGGAATATCCTCTCACGATCAAGTTTTTGAAGTGATCCTAACGATCGTCGAAACTGCAAAAGATGGCACGTTCTGAAGTATTTTCAAATTCGGAGTGTCCGACGCTCGAGATCGCCGCCTATCTTGACGGCGAACTTGCCCCGGAGCGTGAAACCGTGCTTGAGAAACACCTCGCCATGTGTGTTCAATGCTCTGAAGAATTGCGCCTTCAAAAGCAGTTCCTCTGCTCGCTTGACTCGTCGATGTCAGGCGAATTTGACATCGAACTTCCTGCCAATTTCACGAAAAGGCTGGTTACAAACGCCGAAAGCTCAGTCAGCGGTCTTCGAAGGCCGGGCGAACTCTTCAGCACCCTTTTTGTTTGCGCCGCGCTATTGATCTTCGTACTGTTTGCTTTGGGACCTGACGCAAATTCACTTATCGCCCAGGTCATCGCTTTTGGCGAAAAGATCGCAACGATCGGAAACTTTGTTGGCCATATCACGTACTCATTACTGGTTGGCTTCGGGGTGGTGCTGCGAACCGTTAGCGGACAGTTTCAGATCCCTGCCGTTTTGATGATCCTTGCCGGGGCTGTTGTGGTCTTGTCGTATTTGGTCTCGAGATCCAGATCGCGGCTTCGGCGGACATAGATTTTCCACCAACGTGAAATTTTCTTCTTATTTCAATACCCGGTCACTTAACATTGTGACGGCGAAGATCAGCGTGTTCTGGCTGGTCATTCTGGTATTGCTTTGCCCAAATTTGGCGAAGGCGGCCCCTGAGATATCCCTTTCTGACGATGAAAAGACGTTGATCGTCGAGGACGCCCCGGAAATGGAGGTCATTGCGATCGCAAAATCCGTGGAGGTCCGCAAGAATGCTAAAGGGGTATTCTCGTTCGGCGGAGACGTGATCGTAAATGGTAGGGTCGAGGGCGACGTAGCGACCATTGGCGGGTCGGTGATCCAGAAGGAAAATGGATATATTGGCGGCGACGTTATCGTCTTTGGAGGTTCCTACAAACATGAGAGTGCAAACGCACTTCGCGAAGCTGGCAAGGAAACGGTCGTTTTCGGGGTTTGGGAAGAAGAGCTTCGGGACCTTGCTCAAAATCCATCTCAGATACTCACGCCCACGATCACCTGGACATTCATCGCTCAGCGTCTGCTGCTGGCACTATTTTGGTTTGCAATATCAATGGCGATGACAACGATCGCACCGGGGGCGGTCGGCAGGGCGGTGGCGAGGATACGGCTTTCGACGCTAAAGATCAGCGCCTTTGGTTCGGTAGTTTTCATCGGGACGATCATTGCTATTGTCGGCAGCCTCAGTGTCCTCCCCGATTTTCTCAGTGCCACGCTCGGATTGATGGGGCTCATCATGATCCTCCTTGGCTATGTATTCGGTCGGGTCGCATTACAGGTTACCGTCGGAAAACTGCTCCAAAAGCGGTTTTTATCAGATGCGAACCGATCTGAGACAATTGCAACCCTACTGGGCGTTTTGGTCTGGACGGTATTGCTCTCGGTTCCTTATCTTTGGGTAATCGCCCTATTTTCTGTCTTCGCGGTCGGCATCGGGCTGATCCTTACAGCTCGCACTTCAAACGTCTGGCACAGGGCTTAAGCTGATTGTTTGCAGACTTTTACATTTCTTTACAAATAGCCTCGAACCTTACTGATAGAATTAACGTCATAGAATCTGATTCGTGCAACTTGGCGAATACAAAGGTCGTACTCTGACTAGACAGATTTTTCGGGACTTTAGCCATGAAAAAGAACTTATTCATTATTAATTTCATACTTGCCGCTGTGGTTGGCATCGGAGCTCAGACTACTTCGTCGCCGGCGATCAAACCCTCGGTAATAAGCGGTGATGTTGTCGCCGTATCCGGTGAAAAGATCACCATCAGTTCCAAGACCGGTAACGTCGATGGCGTTATTTCGGCAAAGACCGAATTTAAGCGTGTTGATCCGGCGAAGCCTGATCTGGCAACTGCGACACCGGCAACGGTCTCGGATATTGCAGTTGGCGACCGCGTAATGGCTACGGGTGTGTTGGACGCCGAGGGCAAGTCATTTCCGGCCCGCTCTGTATATCTGATGTCAAAATCAGCCATCGCGCAAAAGAATGCAAAAGAGGCCGAAATGTGGCGAACCCGCGGAATTGCCGGAAAGGTGACCGCGGTCAATGCACAGACAAATCAGATCACGGTTGAGGTTCGCGGCCTTATGGGCACGACATCAACGGTTCTCACGCCGAAGGGTGACGCTACATTCAAACGCTACGCCCCGAATTCGATCCGCTTTGATCAGGCGGTCGATAGTTCGATCGCGGATGTGAAACAGGGCGATATGATCCGGGCGCTCGGCGACAAGAGCTCTGACGGAGCCAGCTTTTCAGCTGAGCAAATAGTCACCGGAGCGTTTCAGACTATCGCGGGCACGGTGAAGTCGGTCGATGCAGCGAAAAACGAGATCGTTATCACCAATTTGCAGACCAAAAAAGATGTCATTGTCGAACTTGGGGCAACGTCCATAATGAAGAAATTTCCGGCAGAAATGGCCGAGCGATTAGCTGGCGGCCAGTTTGGTGTGGGTGGTATGCGTCCGCCGGGACAAGGCGGCGTTCAGCAGGGGCAACCGGCCGGACAGCCGGGCGGCCAATCTGGCGGCAGCCAGCCTGTAGCCGGTACCCCGGGACAGGGACGTCCGGGCATGGGAGCTGGACGCGGCGGCGGCGGTATCGACGACATGCTGGAACGATTTCCAAACATTACCGCGGCTGATCTTAAGGCCGGCGATATGATCGCGATCTCGAGTACAAAGAACTCTGATATGTCGAAAGTTAACGCCATCAAACTTCTTGCCGGCGTGGAACCCTTCCTGCGTATGGCTCAGGCCCAGTCCGGCGGCAACCGCGGCGGACGCGGGTTGGACGGCGGATTTTCGATCCCGGGCCTCGATGGCATCGGTTTTCCTTAAAAACAAGATATCATCGCCCGGGTGCGGCCGATGGCTGATGGCATCGCGGGCGGGTTAAATTTGCTATTAATAACAAAAATCATGAAAGTCATCAAGAATATTATACTAATAGGCCTCGTCACCGCTCTCGCGGCGGGGGCTGCCTTCGCTCAATCGACCGGGAGCATCGCCGGTTCGGTCACGGATTCTCTGGGAGCCGTCTTGGTAGGTGCGACCGTAACGGTTGTTTCACCGAAGGGGATCCAGAAAACGGCGATCACCAATGCTCGGGGCGAATACAGCGTCACTGGCCTCGTAGCAGGCAAATATACTGTTAAGGCCATAGCGCCGAAATTTGCACTGTACGAAAATACCGAGGTCGAAGTGACGGCAGGCGAGAAGAATGAACTGTTTGTCGTGTTGACCGTCTCCGGCGTTGAGGAAACCGTAGATGTTTCCAACAACGAAGCAGTTTCGAATGACGCGGACAACAACGCCGATGCTACTGTGATCAAGGGCAAAGACCTCGATTCATTGCCGGACGATCCGGATGAACTCCAGGCCGCGCTTCAGGCACTGGCAGGCCCGTCTGCCGGCCCAAATGGAGGCCAGATATATATCGACGGATTCACCGGCGGCCAGTTGCCGCCGAAGGAATCGATCCGTGAGATACGAATTAACCAAAACCCGTTTTCGGCCGAGTTCGATCGCCCCGGATTCGGACGCATCGAGATCCTTACGAAGCCGGGGTCCGACAAATTCCGCGGTTCGATCTCGGGCAGCTTTAACGACGAAAGCTTGAATTCGCGCAATCCATTCGCGACGAATAAGGCCCCGAGCCAGTTGCGTTCATTCGGCGGCAATTTGTCGGGCCCGATCAAAAAGGGCAAGGCATCTTATTTTCTTGACATCATGAATCGCGACGTTGATAACAACGCGATCATAAATGCTGTGGTTCTGGACTCAGCGTTGAATCCGGTCAATTTTCGACAAGATCTAACCATCCCCAGCCGCCGGTTCTCGATCGGCCCGCGAGTCGATCTTGCTATTAACGACAAAAACACCCTCGTTGCGCGATACAGCTTTGACCGATCGACGAATAAGAACCAGGGCGTTGGCGACACGTCTCTGCCTTCGCGTGCCTACAACACGACCGGATTTGGACACGAATTCAGACTGACCGAGACCGCGATCATCAACGCCAAGACAATTAATGAGACCCGATTCGAATATTCATATAACAAACGTTCTCAGAACGGTGATAACTCGATCCCGACGATCAATGTCGCATCGGCCTTCACGGGCGGCGGAGCCCAGATCGGCGAGAGTTTCAATACTAATAAGGTTTGGGAGTTAAGCAACAACACGACGACGTCATTTGGAAAGAACTCGCAGCATTCGGTCAAGTTTGGCGTCAGGCTGCGAAACGTCAGCATCACTGACCGTTCGGAGAGCAATTACGGCGGTACTTACGTTTTCCCGGGGTTCTTCGGTGCGGATGCATACGACCTCAATGGCGACGGCATTGTGTCGCCGATCGAGCAGTATCGGGCAAGTGTGCTCGGGGCCGCAGGAAGCCGGTATGACCCGACACAGTTCTCGCTTACGACCGGGGATCCGCTGGCGAGCGTCTCGCGTTTTGACGCAGGGCTTTTCATCACTGATGACTGGCGTATCTCGCCCTCACTGTTGCTGAGTTTCGGACTTCGTTACGAAAATCAGACCAACGTTAATGATCCCAAGAATTTTGCGCCTCGCGTCGGTTTTGCGTGGTCGCCGGGTGCCGGCGGTGCAAAAGCTCCGAAAACCGTTTTTCGCGGCGGTGCCGGATTTTTCTATGAGCGATTCAGCGAAAATTTGACGCTGCAAGCCGAGCGTTTCAACGGAACACGCCAACTCAACCTGATAGTCAGCGCTAACGATCCGGATCCCGCTCGCAGGGCTGCCGCCCTGGCTCTTTTGGCACAGCCGGTCTTTACAGCCGGCGGTGTGACCAATTCGCCGACAGCGGCTCAGATCCTGGCGGCGCTTCCGCAGTCGAACACTATACGAACCATTGATAGCGATCTAAGCGTTCCTTACACCATGCAGGCAACGCTAGGTGTCGAAAGGCAGTTGCCGTTCAAAACAACTTTTGGTGCGTTCTTCATCACTTCGAGGACGATCCATCAGTTGCGAGTTCGAAACATCAATGCTCCGATCTGTCCGCTTCAAACCAATTGTCTGAATGCTCCCCGGCCGCAGCCGACTTTGGGCAACATTTATCAATACGAAGCGAGCGGAGTCAGCAATCAGAATCAGTTGATCATGAACTTCCGGAGCATGATATCGTCAAAGATTTCGCTTTTTGGCAACTATCGCCTCGGTTTTGCAAAGGGCGATACGGACGGTGCTAACAGCTTTCCGGCGTACAATTACGACCTGACCGGGGAATACGGCCGGGCCGCGTTCGACATAAGGCATAGCTTTGTGATCGGCGGTAACATTACATTGCCCTGGAGCATTTCGCTTAATCCTTTCATTACGGCAAGTTCGGGCCGTCCGTTCAACATCACTCGCGGCGTTGATCTCAACGGAGACTCGCTATTCACCGAGCGTCCGACGTTTCTCGAGCTTGGTACAAAATGTTCTGAGCTTGGCATCACGGCCTCGTATTGCGACGTTGCAGGTAAAGACCCCAATTCGATCATCCCGCGAAATTACGGCGAAGGCCCCGGTTACTTCAGTGTCAATCTGAGAGTCGGTAAGAATTTCGGATTTGGTAAGACAGCCGGGTCAACAGCAGCCGCTGGCGGCAACCAGGGAGGCGGGCCGGCGGGCGGTCCGCCGGTAGGTGTCATGATGGGCGGTGGAGGCGGCGGCCGTGGAATGGGCGGAGGCGGAATGGGCGGTATGTTCGGCGGAGGCGGCGGTGACCGACGCAAGCCGTACAACTTGAACGTTAGTGTTAATTTTAACAACTTGTTCAATACCGTTAACTTTAATACGCCGATCGGCAGCCTCAGTTCGGGTAGATTTGGCCAGTCGACCAACATAGCCGGTGGTTTCGGCGGATTTGGTGGAGGCGGCGGGACTGCAAATCGCCGTATTGAACTTCAGGCCAGATTCAGTTGGTAAGGGGTCCGATCACCGCAAGAGTAGATGAGAGGCAGATACTGTACAGTATTTGCCTCTTTTTCGGCATCTGACTGATAATACAAGAGCGAGCACATAAAATATGAAGTATATTTACCTATTGATCATTGCGATCTCACTTTCGACAGCAGCATTTGGACAAAAGCCTGACAATCAGAAGCAGGGTGCCAAAAATGCGGCAACAGAGGCGTCAGCCGACGATATTGCGAGATCGGCGCTTGCAGCTCATGGCGGCGAAAAGCTGAGGGCACTGAAGACGCTCGTCATACGCGGCTCGTTGGACCTGAACGTATTTAATCAGGCGACACCGGCCACATTCGCAACAGCAATATCCGGCGATCGGTATTCTTTTATTATCAACAGCCCATTCCAGCCGTTGAAGCAAGTTTTTGACGGCCAGCAAACATATTCGTCTTTGCAAGGAGTGGCTCTACCGCCGGTTACAAGTTTGGGCTTTCCGGTCATGCAGCGTATCGGTGATAATGGGTTTGTGGTCTCAGCGTTGGCCGACGAAAAGAAAAAGAGAAAGGGGTTTCGTGTCACCACACCGGAGGGTTACTATACTGACTTTTTTCTTGACGACAAAACCAACCAGATCAAGGGCTATGAGTCCAGTTATGAATTTCAAGGCCGTTTGATCTCAACATCGGTCGAGATCGACAAGTCCCTGCTGGTCGAAGGCATTCTTGTACCTGAAAAATATTCTCAAAGATTCGATCTCGGACAGCTTACTGCGTATGCGGCGTTCAAGGTGAAGGAGATACTAATAAATTCAAAGCTGGATGACGATGTTTTCGCTATCCCTAAATAGAGCCGCTATCAAACGGCGAACCGGCTCGTCTTCCACCAATCGATCGTTCGCCGCAACCCTTCTTCCAACCCGACCAGTTCCTGATAGCCAAGCCATTCCACGGCCCGGCGGTTGTCGGCTTGAGAGTGCTTGACGTCTCCCGTACGAGCCGGCTCGTGCTCTGGGGTAACATGCGGGTTGCCGGTGATATGTTTCAGGACCTCCAGGAGTTGGTTAAGTGATACGCGATCTCCATTTGCGACATTCAACGTTTGGCCGAGCCCCTTTGCCGCCTGACTTGCTCGAATATTGGCATCTACCACATTTGCCACATATGTGAAATCCCTTGACTGTTCGCCGTCGCCGAAAATTATCGGCGTGGTGCCTTTCATCAGTGCATCAATGAAGCGAGATATCACGCCTGAGTACATCGAGGAGGGATTTTGCCGCGGGCCGAATACGTTAAAGTATCGAAGGGCCATCGTCTCCATTCCGTAGACATTGTTGAATGACCGGCAGTACAACTCGCCCGTGAGTTTGGCGACCGCGTACGGCGACAAAGGGTCGGGGCTCATTGTCTCGACCTTTGGGAGTGAAGGCTGGTCGCCGTAAGCCGAGCTGGATGCGGCATAAACAAAGCGTCTGACCCCACTTTCCTTGGCCGCCAGCAAAACGTTGAAAGTTCCGTCAACACAGACACGGTGGGTTTCAGCAGGGCTCTCGACCGATCGGGGAACGCTCGGCAGTGCAGCCTGATGAAATACGATCTCAACACCGGAAATTGCCCTTTTTAGAAGTGCTTCGTCATTGATGTCACCTTCGAAAAATCGGAAATCACCATGGATCTCCTCGAGATTTTCGCGGCTTCCGGTCGACAGATCGTCAATGATCGACACCTTGGCTCCCTGGCGGATCAGTTCGTCCGCCAGATTGGAGCCAATGAAGCCAGCACCGCCGGTCACGAGTACGTTTGATGTAAGCGCCATTTTTACCCACAGCCGCAGAACCGCGGCTGACCACAATTCTATCGGCCAACCCCGACATATTCAAAACCCATCTGACGCATTTCCTTCGGTTCGTAAATATTGCGAAGGTCAGCGATCTTTGGCTCGGCCAGCAGGGTGCGGACGCGTTCGAGATCGAGCGCGCGGAACTGGTTCCATTCAGTCACAATGACCATCGCATCAGCACCGTCGATCGCGTCATATTCGTCATGTGCGTATTCGATGCCGGAGATGAAATGTTTTGACTCTTCCATCGCGACCGGGTCGAACGCCTTGATCGACGCTCCACGCCGGATGAGCTCGGCAACGATCTCGATCGCCGGCGACTCACGCATATCGTCGGTCTCGGGCTTGAACGAGAGTCCGAGCATTCCGATCCTTTTGCCGTTAAGGTCCCCGACGAGTTTTTCGATCTTGGGGATCATTGCATCACGCTGCCTGTCATTAGCCTCGATAACCGCATCGACAATGAGAGTCTCGACGCCAAACTGATCTGCGACCGTGGTCAGAGCACGAGTGTCCTTAGGAAAGCACGAACCACCGTAGCCCGGTCCCGGATGCAGGAACTTTTTCCCGATCCGGTTGTCCATTCCCATTCCGCGGGCAACATCGTGGACGTCACACCCAATAGCATCGCAGAGATTTGCGATCTCGTTTATGAATGTGATCTTGGTCGCGAGAAATGCATTGGCCGCATACTTGATCAACTCAGCGGCCTCGAGGGAAGTGATGACGATCGGTGTCTCGATCAAATAGAGCGGGCGATAGAGTTCCTTCATTACCTCTATCGCTCGGTCTTCGTTGCTGCCGATTACGACCCGGTCCGGTCGCATAAAGTCGGTTATTGCTGCTCCTTCGCGAAGAAATTCCGGATTTGATGCAACGCCAAATTCGGTCGCGACCTTGAGGTTTTCCTGAACGAAGTTTCTAAGCCATTTTCCGGTGCCTACCGGAACCGTGGATTTGGTAACGAGGACCTTATATTCGTTCATTGCCTCGGCCACGTCCTTTGCGGCTTGTCGATAGTAGCTCATGTCCGGTGTTCCGTCGGCTTGCGGCGGTGTGCCGACCGCCAGAAAGACCACCTGGGCACGCTCAACGGCCGAACGGATGTCGGTGGTGAAGTGGAGTCGGCCATCCTCAACGTTCTTCTTGACGATGGCGTCAAGGCCCGGTTCGTAGATCGGGATAATGCCGTTATTGAGCTTCTCGATCTTTGTTGCGTCGACATCGACGCAAATGACATCGGTACCAAACTCCGCAAAGCACGCTCCGGAGACCAACCCTACATAACCTGTTCCAATTACTGCAATGTGCATAGCTAAAAAGTTACTAGTTTGTTAAATAATTCACAATCTAAAAATAAAAGATTGCGGGTCACGTATGTTACATGACCCGCAAAACAAAGAGAACGTTCGTTCGAGAATTAACGCGTCGGGCTGACGATGATCGTGCCGCCGCCAAGCGTAGTGTCATTTTTCGTGGTACCGAGGAAAACGGCAGCACCTGCGACACCGGCAGCGACAAGGATCAGCCACGGCCATCCGGCGATAGCAACACCCGGGGCAGAGCCCGGTCGCAGACACGGCTTGCAGCCTGATTGCTCGACGTTACCTGCGGTAGCCGAGGAACCGGCAGCCACCTGCTTGTCATTTGAGCCTTCACGCATGGTGACGAGACCGGTCGAGGTGTCGACGTGAGTGTGCGAGCATTCTACTTCAATAGCGAAGCTGTCTGCCTGCCCTGCATCAGCGATTATCGTCGCGTTCTTGGTCGCGAAAGTGGTAGCAACACCGGCGGCGTTCGAAACGCGATACTTGCCTTCCGACAACGTGCCGACGATGCTTGATTCTGAGAAGGTCAACGTCAGGCTCGAATTCGCAAGAACTTCGATCCGGCCCGTTTTGCCCAAGCTGACAACCGCACTCGAGTCCGCACCAGTAACTATCGTGCTTCCCGAAAGAATGGTTGAATTTGAAACAGCGGCTTGGCCATTGACGGACACCTGTCCAGATACAGTGATCTCGCCGGCCATGTTGACAGGCACAGCGAAAGCGACCGATGAATATACACACCAAACAGCCGCTACGGTGACCGTTGTAATTAATTTGCGAAGACTATTTTTGCCGAACATTTGAGTTAATATCCTCCTGAATCATTCCTATCAAATAGATAATAAACCTAGCCGCCGGGACAACGCCGCGGCGGCCAAGTACAAAAAAACTTAGCGGATGGGGCTAACAACAACGGTACCGCCGCCAAGCGAAATGGCGTTCTCGCCCTGCGACGCGGTCCAAATGATGCCGACAGCGGCTCCACCCATGATCACAACCCACGGCCACCAGGTGACCACGCTGTCACATTCTTCTTTGCCGTCCTTGTCAGCGTCAATACACTTGCCAGAAGAATCCTTGTAATCGTCGGTGGAGCGACCGGACTTGGCTGAAGCGCTTTCGCCGGCATTCAAACTCATGGTGGTGCCAGCAGCGTTAACGGTGACTGTGTCCGCGGCACGGAGAACTTTCAGTGAGCCAGCACTAAGGTCGATGGATGCCGTTTTCGCATCAAAGGTAACTGTTGCGACGCTATTCGGAGCAAGGCCGATCTCGCCTGCGTCTCCGAGGCTGACGACAGCACTCGAATTGGCCGGTGTCGAAACGGTGCTCGACGAAAAGATGGTACGACCGCTTTGGACAGTTTCGCCATTGACCACAACCGACTCGGTTCCATTGACGATGATCTCGCCTCTAGTTTTTTCAGTGTTTGCCAATGCAACCATCGAGTAGGTTGCCAGCATTGCAATCATCAAGCACGACGAAGTCGCCTTCCGAATCCACAGTTTACTATTCATAGTTCTCCTCTTGTATCGCTTCAGTTCAATAAAATCAAAAAAACAAACCTTTCAATCTTTTACACGAGTTCGAGCCCAATGTCAATAAAAACAACACGTTCAGCGTCAAAACCGAATTATCGTTACGTTGCTCACTTGGACTGCTAAGCTAAGATTTGCCTCATAGTTATAACACATTTTCAAACTGATTCAAATGTCAAAGCGTATAAATTGGCCGGCAAGAGATTTTTTTCGAAAATCGTAATTCCCGTGCACACTGGCCATAGCATCTCGAAGGTGATCTGCCGGCAATTCGGCGCATTGCCGAATCTTACTTTTTTTGGTTTAATTTGCACAGCCGAGCATTTATTAAGGCGTTAGGGATCAAACTTCAAAATGATGATTAAGCGACTGCTGATAGTGGTATTTGCCGCCTTTTTGGTGGCTTCGTGTTCAAACGGCCCGCAAGAAAAGCGGATAAAGATCGGGTTTGCGATGGCAACCGTGAAGGAAGAGCGGTGGCAGCGTGATCGTGATGCCTTTGAGGCGCAATGCAAAAAGATGAATGTCGATTGCGTCATTACCGTCGCGGACAACAGTCCGGACCGACAGGCGAATGACGTTGATAATCTGCTTACGCAGAAAGTTGATGTTCTCGTTATTGCCCCACAGGATGCAACACAGGCGGCGTCGATGGTCGAAAAGGCCAAGGCTCAAGGCGTGCCGGTCATCAGTTACGACCGCCTTATTAATTCGGATAAGATCGATGTTTATATCTCTCATCAGGTGCCTGTGATCGGCCGGAAGATCGCCGAATACGCTCTCGGAAAGGTTCCGAAAGGCAACTATGTGATAGTCAACGGTGCCTCGACCGACAACAATGCACACATCATGAATAAGGAGTATATGGCCGTGCTCGGCGATGCGATCAAGAAGGGCGAGGTGGTGATAAAGGCGGAGCAGTTCATCCCCGATTGGAAGCCTGAACTGGCTCTCAATTTCGCCGAGAATGCCCTCACTCAGAATAACGATGATATCCAGGCATTTGTGGTTTCGAATGACGGTATGGCTGGCGGTGTTGTGAGTGCGTTGGCAAAAAAGGGACTCGCGGGCAGGATCATCGTTACAGGGCAGGATGCGGATAAACGTGCGTTGCAGAGCATCGCAGAGGGTAAACAATCGATGACGGTTTATAAGCCGATCATCCCGCTGGCCAATTCAGCGGTCGAAGCGGCGATCAAGCTCGCGAAAAAGGAGAAATTGGAAACAAAGCCTTTTAAGAAAGACGACAACTCAAAAGAGGTCCCGGCGATACTGCTGGAAGTCGTAACCGTTGATAAGGCGAACCTCATGGATACGGTAATCAAGGATGGTTACGCGAAATACGAAGACGTTTTCATGAACGTTCAGGAATCTGATAGGCCAAAGAAATAAAAGGTAATATTTAACCCTCCACGAAATGAACAGAATTGCTTTGGCACTCGATCTGGGCGGCACGAACCTACGTTTGGCCGCAGTTGGTGAAAACGGCACTATCTATTCCCGTTCGCGGTCCGAGACCCCCAGGGGTTCATCGGGAGATAATGTTATTGACCTCATCGTCCAACTTGCGGAGAACTGTCGGAACGGCTTGGCAGATCCGACAAAAGTGTGTGCGATCGCTGCGGCAGTACCGGCCACGATAAACATTGAAGAGGGAATCCTTAACAAACTGCCAAATCTAAGATGCCTCGAAGGTGTCCCGTTGCGAGAGATCTTGGCTAAGCGTCTTGGTGTCGAAGCCGTCCTCGAAAATGACGCGACAGCGGCGGCGATTGGTGAGAATTGGCTCGGAGCGTCCCGCGGGGTCGAGACTTCGATATGCGTGACACTGGGCACCGGAGTCGGCGGTGGCTTGGTTATCAACGGCGATCCTTACCGGGGGAAAGATGGGACCGCCGGAGAGGTTGGCCATATCTGTGTCGAACCGAATGGTCACCCTTGCGGGTGCGGGAGTCGAGGGTGCATTGAACAATACGCGTCAGCCACGGCCGTGATCAGGTTGGCAAAAAGTGCAGGACTTGCGGTCTCGTCGTCGTCGGAAGTTTACGATGCTGCAATAGGCGGTGATGAAAGAGCCGTAGCGGTTTTCGCGTCGATGGGCAGTTATCTCGGGATCGGCCTTGCCGGCCTCGTAAATGTCCTTAATCCGGAAATGATCGTCCTCGGCGGAGGCGTGTCGGCGGCATGGGATCTGTTCGCTCACCAGGTGCGGCGCGAGGTGAACGAAAGGGCGTTTCCTGAGCCGGCGGATCGTGTTAAGATCGTACGCGCCGAATTGGGCGATGATGCGGGCATTCTAGGTGCCGCACGTGCCGTATTTGCTTCGGTCGGCAAAGGGGCTGCAAACTGACAGGTAGGAGATTATGGACACATTTCACAAGATCCTCGTTCGTATTTACGAGATTACCGGCGGCCGCGAATCGGTTGACGTCGATCTGGTGGACCTGACCAAAAAGGAGGGCTACTTTCCGAGCATCGACAGTATCGCTGAAATGCTGAAAAGTGAAAGTTGGGTCACGGAATCACGCCCGAATGTCGTTCGGATAACCCATTGGGGCATCGCGGAAGCCAAAAAAGCAGGCAGCGTGCGGCCCGATGCAGCGAGGGTCGTTGAACGCGATGCCAGAAAACTTCACACCGGAGCTCGCGATCTTGGGGTCATGATCGAAGAGTTTATCGCCGATCCATCAAAGACGCGTTTTGCCGCGGTGGTCGGCATGCTGGCTGAAATGCAAAGACAGGCGAAGAGTATTGAGGAAATGCTTTAGACGTGGTGCTTGCAATCGTAAGCCTCTTCCATATATACTAGTCGTTTGCCGCGATGCGTATTGTCGGAGCGTATCAAGTGGGTTTCGTGCCCACTTTTTATTTTTTATCAACGATGGAATCGAAACAGCCATTTGCTGGACGGGTCAACGAAGCCGCTCTCGAAGTTGCGGCCAAATGCGGCGTTGAATTTGTGCACGCTGAGATACTTGGTGCAAAGCGTGACTCAGTCGTCCGGATCTACATCGACAAAGAGGGCGGTGTAACCATCGACGATTGCACAAGATTTTCGTCGGCGATCGAGGAGATCTTTGATGACGAGGACCTGATTCCCTGGGCGTATGTCCTCGAGGTGTCGTCACCCGGCATCGAACGGGAGTTGTATTCGTTGGCGGACTTTGCCAAGTTCAAAGGCGAGTTAGCGAAGGTGAAGGTTTCCGCCGAGATCAACGGTCAAAAGAACTTTGTCGGAGTGATCTCGGGAGTTGAAGACGATCTGATCGGCTTCGAGGACCGCACTTGCGGAGAGGTAAGAATACCCTACGGAACGGTAGTCAAGGCGAATTTAAAGATCGATCTTGGAAAGGAATTTAAGGGGCGTAAAGAATAGTTTAAGTGAGGCCTGTAGGGCGTCGATCACACGTCAGGCAGATTGGAAGTTATGACATCATCCATCGGACAGAGTATTGAGATCTTGTGTAACGAGCAGGGACTTGACCGCGATATGGTCATCGAAGCGATGAAGGAGGCCGTTAAGGCGGCGGCCAGAAAGCAGTTTCGCGGGCATGACAAGACCGGCGAAGGTATCCAGGTCGACTGGAACAACGAAGAGGGAATGATCGAGATCTCAGCGCAGAAGACTGTGGTACACGATGTTGAGAATCCCGCTGAGGAACTCTCACTCGAGGAGGCCCAGGAGCTTGCTGGCGATGATGTCGAGATCGGCGATTCACTTCTTATTCCGTTGCCTAATGAGGAAATGGGCCGAATTGCCGCTCAAACGGCTAAGCAGATACTGGTTCAGAAGGTCCGTGAAGCCATTCGCGAGAAGGTATATGAGGAGTATATCGATCGCAAGGGCGAGCTGATCAACGGAACGGTAAAGCGTTTTGAACGCGGCGACATGATCATCGATCTTGGAAACAACCTCGAGGCCTATGTTCCGCGAGCCGAACAAAGCCGCGGTGAGATGTGGAATCAGGGCGAACGTATCCGCGTCGTGATCGCGGATGTTTCGAAGGACCAGAAAGGACAGCAGATCAAGGGGTCGCGTGCCTCGGCTGAGCTGCTCAAGCGGCTTTTTGAAATGGAAGTCCCCGAGATCTACGACGAGACGGTCGTGATAAAGTCGGCGGTCCGCGAGCCTGGCGACAGGGCAAAGATCGCGGTCGCATCGAACGAAAAGGACGTTGATCCGGTCGGAGCCTGCGTCGGTATGAAGGGGTCTCGTGTTCAGGCGATTATCAAGGAGCTTCGCGGCGAGAAGATCGACATTATTGAGTGGTCGGATGAGCCGTCTGTGTTCGCGGCCAACGCACTGTCTCCGGCAAAGGTTTCGCAGGTCCGGATCACGGATATCCACAACCGCCAGATGGAAGTAATTGTGGGCGAAGATCAACTTAGCCTTGCGATCGGTAAGAAAGGGCAAAATGTACGATTGGCCGCACGTCTCGTCGGCTGGGATATCAAGATCGTCAGCGAGGAACTGTTGAAGAAAGAGATCGCTCTTAAGATGGGCAAGATGATGGCATCCGGCGAAGCGGTGCCGATCACGGCACTTCAGGGCGTTACGGCTTCGCAGGCCGAGACCTTGTCTGAAAAGGGGATCGCGGATGTCGAAGCTCTTGCGGCGACTTCGGTCGATGACCTGGTCGATTTTCTGGATGTGTCGTTGGATGAGGCTGAGAGCATTCTTGCTTCGGCTCAATCCATTGTGGCTGCTAAAAACGTCGAGGTCGGCACCGATGCCGATGGCGAAGGCTCAGAAGAAGCAGAGGGCGTCGAAACGACTGAGGCTGGCGAAGAGACGGCTGAGGTCGGTGATGCTCCGGCTGTTGAGGACGGAGCGACCGAAGATGCGGGCGATTGATCCTATAGACTGCGAACCGAGGGGTGTCGCATGACCGGTATTGTTTTATGTTTTCGGCCGTGAGTAACGAGATAACGCCCATGGCTGACTGTTAGGTTTAGACGAAATTATATATGGCCATCCGAAAATCAGTTCGAATCTACGACCTGGCACGCGAGTTGAAACAAGACACAAAGCGCGTGATGGAAGATCTGCGCCGAGCTGGTGCGGATGTCAGTGTGGCATCGAATTCAGTTAGCGCGGAATTTGCGGAAAAGGTGCGGAATAAGTACTTTCCCAAGACCGAAACAGCCCCAAAACGAGCGATCAAGGTCATCAAGGCCAAGAAAGAAGATTCGGCCCCTGCTGAAACCGTCGAGGCGGTGCAGCCGGTTGAGGCAATTGATGAGCAAACAGAGCCGACCGAGCACGAAACAGTTGAGCCGGCCGTCGAATCGGTCGCTGTTGAAACCGCAACCCCAGTCAAATCAGACAAAACTCCAGAACCCGAGGAACCGGCTGCTGAAGCACCGGCAGGAACGGGTAGAACCGTAAAAGTTAAGAAACTTGTGGTCTCAAAGGTCAAGCCGGCCGGGGTGCCGGCTGAGCCTGAGGCCCCCGTCGCGGCCGAGATTCCACCGGTTGACACCGTTCCAGTTGAGCATATCACGCCAACGGTCGAAGAATCGCCTGTTTCGGAAGCCGCCGTTACTGAGCCTGAAGGGCAGGTTTTGGCACCAGAATCCCCGAAAGTGGTAAAGCCTGGCGGGACGACGGTGAAAACTCTCACGCTTACAAAATCCGCCATAGAGAAGGGCATTAAGCCAGGTGACAAATTGGTCAGCAATGCTCCGACCAAGACCGGAAGGCTGGTCGGTGACCAGAAGGCCCCGATCGACCCGAGAACCGGTCGGCCTCAGTTCCGCGGAACGCCGGGCGAGACCGCAGCCCCACAGATGACCTATACGCCGCCGGCGGACAACCGCCGCCGTCCCGGACGCGGTGGCAGCGGACGTAAAGGCAAGGACGATAAGGGCGGAAAATTCGCCGAACGCGATCTCGACGCGCCGCGCCAACGTTCTATCGAAGAGCGGATCTTGGACCAGGTCGGCGGCGGTGCAAAGACTGAAATACGAACCGTTCGCCTTACCGAGGGAGCAACCGTCCGTGAATTTGCCGAGGCGCTCGGCATAACGCCGCGTGACATCGTACAGTTGCTGATCAAGCGCGGTGTTTTTGCAACGCTAAATCAGCCTATCGGAGAGAAAATGGCCATTGAAATGGCTCTCGAATACGGTTTTGATCTGAGTTTCGTGCCGTTTGAGGAAATGGTGATCGAACAGGAATTCGAGGAATTGATCGCCGCAGATGCTGACGATGTCGAACTTCCTAGAGCTCCGGTCATTACGGTAATGGGGCACGTCGATCACGGCAAGACATCTCTCTTGGACGCGATCCGATCGGAGAACGTGGCCGAGGGCGAGGCTGGTGGCATCACCCAACACATCGGTGCATACAGTGTGATGGTGCCGAACGCCGATGATCCGGACGAACCGCGTCGCGTTGTGTTTCTCGATACTCCGGGTCACGAGGCATTTACGATGATGCGTGCCCGCGGTGCAAAGGCCACCGATATTGTAATTCTGGTCGTGGCGGCGGATGACGGTGTTATGCCGCAGACGATCGAGGCGGTTGAGCATTCGAAGGCGGCCGGTGTTCCGATCATTGTCGCGATCAACAAGATAGATAAGCCTGATGCAAATCCAGACAAGGTCAAGCAGGGGCTTGCCGGACTTGGGCTCCAGCCGACAGATTGGGGCGGCGACACAGAAATGGTTCCGGTCTCAGCCAAAAAGCGCGAGAATCTCGACACACTGCTCGAAACGGTTTTGATCCAGGCCGATATTCTGGCGCTCACTGCAAGCCCGACGCGACGAGCTTCCGGTGTCGTTCTTGAGGCAAAACTCGACAAGGGGCGCGGAGCAGTTGCGACGGCTCTTGTTCAACAGGGAACTCTTCGTGTGGGCGATCCATTTATCGTAGGACAGTTTTACGGCAAGGTCAGAGCAATGTTCTCAGACCGCGGAGAATCGGTGACCGAAGCAGCTCCTGCCACACCGGTCGAGATACTCGGATTGCAAGGGGTGCCGCAGGCCGGCGACACGTTCCAAGTAGTTTCGGACATTGACAGGGCTCAGACTATCGCCGGACAGCGGCAGATGCACGCCCGTCAGGCGGCGATGCTCAAGACCACCAAGCGTGGTATCGAGTCGCTCGGTCAGGCAGAGATCAAGGAACTTTTGGTCATTCTAAAGGCGGACGTTCAAGGTTCGGTCGAGGTGCTCAAGGGCACGCTCGAGAAGCTTTCGACTGAAAAGGTCAAGGTCCGGGTCATAAGAGCAGGTGTGGGTGCAATCGCTGAATCGGACGTTTTGCTTGCTTCGGCAACTCAGGCAGATGACGATTCGACGGCGGTTGTCATTATCGGATTTAACGTTAGACCAGAAGCCCGTGTCGGCGATATCGCCAAGCACGAGGACGTCGATATTCGACTGCACTCGATCATTTACAAGGTCGAAGAAGAGATCAGGGCAGCTATGATCGGCATGCTGGACGCGATCGAGAAAGAGGTGATCTTGGGCAAGGCTCTGATCTCAGAGACCTTCAAGGTCTCGAAGATCGGTACCATTGCTGGCTGCCGCGTTATCGACGGGGTCATACGGCGGCAGGCGAAGGCCCGCTTGATCCGCGATGGCGTGGTCGTTTGGGAGGGGGACATCGCTACACTCAAGCGGTTCAAGGATGACGTAAATGAGGTCAAGAATGGCTTTGAGTGCGGCATCAGCCTAGTCAACTTTAACGATCTGAAGATCGACGACCAGATCGAAGCATTTATGATCGAGAAGATCGCGGCCACGGAGTTGTAACGGAAATGCGACGTCCAGAGCGATTTGCCGAGGCCCTTCGCGAGGAGATCGCGGAAGTGGTCGGATTTGAATTAGACGATCCGCGGGTCGAGTCGGTGACGGTCACTGAAGTGGTCGTTTCCGCAAATATGCGTGACGCAAAGGTGTTCACCTTCATCCAAGGTAGCGACACCGAGGTGCAGGAGGCCTTGAAAACGCTTCGGCATGCATCGACGTTCGTTAGACAGCAGGTGGCCATGAATTTGAACCTTAGACATGCTCCTCATCTGCATTTTGTCAGAGACACTGCGGAGGAAAATGCCTCACGGGTCGGCGCGATCCTACAGGATATGGCCATAAAAGGCGAAATTATTAAGGAAGATAGTGACTAGACCTGATAGATAGCCGGCAAGTCTCACTTATTTGAGAAATTGTTGTCGCGTGAAAGATCTTGGATGGTCACTGTGTACTAAGTGTTAAGTCAAGTTGTTGAGTTAATTGAAAATAAACGTGATTTTGCGATCACGACGCACATCAAGCCTGATGGTGATGGTGTCGGATCCTCGCTAGGGCTGTTCTGGCTGCTGCTTTCGCTCGGGAAAAAGGCAGAGGTAATTGTTCACGGAGATGTGCCAGCAGCTTACCGCAGTTTGCCCGGAGCTGAAGATATACGAGACGTCAGATCGATCGAGAGGCGATACGACGCTGTATTTGTCATCGAATGTTCGGATATTAAACGACCGGGGATCGCCGGATTAGAGTCTCAATTTACGGTCAACATTGACCATCACGCTACGAGCGAGCACTTCGGCACGGTCAACTGGATCGATTCAACGGCGTCAGCTGTCGGTGAGATGATCTACAATCTCTGCAAGGCAATCGGCGGACGCATTACCAAAGAGATCGCCGAATGCGTCTATATGGCCTTGGTGACGGACACCGGCTCGTTTCACTTTTCAAATACATCGGACCGGACCTTGAAGGTCGCATCGGAGTTGATCAAGGCCGGAGCAAAACCGGCAAAGATCGGTGAGGCGGTCTATGCCAACTACCCTTGGTCGAGGATCGAACTAATGCGGCGAGTTCTCGATACCGTCAAGCGAGACGATTCCGGCAAGATCGCGACCCTTCGTCAAACGATCGAGATGAAGCGGCTGTCCGGAGCGGTCGATGGTGATAACAATGGCTTTGTTAATATTCCTCTTGCCGCCAAGGAAGTCGTCGCAGCGGTGTACATGCGCGAGGTCGGCACGGATGAATACCGTGTAAGTCTCCGTTCCAAGGGCGACATCAATATCGCCCGAGTCGCAGAGAAATTTGGCGGCGGCGGTCACAAGAATGCCGCGGGCCTTCGTATAATAGGTAATTGGGACGAAAAGGAAAGCGAAATAGTCGATGCGGTCAGACGTGCGATCGAGGCCTCCGAGGCTGACAGTTCGTCAAACGGGTTGAACGGTCATCACGTTAAATAGTCATTTTTTTGGAACCCGAAGGCAGTTTTGTTGGATTTGCGGTTCAGGTTGCCGCTGCCTGCAAGTACTGCCATAATTTTTTGGAAATGGTTGAGTCTAAAGAAAAGCGTTATAAATGGCGTCGGGACGATTACCGCGAAGTTACCAAAGGCCTGTTGATGCTCAATACCGGTGACGGTAAGGGTAAGACGACGGCCGCAATCGGCGTAATTGTCCGGGCGGCCGGCCGCGGGATGAGCTGTTGCATGATCCAGTTCATGAAATCAAAGAACGACCGGTATGGCGAACACGAGTCCTTTGAAAAGCTGGGGATCGAGGTTCACACCATGGGTGACGGCTTTACTTGGGACACTAACGACCGCTCTCAGGACATCAAGACCTCAGAGGAAACGTGGGAACTATGCGTCGATAAGATGCGGCACGGCGATTACGATGTTTTGGTGTTTGACGAACTATTGTATGTGTTGAGTTATGGCTTTTTGGATAGTGAAAAGATCATCGAAGAGATCAGGGCGGTCAGGGCCGCACATCCACATCTGCATCTGATACTTACCGGGCGAAATGTTGACAACGCTCTTGCGGCGATCATCGACGAGGCAGATCTCGTAACGGAAATGGTTGAGATCAAGCATCCGTTTCATAAGGGTATCTTTGCCCAGCAAGGAATCGAATTTTGATGAGATCTCCAGTAGAAAAACGTAAACCCGACGGTATTGCCGATCTGATCGCACTAGGCCTGACGACCTGCGGAGTCGGTTACTTGCCGTTGATGCCGGGCACCTTCGGATCACTGGTCGGCGTGGTCATCTACTTTGGCATCGTTTGGTTAGACGGCATGGCCGGATTGCGTGCGATTACGGCCGGGTTTACCGACGATCAGGTTACTGCGGTCGTTTGGGCCGCGAATTCAGCATTGCTGGCGATCCTGATCCTTGCCGGTATTTGGGCATCCGGAAGAGCGATCCCGCTGCTCGGTGACCTCGATCCACCCGAAGCGGTGATCGATGAAGTGATGGGACAAATAGTAACGCTGCTTTTTGTTCCGCTCGGTGTCGCTTGGCCATTCGTGCTCGCGGGTTTTCTACTCTTCCGACTGTTTGATATCTGGAAACCTTATCCGATTGACAGCTTGCAGCATTTGCCCGGCGGTGTCGGTGTTTGTGCGGACGACATTGTGGCAGGTGTTTATTCGGGCATGTGCCTCGCGTTCGGCTATGCGATTTGGGTGTTGATATGATCTACCATGTTTTACCCGGCGATTCACTAGTCGACGAGTTTCGTAAGACCAAGATCTCCGGTGACGTTATCGTTTGCCGCGAATGTATGGTCGTAGGCGACGTTTCAGGCGATACCGTGAATGAACTCTTTGATCGGCGGGCGAATTTTCTGTTGGTCGCGTACGGTACTGATGAGATCGAATATCATGAAAAGGTCGCTGACGAGTTGTTGCGGCTGATCGATCTGCCGACCGGAACCGAAGTGCACCTGTGGTTCGAGTACGAGTTATTTTGTCAGGCGAACTACTGGTTTTGCCTTTATTTGCTTGCCGGAGCCGAATTTGAGGTCTATCGAGTCGAACCGAGCGTCCGCCTGCCGCATGAGATATGGAATGGATTTGGCGGATTGGACGCAAAGGCTCTCAAGTCCTGTTACCGCGATCGCAAGCGGCTCTCAGCCGATGACCGCAAGCTGGGCATCGACCTTTGGATAGCTTACTCAGCCGGGGATTACAACCGGCTGCGAGAACTTAGCAAGATCGAATCGCCTTGTTTTCCACAACTTTCTGAAGTTGTCGAAGCCGAGATCGAAAAGAGTGTGAGGCCGGCCGAGATATTGCGCGAAATTCGAGGTAGCGGGGTAAAGGACTTTGCCGAAATATTTGTGCAGTTCACTGAGAGAGCGGGAGTTTACGGATTTGGCGACACTCAGGTCGCGGCGATCCTAGATCAATTATCGTAATGGTCACTCTCGTCGTGATTTGCGAGGTTGTTTCCGATGGGGTCTTCCTTCTGAAAGATCCATCCCAATCGCCAGAAATACCCAAGTAAAAGAACGGTGATAACCCCCATTGCCGCCAGTGTGACAAAATAGCCCGTTTTCGTTTTCAACTCGGGCATATTCTCGAAATTCATTCCATAAATTCCGGCTATCAGGCTCAAGGGTAGTATGATCGACGACATTACGGCAAGAGTCTTCATCACTTCGTTCGTCCGATTGCCAACGACAGCAAAGTGAATGTCGAATAGGCTGCTGACGAGGTCGCGATATCCCTCTGCCAGATCCGAAATACGCACCAGATGGTCATGGACGTCACGGAAAAATGGCAGGACCATCGTCGGGATTTGAGGAAATTCTCCGTGTGACATTCGATATAGCACCTCAAGCTGACGCGATGAAATTCGCTTCAGACGGGCAACGCTTCGTCGGAGGTCCATGATGTCGCCGAGGATAGTATTATTACCCTTGCGCATTTCAAGTACCCGCTCCTCCAGCGAGTTTATCTCCAGATCAAAATCATCAACGATCGGCATATAAAGATCGACCAATTCGTCGAGAATTCGCTGTAGAAGGTAAGCCGGTCCGCGTTGGCATACGAACGGACTGCTCCGGATCTGTTGTTTTGCCGTCTTAATACTGCGAAACCGCTCGACGTGAAAGGTTACGACGAAATTATTCCCCAAATAACCATCGAGTTCTTTCGTAACGAAGTTGGCCGGATGGGTAAGGCCGGGCTTAATGCCATGGACAATAAAATATAAATAGCGTTCAAACCCTTCGACCTTGGGCTGATTTCGAGTTTCAAGGCAATCTTCTACGGTCAGCGGGTGAAAATTGAAAACATTCAACAAAATGTCTTTTGCCTCGGCCACCCCTTCTTCAGTTTCACCCATGAGATCGACCCAGATGACATTGGTCTCGTCGGCGAGCAGTTCAGGAAGGTCGTCACGGCCAAACCCCTCTTCGACTGCCTGACTGCCATGTCTGTAAACGAAGATCTCCATAAATTCCCGAGAATTATGACTAAATAAAGTTATGCGGGCAAGTTGAGACTGACGGCCGCTCGGTGCCCAGTGCAATATCTTCAGTAACGCGGTGCTGAAGTCACATCTAAACGTATGGTATCTTGGATTCAATAGTTTATGAGCGACAAAGACGTGACACTTAGGGTGGACAACGTGACAAAGAGATTCGGCGACTTCACGGCCGTTGATGCCCTCTGTCTGGAAGTTCGTGCTGGCCGTGTTTTCGGGTTTCTCGGCCCGAATGGCGCCGGAAAAACCACCACAATCCGGATGATAGTCGGCATAACGGCACCAGACGAAGGCCGTATAGATTTTTTTGGCGAGCGCATGTCGGCTAGGATGCAGGATCGCATCGGGTATTTGCCGGAAGAACGCGGACTTTACAAGAAATTGAGGGTGGCTGACCAACTGAGATATTTCGCGGCTTTGAAGGGCCTGACCGGAAAGGAGGCGGAACGGCGGATCGACAGATGGTTGGAGCGAATGAATCTTTCAGAGTGGAAAGAAAAAAAGACGACGGATCTATCGAAGGGTATGCAGCAAAAGATACAGTTTATTTCAACGGTGCTGCATGACCCTGACCTGCTCATCTTGGACGAGCCGTTTTCAGGTCTCGACCCGGTCAACGTCGAATTTATGATCGATGTACTTTCTGAATTCAAGCAACGAGACAAGACCGTCATTTTCTCTACCCACCTGATGGAAACAGCCGAGAGGCTTTGTCATGACATTATACTTATTAACAAGTCCAAAAAGGTCATTGGTGGAAGTCTGCGGGAGGTAAAGGAAAGCTTCGGACGCAATCTGATCGCCCTTCGGGCAGTCGGCGGCGAAGAAGTGCTTGAAGACAAGACATTGGTCAAGTCGGTTGCCTATCACGCTGACGAAGCCGAGATCGAAATTGCCGACGGTGCCGATGCCCAAAACATTCTAAAGAAGCTGGTTGGATCAGGAGCCAAAATTACGAAATTTGAACAGGTCGAACCGAGTTTGAACGACATTTTCATCGATCAGGTTGGAGGTGAGCAATGAAAAAGTTCCGTGCTGTCGTAAAGCATGAGTATCGCAAGATCGTCCTGAAATGGACATTTTTGCTTGGAACACTTCTTTTTCCGGTGATCGGGGCTTGTTTTGCATTGGTTCCGGCGTTCATATTTTCGATCAAGGGTGAGCCGACCCGAATAGTGATAGTCGATCCGACCAACAAGATCGGGATGAGGATACGCGAGAATCTCGCGCCGGAAAAGATCGCCGCCCGTACCGATCAGGCCGTTAGGGATGCAGTTAAGGACATGCCGGCCACCCAACCGGGACAGATAAACCAGTCACCAATGCAGGGAGATGCCTCCTTCGTCTTCATTGACTATGACCCTGCGGGACGAACGCCTGAAAAGATACGTCAGGACCTGAATGAAATGGCCGCGGCGAACAAGATCGATGCCTATTTGATCACACCTCAGAGTATTGACGATTATGACGCCAAATTTGAGTTTCGATCGCGAAAAGCCGGTGATTTTGTCGCCGGCAATATCCTGCGAGATGCTATCAACGATGCGGTCCGATCGCAGCGTCTGGCAGATGCTAATATAAACGAAAAAAGCGTAATGGAACTGAGCCGGCGAGTGAGCATCGACTCAAAATCGCTTGATGACAGAGGCCGCGAAAAGGACAGTGATATGTTACTTGCTGCTTCTTTCGTTATCGGCCTTATGATCTATATCACTCTTGCGATCTACGGCCAGGTGATAATGGGTGCGGTTGTCGAAGAAAAGGAAACCCGAATCGCTGAGATCCTATTCTCTTCTGCCAGACCGTACGAATTGATGCTCGGAAAGCTAGTGGGTGTCGGTCTTGCCGGATTGACACAACTTTCGATCTGGGTGATATCGATAGCCGCACTGATCGGATTTTTGGCTGTCCAGTCCGATGTGACCAGTCTGTTTGGCGGTATGCCACATATTTCGCCGATAATGGTCGGCTACTTTCTGCTTTTTTTTCTGCTGGGTTATTTTGCCTACGCATCGATCTTTGCATTGATCGGATCCGTCGTGACCACGGTGCAGGAGGGCGGTCAGTTCGCCTTTCCTCCGGTGATGCTGATGCTGATCGGGTTTTATTTCAGTTTTGCCGTGATCCGCGATCCGAACTCGAGCCTTTCGTTTTGGGTGTCGATCTCACCGTTCTTTGCACCGATGACCATGCCGGTTCGCATTCTGGCAGAAACACCACCGCTATGGCAGATAGCCTTGTCGGTCGGGATAAATATTTTGACGATAGCAGCACTGGTCTGGCTGGCATCGCGGGTTTATCGGGTTGGGATGTTGATGTACGGCAAACGTGCCACGGTGCCTGAGATCTGGAAATGGATCCGACAGGTTTGATCTGCGATGTCAATTGAGATCGAAAAAAAATATTGCGTCAATGCCGAGCAGACCGCAGCTGTCATCGTCGCGTTGAAGGAAGACGGAGCAGTTCTTGTTGGAAATGTCGACGAAGTAAACGTCATTTACGGCGGGCCGACACTTGATGGTTCAGCGGCGATCATACGCATCAGAAAAACATCAGACGGCAGTGTGCTCACGTACAAGCGGAGAATCGAAAATGATCATGCTGTAAAAAAGCAGATCGAGTACGAGTCGGCAATTTCCGATCCCGATGAGGTTGCTTCGATATTGGTTGGCCTTGGACTCGTACCTCGATTAATTTACGAGAAACGGCGACAAACATGGAAGTACGGCGAGGTCGAGGTCGTGATCGACGAACTCCCGTTTGGGCTCTACATCGAGATCGAAGGGTCGATATTAGCAATCGAGGAAGCCGAAATGAGATTGGGAATGGAGAATTTCGAGGTCGAGAATGAAACTTATCCGCGTCTGACCGCGACATTCGGCAATTTGGCGGGCGGTGTGATCGAATCTCGATTTGTCGCGAGCGATTGAGTTTATGAAGGATTTTTGTTTGCTGATAGTATCAACAGCATTTCTAGTGGGGTGCAGCGGTCCGCCCCCGCTCAATAAAGCGTCCGAGCCTAAAGTGTCCACGGTTCCAGCGGCAAATTCACAAAGCGCCGCCTCCGCAATAACGCCCGCAGCTGTGGAAACGATGCCAGAAGGACAGAATATCGTTCGGCCCGAAACCGTAACAGCGGTCGATAAGCGATTCGAGGACGGTTGGCTTTGGGTCGATCCTGACGGGCAGAATAATCCGACGCCGTTTGAATTCAAGCAGGGTAAGTTTGCAATGCGGATCCCGACCTCCAAGGACCTGTACGGTGAGAATCGGACCGCTCCGAGGCTGGTCAAAGCGGTCAACGGGGATTTTCAGATCGAGGCTCGGGTCAATTTCGACCCGGTCGAGGACTACCAGGGAGCAGGATTGCTAATTTATGTTGACCGGATCAATTACCTTCGACTGGAGAGATCGTTCGGCGGACTTCGCGAAGGCGGAAGCGGTATCAGGCTCGACGTGCGAAAACAAGACCAGTACGAATCGCTAACCACGCCAGGCGAGGTGCCAACAACGGCGAAGTCGGTCGAACTCAGAATATCTCGTCGTGGCAACGTATTCACGGCGTACTGGCGGCAAAACGAGAATGCTGAATGGCGCGAGGTGGAGGAGTATATTTCCACATTTCCGGAAACGGTCCTCGCCGGCGTCATCGGGTGCAATACGGCGACCGAGATCGCAGTTGAATTCTCAAATATTCGGTTTTTGCCGCAGCCCGTCAAGAATCCGTTAAAATGAACATTTGAGCAGCGGAGAGCGTAGACTCGTTATATGAAATGATCGTTCATTGTCCGGCTTTGACCGGCAGATCTTGAGTTAAGCTAAGATATATCACAAAGAAGGAGAAGTATATGTTTTCACTGATTTGGCAGCTAATGGTTGGTTTGGTGATCGGCGTAATTGCTCGGCTACTGATACCCGGCAAAGAAGAGATCGTCGGCGGCATGCTCGGTTGGCTGATAACCGCTTTGGTCGGAATGGGCGGATCATTCATCGGGACGATGGTTGGACGGGCGATCTGGAAAAAGGAAAACTATGCAGCCGGATGGATAATGTCAATTCTTGGAGCGGTCGGACTTCTTTTACTTTTGCGATTCCTATTTTGATTACAGCGAACTGCTTGTATTGTGGCCCACCGTCGGCAATGGCATTCGATGGGCTTTCTATTCCCCAACTTTTCTTTCGATGCGTCGGTCCGGTATAAACCACATCGCCGCCACGAAAACGTAAAGTGAGTTTGAGATCCACGTATTTATGAATGCCGTCGGGATCGCAAGTGAATAGCATATCAGCGAGATCTTGCCCTTAACGTCACTGCCGATCGCAGATGCGAGCAGTTCATTCTCGCCCTTGGCGTGCTTCATGAGACTGTTTTGCAGGATCGTGTACGCGGTCGCAGCTAATAGCAGAACAACTCCGTAGCCCGCTGTCGGAATGGGGGCAAAGTGATTTTCACCCATCCAGCCCGTTGCAAATGGAAACAGAGAGAGCCAGAACAGCAGATTAAGATTTGCCCAAAGCACCTTTCCGTTGACCTTACGGGTTGCCTGGAGCATGTGGTGATGATTGTTCCAATAGATGCCGAGGTAAACAAAACTGAGGACGTAACTTAGAAAAATCGGGATCAACGGCTGCAGAGATCCTAGATCGGTACCGTGCGGAACTTTTAGTTCCAGAACCATGATCGTCATTATGATCGCGATAACCGCGTCGGAGAACGCTTCGAGTCGGGTCTTGTTCATAAATTGAGAGGAATTCGCCCTGTTCAGTTTACCAATGGACTCTCATTGATCGGGCCATCGCCCGGTGCCGTTTCCGGCAAAGCCATTTTTACCAGCCCGTCAAAGGCAACATGATACGCTACGCCCTTTACGGGAATCGACATTTCGGCTTCGGTTTTGCCCTCGGAATTGGCAATGCTGACGCTTGCAAAATAACATGCGGCCCCATGTGCTCCGGCATGACGCACCTGTGTCTGAAAAACTTCTTCGCCTTCGATGCGGCCGCGATCAGGGTACATCGCGGTACGTACGACAAAGAATCCGATCTCTCCGTCCTTATGTGCCACGATCTGCGGTTCGGTAAGAGGGTCAGCAAATACGTCAGCCGATTCGACGATCCATTCAGCTTCCTGGAGTTGTTTGTAAACTATTTCAACTCCGAACGCATGAATATCAGCTTCGGTCATTAGTTCTATTTCAGTCATTGCAACATTCTAACCGCCCAGATACACCGCAAGCAACACGAGCAAAGTTTGCGCGTCGGCTGCCGAAAGTAGTTGAGTTTGCGGTGAACCAATTTATGTTGGCCGCATCTAAAAGAACGGAGGTCTTTTTAGTCATGAGAAAGCTACAAACAACTGTCTTATCTATTTTTGCCGTGTTGGTGTTGAGTGTAGCGGCGGTTTCCGCGCAGGGTGTCCAAAATACGACGTTCACTGGCACCGTGATCAGCTACGGGACCGGGTTTAACACAAGAACCACGACCAACACTTTTACCTTGAACCTTTCCGGAACGACGTCCGATGACGAAGCCAAACGGCTATTCGGAATACTCGGTGACAACGGTCAAGATGATCTCTTAAAGGCCATCCGATCGAACGATCTCGGCAATTTTGCGATCGGTGGAAGACTCGGACGAACTGTAAACGGAGTCCACGTCAGTCATGTGGGTAACAAACAGCGTATCCGGGTGATCTTCGAGCGATGGCTTGGCGTTGCCGAACTTCGCGGCGGTTACCGGTCGGTCGATTATCCCTTCGGTTATATCGAACTGATGGTGGACCCAGTGACCGGAAAGGGAGACGGAACCTACATAGCAGCCGCTAGGCTTCGCGTAAAGACCGATAAGAAGACCGGTCAAGACGTTGTCGAGGTCGAAGATTTTGCAACGTTTCCCTCGAAACTAATGGGCGTTGTCGTCCGCGGCCGCAAGAACCTGTAAGGCACGCCATTTGCAACTGTTGCGAAAAGGGTGCATTCTAGAGGGGTAGTCCTTCTCTTGCGATGCACCCTTTAGTGTCGCGCTCATCAAAAGGCGGTTTTTGGATTTGGCAAAGAGCGGGTTGTTTATTGGAACAGAAGTATCTCTTGCGATAATTAAGCATCAGAAACCGACACTTCGTTGCACCGTTTTTATGCGGAGATTGTCGAATCGAGGCTTCTTTTGATATCACTGACCGAGGGCAATTGTAGTTAATTCATCGTCAACAATGCCATGCCACGCGAAGACCGCGGCGGAGGCGTAGGGGATCGAGGTGGATGCGGCGCCGGCCGGGTTTATAACCGCCGGGGCTACGGTGATGGTCGATATTGATAGCATGATAATATCGGATCGCTTTAGTGCCGTTCTGGGCGGCCGACCTGTTCTAAGTGCAGAGCCGGTCCAAAAAAAACTCAGGTATAGTTAATGAAAGAAGAACTTATTGAAATGGCCGGTGTCGTGGTCGACAAGCAGCCAAACGCATTTTTTAAGGTACAACTCAACGATTCTGAGCACATGGTGCTCGCTACTATCTCCGGCCGGATGCGCAGAAACCGGATTCGAATTTTGATGGGGGACCGCGTCGACGTTGAACTCTCGCCGTACGATCTGACAAAGGGCCGCATCACATATCGACACAAATAGTGGTCGGCTATTTTCGTTTTGTGAACGGGAAGATGGCCGAATTGGGATCCCGATGAGCAGCCCGGGATCGGTTTTGAGTATTAGTTGAATTTCCATCCAATGTTCGCCGGAGATCTTAGCCGCGACTATCCGGCAACCCAACAAGTCACAAGACCGCCACGTCTCAAAAACCGGACGGACGATCTCAGTTCCAAAATCATGTTGATCGGTCGATGGAGGGCGGTGTCTTGGCATCGACCGCAGATCGGTTCGCAAATTCTTTACTGAACTAGTGACCGTGGTCACATCAATCACTTCAAACCAGGCACACAATGGCGCTGATAGGGAATTTCTAACGCTCTGTCGACTGGAGGTGAAAAGTGATGAGAAAGTACTTCAAGACTGCTTTCGTGATCGCCGCATTTGCGGCTGTGTTGTTCCTCCTTGACGGTACCAGCCAGAATGCTCAGGTAATGACGAATAAGACCGCTCCGCCGATCGAAATGCCAAAGGTGATCGAACTGGCAAAAGGTTCAAAACAGGGAACCGTAACGTTCAACCACGTCAAGCATAATAGCGGTGAATACAGTGTCTCGGGCCCGATACAATGTATCGAATGCCACCATACGGCCCAACCGGCTTCAGAATTGGCAAAACATCCGCCGCTTAAGACTGACTGGCCGGCCGGACGTACAACCATGCTGACCATGGAACTCTTCAATACGGATCCAAAGGCAGCTGGAATTGCGGCGTGCCGCGATTGCCATGCAAAGGCCGGTGAAAAGCCGAAATTGCTGGCAGCTTTGCCGGTGTTAAAAGATCCGGGCAGCACGACGATGACAACGCTGACCAATCAGCTTGCGTTTCACCGCACATGCGACGCGTGCCATTTCTCGATGTCGATGAATCGGCCCGACTCAAAGGTCCCGAGTGCAACGATCTGTGCATCGTGTCATAAACGCGGCACCTAGTTTGTGTCCGCATAAAGCTGGCGGTCAGATGTGCCTTGCGGCATAGGGGCGGCACTATGCGATCGGCTCGATCCTGCCCGATGGTCACTAAGGACAGGAATGAAGTCAGTGAACCGGCGGTACTTCTGCCGCCGGTTTCCGTTTTGGTGATCGCTATCGCTTGCTTTTGAAATACGTTACGATGACGTATTTCGGTCTTAAGGGAAATACAGATCGATGGCTATTTGTTTACAAACGAGAAACTCTGCACCGCTTCGCTGATCAATTCGGCGGAATTTGCGGCCCCGGAATAAGCTCGACCTGAAATGACGACGGTGAACTTCTCCCAAACAAGCGCGACAAACAGTGCCTTATCGCCGTCGATCGTAAGTTGGTAGGCCGCACCACGGTAATCGCCGACTTTTGCCGAGGTTTCGCCGATTAATTTTACACCCGAATCACCAGCCAGAGCGTCTTTAAACCCGGTCAAAAACGCCGCAACATCCTTGTCGGTCTTTACCACGTTCGTCCCGAGAGTCACCGAAACCGAAACGCTACCTTCCTTCAAGTCGCAAACATAATTGCGGCCGTCGGCAGTGTTCTTGACGACCATGCAGCTCTTCGGAACCGCTATCTCGAACCCATCTGTATCAGAATGGTAAACCTCATCGCCAACATTCGCGAGCGAGGCGGTTTGGGCAGACGCGGCGACACAGAAAAGAGCGATCGTGGTGACGAGAAAACAAAACTGTTTGAAATTATTCATATTTTGAGATTCTACAAGAACTTTGGTTACGACCGCAACGAAAATTCGATGGGCAATACTTGTGTCCAAATGCATTTGAATCGATGGCACTTGCCGGTTCCGAAAAATTGTCATTACCATCTCATAGAATTACAAATTTTGTCACCAAAAAGCATAAGCGATCCTCCAAAGGCCACATTTTATGGGCGATCATGCATTGGCACGATTCTTGCCGAACGAGTTCCTTACCAGCGGGCTGTGGTTAGTGCCCCTACAATTTCAAAACACCAGGAGCACCAGAAACAGGATGAAAAACAACAAAGGATTTTCGCTGATCGAACTTCTCATCGTCGTCGTGATCATCGGCATCATTGCCGCGGTCGCAATACCAAACCTGCTCGCATCCAGACGTTCGGCCAATGAGGGCTCGGCGATCTCGACGCTTCGCACCTACCACTCGGCCCAGATGACATACAAGGCAACGGCCGGCAACGGCTACTTTTCGAGTGCTCCTTATCCCGAGTTATCGAATTTGGGCATCATGGACAGCAGTTTGTCCGATGGCGTCAAGAGCGGATACACCTTTACCGGCTGGGGGTCTGTCACTACCGGCGGTACGGCACAGTTCGGTGGATGGGCAACGCCCACTACCGCGAGCGGCGTGACCCAGACCGGTACGCGCAATTTCACGCTGATCACGCAGGGCGTTCTCCATTCGGGTCCGGTCGGCGGCTCGATGTACATCGGCCTTTACGCCGATAACAGCCTGGTGATCGTCAACGGTACGCCGATGCAGTAGCTCGGCACAGTCAATTGTCAAACAACTTACTTGTGGCCGCGGGCTAGTTGCCTGCGGCCTTTTTTTATTTCGCCGATCAGGCAGTGACCGCGATCTTCTTACGGGCCAGCATTATAACCAAATATATCCCAATAACGATGTCGATCGACATGCAAAACATCGGCCACCACGGCGGAAGTCCGGCATTGTCGATAAAAAGGTGGTGGAAAATGTCAAATACGCCGTGACCCACGATGCCTGCGGCGACGATCCATAGATTGATCCTAAAGCCGACAGTTGCGATCGCGACAAATATGATGCCTACGGCCGTTTCGATGATCAGAGCATTATTTGACCCGCCAACTACTGCAAAGAGGCCATAATACGACGCAATGACCACCAGCATCGCCGGGTAAAGGGCCCGGTCACGGTCGAGGCCGACAATGGTTGAGAATATCCCGATCCCGATACCGAGAATAACTCCGACAGCGTATTCCATAAGTTATTTTGCCCCCAGAAACTGTGTTGAGATAAAACCCCATAAGATGACCAAGAGCCCGCCAATCTCACCGACAGTAAGCAGATAAACGTACCATGTGGTCCGAAAATCACGGTTTCGAAACAGATTGTCTGTCTTATTGATCATGCCGGTCACGAAATACCCGACGATGGTCACGCTCAGAAACAAAAGCACCGAGCCCATCGAAATGAGCTGAACGGCTTCCGAATACGGACTGTACTCGAGCAGTTTGGCGATAACGAGCATCGCAAAGCTGTAGAGAAACGCCGCGCGATGGGCGATATCAACATAGGCCGGAGCATTGTGATCGGAGCTTTTGAGCATTTGCTGATGCTTCACGATGCCGATGAGCATACCGGCTAGTAGAAAAAGGCCGGACGCAAGAATACTGATCTTTACCGCTGAATTCATAAATTTCTCCGTCGTTCGCGGTGATTTTTGTTCACAGCCGTTATCTCATAGTTCGGGAAAATGACCAACACCTGCGCCAAAATAGATCTGAGACGTACGAGTTGTTTCGCCCGCGCTCGATGATCCGTGGTGACGATACTTGCATGCCGACGAGATCATCGTTGACCGCAATATACCCGCGATGTTGGAGTCGATCGCGAAAATTTGGTACTTTTGACAAATGGAGAATTCAAGCAAAAGCAGCAGTCTATCCGGGCGTGCAGGGATGTTATTCGTTGTTGTCGGCGTCATACTTTTTATGGCGGGCATTTTCGGTGCACCGCGCGTTTTGGCCTTTGCGGGCGTCGGTCTGATGGCTGTGTCGCTGATCGCCTTTTTTATCGAAGAGCACGGACAGCGTAAACAAACCTACTATTGATCCCGACGGGATACTTGCCTCGACCCCGTATGATTGCCGACGGCCGACACCGCGATATGGTTGCCGGCAATAAATCGGAGCCATAAGTCGTACCAAACACTTGGGCGCCGGCCAATTTGGCGATCTGCGGTTTCGGCATATTGCAATTGTCTCCCATACGTACTTACAATTAACGGCCAACGGTACCGTCTGGTGCGGTGGTGAATTTCTTCGAGATTCATCAGGTCATCTCGGATCTTGCCACCTATTATTCCTCGTGACCGGCAACCTATATGTCCTCCGGCAACGATCGGCCCTTCCTATGCAATAATGAGAACCTATGAAAGCGATCGTCTGCCAATCATATGGCTCACCTCAGATGCTGCAGCTCAAAGAGGTGCCGAGACCCGAGCCGCAGGGTAACGAATTGTTGATCCGCATGCGAGCAACCTCTGTTACCGCCGGCGAGGTCAGGCTGCGAAAACCCGACCCGTTCGCAGTTCGGTTCGCCTTTGGCTTGACGCGGCCAAAGTACCCGATCCTCGGCGTCGTGGTCGCGGGCGTGGTCGAGGCCGTCGGGGCGAATGTCACAATGTACAAGGCCGGCGACGAAGTGTTCGGCTCGGCCGGTATGACCTTCGGCACCTATGCCGAATATGTATGCGTGCCCGAGTCTGCGACGCTCGCGACGATCCCGCACGGCATGTCATTCGAAGACGCGGCCGCGATCCCTTTCGGCGGAACGACCGCGCGATGGTTCCTCAAAAAAGGCAACATTCAGAGCGGCCAGCGCGTCATGATCTATGGTGCGTCCGGAGCCATTGGGACGTCGGCTGTCCAGCTCGCCAAGCATTTCGGTGCCCATGTCACGGGCGTTTGCAGCACCACAAACCTTGAAATGGTCCGTTTGCTCGGAGCCGACGACGTGATCGACTACACGATGGGCGACGTTTCGCTTCCCGAGGGAACCTTTGACATTATCCTCGACACCGTCGGCAAAAGCCCTTTCCAGACATGCGTCAGGGCATTGAAGGAAGACGGCAAGTATCTTCGCGTCGTCCATATGGCCCCGGCCGATATCATCCGCGGGATATGGGTCTCGATGACGTCCCGAAAGAAAGTGATCGGCGGCGTTATCACTGAGACTGCCGACGATATGGCCTTTCTCAAAGCCCTCGTCGAAAAGGGCGAACTAAAGCCTGTCATTGACAGGACATGCATACTCGAACAGATCCCTGAAGCCCATGCTTACGTCGAATTGGGCCACAAAAAGGGAAACGTGGTCGTCACGTTGTAATGGACCGAACTTCGACGGTTCCGTCGCAGCTACCCCGCGTCAGGGACTGAGTACAACTCGCCTGCGAGAGTTTTTAGGTCGTGGCCGGGAACAAACTGGTCCGAAATAGTAAGGATCGAATACAGATTTCGTTTCAGATCTTCCTCCGAAATGTCGCCTTCTTTCAGAGATGTCTGCAGCAGATGAAGCGCCATATCGGCGAGGAGTATCCGCTGCTTATCGGGCCACCCCAGATCGCCCCGTTTCGACGGGGCCTGTTGGTAAGCCGCCTCCGTCAAACTATGAGCGGTCCGGCTCAAGGCAAAAAGTTCTTGTCGGATCACTTCGTCCATATTGTTCTGGTCTGTCAATAAATTTGCTCCAAAGCCCTGAGCGATGGTTTTCCGGATGACACTGACGGGCGATCGATGATCCGCGTGTCGTTCACGGTCTCTTGTTCAGTTCGGCGGCCTTTTTCTCATCGGCGGCCGCCAGATCGGCCTTTTTCACCGCCCGATATGCCTCGGCGCGTTTCGTATAAGCGTCGGGCTCGTCGATCTTGAGGGCGATCGCTTTCGAAAGGTCGGCGATGGCGCCGTCAAAATCCTTCGCCTCGAGCAGTATCGTACCGCGGACATAAAAGGCATCGGGCGAGTCCGGTTCGAGTGACGCGGCCTTTGCAAGGTCAGCCATTGCCCCGACGCGATCGCCTTTGAGCGATCGGGCAAAGCCGCGGTTAACAAATGAAATGTAATCCTTCGGGTCGAGTTCCAACGCCCTGGAATAGTCGGCGATCTCGCCGTCGTAGTCCTTTTTATAGTGCCGCTCGCGGGCGCGGTTGGTATATGCGGCGGCAAAGTCCGGTTTTAGGGCGATCGCCTTTGTAAAATCGGCGATCGCACCGTCCGAATCATCCTTCAAGGAACGAATGTATCCTCGATTGTTATAAAGTTCCGGAAAGGCCTGAGCATATTCGATCGCTTTCGTCAGATCGGCGATCGCCCCGTCGTAGTCCTTTTTCATCGAACGGGCGTCGGCCCGCCCCGCGTATGCCTGATAGTAATTGGGCCGAAGGCCGATCGCCTTGGTAAAGTGACTGATGGCGCTGTCGTAATCCTCCATTTCAAGGGCCGCTTTTCCGAGATAGTTCTCTCCGCCGGCGGTTTCCTGGCCAAAAGCCGAGTTGTCGACCGCGATCACGATCAAGATCAGCAAGAAAATCGTTGTGGCAATTCGCATCTGAACCTCCCTTTGCCAGTCAGCCCGTGTCAACGTTCTGCGTTGCATGTGGTTATCAATACTCCCATCGCAGAGGAATGTCAATAGATATTTGAACCCCGCGTGCGGCACCGATCGATCACGCGAAAGGCAAGCCGAAAGGGCCTTTACGCTCATTCCCGCTCTGCCCGTGTCACGTGCCCTTGTCCCGGCTTGTCCCAGCTTGTCCCAGACCATGGCTGGGACAAA
>JAIBCA010000167.1 GCA_019694345.1 Pyrinomonadaceae bacterium | reverse complement strand
TTTCGTGCCTCGGAGGCGAGAAAGGCATGATAGCCGCCGAAAATATGCGGCGGCTTGCAGACCTGATCCGCAGGACCTCGCCCAACATCCGGTTCGCGGACCGTTTCGACGCTATCCTGGACGAGATGTCGCTCGTCTGGGAGGTCGAACGGCGACGCGATTCACGCGGCCTTATGCGCAGCGGTATGATGAAATTTGATTTTGGAGCTGCGTCATCGAGCTCGAACCTTGTCCAGTTCAACCGATATTCACGTATGCATTGGCATCTTTTATGAAGAAAAAGTTTAAGGCACCGCACCGCGAGACCAGGCCGGCCCCGCGGCCCGAACGCAGTAAAGCTGAGGGCCTGAAGACGAATGCGTCGGCGATATACGGCGTTTTGCCCGTTCTCGAGGCTCTGCGGGCCGAGTCTCGCCGCGTGGATAAGGTGCTGATCGCGGACGGAGCGCAGGAGCGGCGGCTGTCGGAAATAATCGACCTCTGCCGCGCACGTTCGATCGCCTGGAGCCGGGTGCCGCGAGATAATTTTGCCAAGCATCTCGATTCGGGCGTCAACCATCAGGGCGTTCTCGCTTTCACATCGTCGGCCGCCTACGTTGAGGTCGAATCGATCATCGACGCGTCTGAAACGCCGCTCATACTCATCCTCGACGGTGTCGAAGACCCGCGCAATCTCGGAGCGATACTGCGTACGGCCGAGGGGGCCGATGTTGACGGCGTGATCATCCCCGAGCGGCGGGCGGTCGGGCTCAACGACACGGTCGCCAAATCGTCGGCAGGCGCGATCGAGTACGTCAAGGTCGCCAAGGCCGGCAACCTGAATCGTCTGATCGAGGACCTCAAGGCACGCAACATCTGGGTCGTCGGTACTAGCATGGATTCGACAACGAATTATGACGAGTGGGATTGGACGCGGCCATCGGCACTCGTCCTCGGCGGTGAGGGCTCGGGGCTGCATCGCCTCGTCGCTGAGAACTGTGATGTATTGGTAAAAATCCCGATGTATGGAAAAATAGATTCCCTGAACGTTTCGGTCGCGGCCGGCGTAATACTGTTCGAAGCCAGAAGACAACGGTCAAAGGAAGAATAGAGCCTATGTTCTGCCCAAAATGCGGTACACAAAATCCTGATAACGGCAAATTCTGCCGCAGCTGCGGAACCGATCTCGGTAACGTCTCAAGTGCGCTGGCAAACCCGGCGAACAAACCGAATCAGCTTCTGACGAGCAAGGGCAAGCCCGTCAGCCTCGAGGGTGCGATCACCAAGATGTTCACCGGCCTCGCATTTTTGATCGTGGCCTGTGTCCTGGGCTATACCGGAATGGCGGGCGGCAAGGCCTGGTGGTTTTGGATGCTGATCCCGGCGTTCGGTTCGCTTGGCTCCGGCGTCGCTCAATATATGCAGATCCGCCGACTCGACCGCGGCCAGCCCGTCTACGGTGCGATCGAAGCCCCGGCTGAATTGCCCGCCGCCCAAACGCCGTCGCTGCCGCCGCCGCAAACTCAATTTGCAACTCCGGACCCGCGCTTCAAGACCGGCGACCTTGTACCCCCGAGCGTGACCGACAACACCACCCGCCACCTCGAAATGGACTCCGAGGGCAAGACCATGACGTTGCCGAAGCCGTAGCTCTATTTTTTCCGCAGGCTCATCTTATGGCCGCTGATGCATAAGCTCTTCCTGCAAATGGTCGTGGAAAAAAGCCAGACCTACTCCGAACCAATCGTCCGGATCGGCGGCTTAAAGCGTGAGCAGAAAGAAGAGCCAAAAGAAATGGCTATTGCCGAGTAAGGAATAAGTCTCCTCCTTATACAGTGTTGGAACGGCGTTAGCCGGAAGGCGTTTCTCTCGGACAATAGCAAGAAAGTCCGTGATTTTTAACAGGCTTTCGTTTTACATAAAGTTGGGTTATCGTACTTAATTATTTCTTGTTCCAAAGACTCCTTATGGTTGCGAAATAGATGCTTAACAGGTTAACGAAATGAATCAAGAATTGTTGTTGCGGTTATTTCGATCAATCGACAGAAATAAGACTCCAGACCTAGTCAAAGTTGCGAGCCTAATCGTCGACGATGAAAAACGAAAAGGTCACGTGCGCTTAGCGGACAAGCTAAATTCCCTGTTGACAAAGGACCGCACTGAGCCCCAGAAGTTTAGTTACGAGGTTAAACAACTGCGGTCAACCGGAATTCCCACGGATAGGCGAAATAACATTCCCCTTGCGGTTCGGATACCGAAAGAACAGTTAAGGCATGAGATGGTGCTGGACGCTGCCACTGAAAAGAAGATTCGTACCATCGAGAAAGAATTCGCCGCGAAGGAGCGTCTCGCGCACCATGGTCTAAAGTATCGAAGAAACATTCTGATTTACGGGGCTCCGGGATGTGGCAAGAGCATGAGCGCCGAACGTATTGCTTGGAACCTAGGGCTCCCTTTTCTGAAGGTGCGTTTTGATGTTATGATCTCCTCCTTTTTGGGGGAAACGGCTAGCAATTTGACTAGATTGTTCGATGGAATCAAAGATTTTCCTTGTGTTTTACTCCTCGATGAAATCGACATTGTCGGTAAAACGCGGTCGCAATCTCAAGATGTGGGTGAGATGCATAGAATTGTAAATATACTTCTTACCCTCTTAGAGGATTACAGCTCGCAGGGGCTGCTGATAGCCACAACGAATGTGGAAGAGACAATCGACCACGCACTTTTTCGACGATTTGATGACATTGTGGAGATGCCGAAACCGAGTCGTGAGGAAATTAAACGGTTGACGAAGCTGACAATTTCCGCGATCAATCAATCCCAAGAAATATCTTGGGATTCAATTATTACCCGACTAGAAGGCGCCAGTTCCGCAATTGTTGTAAAAGTCGCTAATGATGCCGCCAAACTTTCCGTGATCGGCAATGAACCACTACTCCAACAGTTCCACTTTGAAAAGGCGCTTGAAGAAAACAACTTCTATCTAAAATAATGGCTGAATTCCCACACTTAAAACTTCCTTTCAAAGTAGAAGGCTCCGCTAGACCCGGCCGGGCAGTTAAGAATGCCCAAGCCGAAACAGTGCAGAACAAAGAGAATAGAGAAAAACACGGACAAAAATTGAATCACTCCGCCAATGAACTGGTTGGCTGGTGGGAGAGAATACAAGAGCAGCGGCCTCCCGATACATTGCCGAACCCGAATGATATCCCGGTCTTCCTGAAAGTCGACACTGAGGTATTCGATATAGACAGCCTCAGGCACTGGGGAATCGAGGTTGTTTCCGAAGAGGATGATGGATTTGTCATCGGTGCTTCGACGGATAAACTACAGCAGTTTAAGAAGAATGTTGAGAGCTTTCTAAATTCTGCTGGTATTCGCAAAGATAAAGCGGCTCAAATCTGGGACATGGTTAGCGACGAGCAATGGCGCTTGGAGAAGCTAGTCGAGCCAGAGCTGCAATCCGCGTGGCAACAATTAGAACCAGAAGCAACTTATACAATTGAGATTGGCGTGTCTTGCTATGTTCCTTCACTTACGACATACCCCAATCGAGCGCAATTTGAATCTGAGGAAGAATTTCAGAAAAAGGTCGCGGAATTCGATGCCTCCGAAGATGAGCGCTCGTTGGTGCGAGACGATCGTCAAAGAGCTCGTGAATCCGAAGTTGAAAGGTATGTGGAGATTTACGGTGGCGAAATCCATCAGATCTGGAGTAACGATGAGGACGCAGTATATTTAAAAATTTCGATTAGCGGTAAGGGTTTGAAAGACATCGTCCAAACCTACCAATATCTTTTTGAAGCCCGTTTCGAGACGAGCCTACAGATAGTAGCTCATCCCCTGGCTGATGGTGACGAATCTGGAATTGAGATTAATCCGCCATTGGACGGAGCCCCTTCTATGTGCGTTATAGATAGCGGAATTCAGGAAGAGCATCCTCTAGTTACACTTGCCATTGATGCTGCCTCGTCCAAGTCGTACGTCCCAGACGATAGCTCTACCGCTGACTACGTCAAATATGGTGGACATGGCACCAAGGTAGCGGGAGCTGTGCTATATGGGAACTCGATTCCACGGCATGGGAAAGTGACGCTGCCCTGCAAAATTCAGAACGCAAGGATTCTCGATCGTGACAACTCTCTTCCCACAGGTCTATTTCAACCGGCCCTGATGGAAGAAATTGTTGAGGACTATAATGGTACCCGCCTATTTAACCTTTCGGTCGGGACTCAGAATAGTCACGCGGGAACACATATGCCGGCGTGGGCAGCGGCTATCGACAAACTCATGCACGAGGAGGACGTTCTATTTCTGGTCTCTTCTGGGAATATACCTGGCGATGACGATCCGTGGAACGTAGGAATTAAAAGCCATCATATTGCCGGAAGACCGTACCCTGATTACCTCAGCGTGTCTGGCTCTCGCATTAATAACCCGGGTGTCAGTCTATTTGCTCTCACTGTCGGTTCTATCTCTCGCAATGACTATGAAGATGCCGACTATAAATCTCTCGCAGGCACAGACTACGTTTCGCCGTTTTCACGGGTGGGACCCGGTCTTTGGGGAACAATCAAACCGGATGTGGTCGAGTTTGGGGGCGATTTTGCAAAAGGAAAGTTCTCGAATAATCTCGTCGTAAGGGGAGACTGCGCCCCGGAACTTGTGAATTCAACAAGGTATGGTGCGAGCCCGGTAGGTAAGGACTCCTGCGGGACTTCGTTCAGCTGCCCAAAGGTGTCGCACATTGCGGCGCGCCTTCAAGCTGAACATCCGGATGAGTCGGCGCAAATGTACCGTGCCTTAATCGTTCAAAGTGCCCGTCATCCTGAACATTGTTTCAATGCGCCGACACCAGTTGATTTTCAACACTACGGATATGGTGTCCCTGATTTGAACAGAGCTGTTGGCAATACGCAATCCCGAATCACTTTTATACAAACAGGCAATGTAAGCCCCCGTAAGGCGGACATCTATAACGTAAACGTACCCGAAGAACTAAGGGGTGGGGATGTTTTGGAGCGGGTCCTAGTTGAAGTCACGCTTACGTTTACTGCAAAAACTCGACTAACCCGAAAAGGAGCTCATTCGTATCTTGGGACATGGCTCGAGTGGCGTTCCTCTAGGTACAATGAAGGCTTTCAGAGCTTCAGAAACCGAACGCTTGACTACCTCGATGCGAACGAGGAAGGAGCTGGAGAAGTTGACGACGGAGAGGCCATTAGGTGGGTGATCCGGGAAAATCCGGCTTGGGGCTTGGCTGGCATCAATCGAAACAACTCAACTGTTCAGAAGAGTTGGGCGATTATTGAACCACATCAATTTGCTGAACAATTTAACATCGCAGTTATTGGACACGCCGGTTGGGATAAGGATCTCGATATCGGAACTAACTATGCATTGTGCGTTTCCTTCGAAGCTTTAGACATCGAGTTGAATATTTATGAATTGATGGCCCAGGCTCAGATTGAGATTGAGCAAGAACAGGAAATCGAGATCTGACTTAAGAACGGAGATCCAACATTATAAGCTCGAAAGATCATTGGCCACTTTTTGTAGAAGCTCAGGCATGGTGGTGTCGGCAGGGAAATATTCTTTTAGGTCGCCTATTACTGCTTTTCGACCTAGAATTTGCCGAATCTTTTGAAGCACCGTGCGACGTCGGACAAAGTGGGTTCCCTTTTTTTTGCCAGCCTTGAGTATTTGACCTTGGTATACCAAAAGCTCGAGATATATCGACCAATAGTTTGAAAGCACGAATTTGTTTGGGTTTTCTTGAAAGTTTGGCTTTTGATCCCTGGCCTGTTTTGACGCTTTCCCCAACCATTCCATTTCATCCTCGGTTAGCGGTATTTCAAATTCTGTTCCAGCCATAATTAGCAGTCTCCTCAAGTGCTTAGTATAATGATTTTTCACCCGCTCTGCCCGATTACTCGCTTTTTAGGTCGCGGCCATAACTTCCATCCAAAACTCCGTTAACGAGTATTTCTTTTGAACTGCGCTTGAGCTTTTTGAGACGGGAGCGTTGACCCAATTGCGGATTGCGGATTGCGGGATTCGGATTCTGGCACAATACCGCTTCCACGGGCTTACGCCGCGTGGCTTCATGCTTATCACCCGCTACGCGGGCTTTGGTCTATTTATTTTCGTTCCACGCGATTACGCCGTGAGGCTTTATGCTTGTCGCCCGATTCGCGGGCATTGGCCTATTTTTTCCGCAGGCTCATTTTATGGCCGCTGATGCGTTCGATCAGGCGCAGATATCGTTTCGGCGGCGTGGTCGCGAGTGAGGTCGGGTTCGGATGCAGGGCCGAGGTATTCGAAGCCGAGAAACGGTGAAGCCGATTCTAGTGACGAGTGACGAGTTTTCGGTGGCCGGTGGTCATCCGACTTGCCCGCGTAGCGGGTTTCAGCATAAAGCCACGGGTGTCGAGCCCGTGGAACCGATCCGATATTGAATCCAGCCCGCGCAGCGGGTGAAAGCGGTTACGTCCACAAATACCGCCTATCAAATTCGATCGCATGAAACGTTAACAGTTCGACAAATTCATCTTCGAACGATTGCTTACCGTGATGTATTTTCTGGTTTGCGATGTATCTTTTGATCCGCTCGATCTCCGTCGGACCGACGGAAAAGGCTCCGTAGCCGTTCTGCCACGAGAAGTCTCTGGCGTCCGGAAAAACATCGTGCATCCAGCCCGAAGCATTAGATTTCAGGTCTCGCAATACATCTGAGACCGATCTGTCGGGCCTCAATTTTGCAAGAATGTGGACATGGTCATCCACGCCGTTGATCATCAACAAGATACCACCGAGTCCGCGAATAATGCCGCCGATATATTCGTACAAACGCCCTTCTTTTTCCGGCGAAATAAGCGGACGACGATCCTTTGTCGAAAAAACGATGTGATAAATGAGATTTGTGTACGACCGAGGCATATGTGGTGTCGCCCGCTTCGCGGGCTTTGCTCTATTTATTTGCGTTCCACGGGTTTACACCATTTCCACGGGCTTACGCCGATTCCACGGGCTTACGCCGATTCCACGGGCTTACGCCGCGTGGCTTTATGCTTATCACCCGCTACGCGGGCTTTGGTCTATTTATTTGGGTTCCACGGGTTTGCGCCCCTTCCACGGGCTTACGCCGCGTGGCTTTATGCTTATCACCCGCTACGCGGGCTTTGGTCTATTTATTTTCGTTCCACGGGTTTACGCCGCGTGGCTTTATGCTTATCACCCGCTACGCGGGCTTTGGTCTATTTATTTTCATTCCACGGGCTTACGCCGCGTGGCTTTATGCTTATCACCCGCTACGCGGGCTTTGGTCTATTTATTTTCGTTCCACGGGCTTACGCCCCTTCCACGCGATTACGCCGTGAGGCTTTATGCTTGTCGCCAGATTCGCGGGCATTGGCCTATTTTTTCCGCAGGCTCATTTTATGGCCGCTGATGCGTTCGATGAGGCGCAGATATCGTTTCGGGAAAAGCCTCGAAATCGTGCTGATGGCGTAGGCGTCGCTGCCGATCAGTATGCGTGGGTTTCGGTCTTTTATGCCCTTGACGATCACCTCGGCCGCTGTTTCGGGCGAGGTGCGTGCGACCTTGTCAAAGAATTTGGCTCCCTGCTGCTTCCATTCCTGCGGAGTGTCCTTTCCGACGCGCGAATTACGGGCAATATTCGTTTTGATACCGCCCGGATGTATCGCCGACACGGTTACGTTCGTTCCCGCCAACTCGTGCCTCAAACTTTCAGTAAAGCCGCGTACGGCAAACTTTGACGCGCAATACGCTGTCTGCTCCTCGGGCGCGATAAACCCGAACACGCTCGAAACATTTAGGATATGAGAGCTTTCCTGCTCTTTAAGTATCGGCAAAAACACCTTACAGCCATAGATCACGCCCCAGAAATTGATGCTCATCAGCCACTCAAAATCCTCGATCGAGAGCTGGTCGAAATTTCCCATCACGCCGACACCGGCGTTATTGATCAGGTGCGTGACGCGGCCATGTTTTGCGACCGCCTCGTCGGCAAGGCGCTGAACCTCATCGAGTTTGGAAACATCGATGATATGTGCCGAGACCGGCACTCCGTGCTTTTCAGCCATCGCTGCCGTCTCCGCAAGGCCCGCTTCGTTAACGTCCGAGATGGCGATCCCGGCGATCTTTTCTGAGGCGAGTTTGACGGCCAGTGCCCGCCCGATACCCGACGCCGCTCCCGTCACTACCGCGACACTCCTTGATGAAAGGCTCATAAAATGCTCCGGTCTGTTCGAATCACTT
>JAIBCA010000104.1 GCA_019694345.1 Pyrinomonadaceae bacterium | reverse complement strand
TGTTGCCGCGGAGCTTTTCGATGTACGGGGCTCCGAGAAAGATGAACAAGAAAGACGGCAAAAACGTCGTGTAGGTCGTCACGAGGGCTCCGATAACACCGGAGATGAGCGGCGACATTCCGTCTGTTGGATTATTCCACCCGGCCATGAACCCGACAAACTGAAGCACCATTATGAGCGGCCCGGGCGTAGTTTCAGCGAGTGCGAGTCCGTCGACCGCCTGTGTCGGCGTGATCCAGTTGTAGGGAGCAGCGGTGACGGCCTGCGTGACATACGCGAGAACGGCGTACGCTCCGCCAAACGTCACCAGAGCCGAGATCGTGAAGAACCTGTACTCGTGCGCGTGCAAACTGCCGAAACCTTGCCACGCGATCAGTGCCGCAAACGGCAGAAGCCAAAGCAAGAGGCCGACCGCGAGTGTTCTAATCGTTCGCGAGCGGCTCGGAACCGTGTGTTCGAGTTGGATCTCGTCGTCGCTGATCACGAGCGGCAAGTGAGCGGTATCGCTGCTGTCCGTCAGGACCTTTGGGTTCTCCGACGAAGGAGTGAACCGTGCCGGGGCAAGGCGTATACCCGCGAACCCGATCAGCGCGGCGCCGAGCACGATCAGCGGGAACGGGATGTGAAGGAAATAGATCGCGACAAACGCAAGCACGGCGACGGCGTAGTGAACCTCTCGCTTGAGTGCACGCTTGCCGATCTTGAACAATGCCTCGACCACGATCGCGACGACCACGGGTTTGAAGCCTTCGAGCACGCCGTTCACCGCCGGAACGTGGCCGTACGCCGCATAAACGAACGAGAGAGCCAGCAGAATAAAGATCGAGGGGATCACAAAGAACGCGCCGGCGACAATGCCGCCGATAGTCCGGTGCATCAACCAGCCAATATAGATCGCAAGCTGCTGAGCCTCGGGGCCCGGGAGCAGCATGCAGTAATTCAACGCGTGGAGAAACCGCTCTTCGCCAAGCCAGCGGCGTTTATCCACCAGCTCTTTGTGCATAATGGCGATCTGTCCCGCGGGTCCGCCGAACGATATGAACCCCAGCTTCAACCAAAAGCGAAATGCCTCAGCAAAGCTAACTTCGCGTTTTTCAATTTCCGGTTCCGTCGATTCCATTGTGGCGACTTGCAATGTCATTGCCGGTGCATTATCTGAAGTCCGCAGAAAATGTAACATCTGACGGCACTTGCAGCAAAGGAGTTTCGAGGTGAGCTAGTGATTTGCCCGGCCCGCAACACCGTCCGATAAAACGCTGCCGAAATGGGCTTTTGCGGTCAGCGTTTCGGAACTCGCCCGCAGTTGGTCTAGAATCGCTTTATGAAGGATCGAGTACTTGGTCAGTTTTCACGGTTATTGGTCGTTGCAGTCGTCATTCAGCTTGTTACTTCCGGCGTCGCCGGGCAATCTGCCGACCCGGGAGAATACAACGATCCGCCGTCGCGATTGCGCGGTGTGATCGAACGATTCAACGCCGATGTCGGGATACTCGACCGGTTCTATTCGGCGGGAACGTCCGCAAAGCGGTCAGAGCGGTTCAGGGCTCTATATCAGGAGAGGCTGGCGACACTTGCGTCATTTAACTTCGAGTCGCCTAACCACGACGAACAGGTCGATCACATTCTATTCAAGAATTATCTCGAACATGAGATCAAGGAGCAGCTGCGATCCGATGCGCAGTTTGCCGAGATGCGATCACTGATGCCCTTCGCCGTGACGATCAATGATCTCGAGGACACACGGCGGCGGCTCGAGCCGGTCGATCCTGCCGGGTCGGCGGCGACGCTAAATGAACTTGCCAAACAGGTGGCCGCGTTGCAAAAGGGGCTTGATGACCCAAAGGCCGCCAAGCCGAAACGCACCGTTGCCAATCGTGCGGCACGGACCATCAGCGATCTGCGAACGACGCTCAGGCGCTGGTACACGTTTCACACGGGTTACGACCCGATCTTTACGTGGTGGTGCGAATCGCCGTTCAAGGCGGCCGACGACGCTCTGGCCAAGTACCAGACCTTCATCACCGAAAAGCTTGTCGGGATCAAGGCCGACGACAAAACCACCATCATCGGCGATCCGATCGGCAGAGAAGCACTGATCGAAGAGCTGAAATTCGAGATGATCCCGTATACGCCCGAGGAACTCGTGCAGATCGCCAACAAGGAATTCGAGTGGTGCGTTGCCGAGTTTAAGAAGGCATCGCGTGAGATGGGCTTTGGCGACGACTACCTGAAGGCGATCGAGGCCGTTAAGCAAAAATACGTCGAACCCGGCAAGCAGCCTGAATTGATCAAACGGCTCGCCTACGAGGCGATCGAGTACGTCGAGAAAAATGACCTCGTGACCGTGCCGAAGATCGCTCGCGAGGGTTGGCGGATGGAAATGATGACGCCGGAACGCCAACTCGTCGCTCCGTTCTTTCTGGGAGGCGAGACGATCCTCGTCAGTTACCCGACCGATGGCATGACGCACGAGCAAAAACTGATGTCGATGCGTGGTAATAACCCGCACTTTGCTCGAGCCGTGACGCATCACGAACTCATTCCCGGCCATCACCTGCAGGGCTTTATGAGCCAGCGCTACAGGCCGTACCGAGGTATTTTCAGGACGCCGTTCAATACCGAAGGATGGGCTCTTTATTGGGAATTTCTGCTGTGGGACCGTGGGTTCAGCAAATCGCCCGAGGACAAGATCGGGGCACTCTTTTGGCGCTCGCATAGGGCGGCGCGGATCATTTTTTCGCTGAACTTCCACCTCGGCAACTGGACGCCGGAACAGTGCGTAGATCTGCTGGTCGAAAAGGTCGGGCACGAACGCGATAACGCTCTTGCCGAAGTGCGGCGGTCGTTCAGCGGTGACTACGGGCCGCTGTATCAGATGGCTTATATGATGGGCGGACTGCAGTTTCAGCAGCTGCATCGTGACCTTGTCGAAAATAAGAAGATGACCGATCGGCAGTTTCACGATGCCATTCTGAAGGAAGGACCGATACCGGTTGAAATGATGAGGGCGATACTGACCAAACAGAAAATAACACGGGACTTTGCAACCAACTGGCGATTTTACGGCGGATTGGCCAAGTAGGCCGCGCGAGTTTGCCGTTTCGGTCGCAATGGCCGCCGTGAAGGAATGAGGAACACAAAAAGAACATAGATCGACATCCTCAAAACAAAATGCCCCGATATTGCGTTTAAAGGGTCCTAATATGAAAATCACTGAACTGAAGCGAGCCGGCGTTATCGCCATGATACTGCTGACCGCCAATATTGCCGGAATTGCCCAAGTTTCCGGAAGATCGGCGATCGATGAACGGAACGTACGTGCGGGGATGGTCTTTTTGGCCGGCGATGCACTGCAGGGCCGCGGCAGTGGAACGATATTTGAGCGTATTGCCGCTGAGTACATAGGCTCGCAGTTTATGCAGTTCGGCCTCGAACCGGCCGGTGAAAAGGGTGTGGATGGCAAACCGACGTTCGTCCAGACAGTAACGATCTCCCGCAAGACATTTGCCGAGAGCCCGACGATCAATTTCGGTTCTACGACCCTCACGCACGGCGGCGAGATGCTGGTTCTGCGAACCAATACCGACTCGGCAGGCGGCACACTGCAAAAGGTCGAGGCGGGCGGCAAGCCCAACGCGGGGTCCGCCGTGCTGATGCGTGCCAGGGAAGGCGACGACCAACGGGCGGCGATGCAGGGAGCGATGGCTCTCGCGTCGGCGGGTGCCGCGATCGTATTGATCGAAGAAACGCCCCAGTGGCGCGGTAATTGGGCGGCGATGTCGTCAAGAATGCCTTCGTACACTGCTTCGCAGGCGAAGCCCGCGGTGATGATCGTGGTCAGCAAGGCGGCGGCGGCCGAGATCGCCAAGTCCGCCGATGGCACGAAAATCGAATTTGGCGGAAAACTCGCTCCATCTAAAGATCAGTTCACATGGAACGCAATGGGCAAGATCTCGGGCACAGACCCAAAACTCGCGAGCGAAGTGATCTTGCTGACCTCGCACCTCGATCATCTCGGCGTCAGGGACAGTGCCCCGGGCAATGACAAGATATTTAACGGGGCGGACGACGACGCCTCCGGGTCGGTGGCGGTGCTTGAGCTCGCTCGCGTTCTCGCGGCCGGCAAAAAGCCGAAGCGTACCGTGTATTTTGTCTGTTTTGGCAGCGAGGAGGCGGGCGGTTTCGGCGCACGTTACTTCGTTGAGAATATGCCCTTCCCGAAAGATAAATTGGTCGCGAATCTTGAGTTTGAGATGATCGGACGCCCCGACGCAAAGGTCAAGCCCGAGGAATTGTGGTTGACCGGTTATGAACGTTCAAACCTCGGGCCGGAACTCGCAAAACGCGGGGCCAAGCTAGTACAGGACCCGCACCCGGAAGAGAATTTCTTTCAGCGATCCGACAACATTCAATTGGCGAGAGCCGGCGTGATCGCACATACGGTCTCAAGTTTCGGCCTGCACACCGACTATCACCGGGCGAGTGACGAGGTCAAAACGATAGACTTTGTACATATGACCCGTGCGATCAACTCAATGGTCGCTCCGGTCCAGTGGCTCGTGAACTCGAACTTCGTCCCGGCGTGGGTCGAGGGCAAGCGGCCTTAACGGGCAAAACGATAGCCAATGAGTGATAGCGGAATAAATGTCACCATTGCCGCCGCCATGAACCAAACCGGCTGGCCGGGAAGCATTATGAAATTGAGTATTCCTCCGATCATCAACAGAGCGCCGACGATGATCGGCAGCACAACCCCGGTGCTTACCTGTCGGCTCATCTTGGTGACGATAAATCCGCCGGCGAAGGACGCGAGGATGTATCCGACCAGAACGACGACGTAGGCCCTGACCGGACCGTTAGCCATATATTCGGCCAACTTCGCCGGGTCTTTCATTATTTCGGCAGAGGGCGGTGCTATTTGAAGCGAATTGAGCATTTCGACTATCATCATCACAGCGAATGCGACGATCATGGCCACGACCAAAGCTAAGATCTTGCGTCCCATAAAGGTCCTCCCAATTTTCCGGATAGACAAGGTTTACACCCATTTTGTCGATCGAGTCAAGTAATAGGCCGCGGGAATGACACCGCTGGCGATGTGGTACCAATGATCTATGATCACCTATGAGATAACCGCCACCGTGCAACCCGATCTGATCGAGAGTTACGAGAACTATATGATCGACCGCCATATCCCGCACTTGATGGAGACGGGCTGTTTCGCTTCCGCGACCTTCTCGCGAAATAGCGGACGTTACCGGATCAGATATGAGGCCCACGACCGCGATGCTCTGACGCGTTATCTGAAGGAACACGCCGCGCTGCTTCGTGACGATTTCGCGGCACATTTTCCGATCGGCGTCGAACTTTCACGGGATACATGGGATGTTGTGACAGCGTTTTTTTGCGAGTGAACTGGTATCCTGTAAGCGATGCTGGTTCTGGGGATCGAAAGTTCGTGTGATGAGACTGCGGCCGCCGTCGTGCGTGACGGCCGAGAGATACTGTCGTCGGTTATCGCATCTCAGATCGAAATGCATAAGCCGTGGGGCGGCGTCGTGCCCGAACTGGCGTCGAGAGAACATCTCGAAAAGATCGACGGGATCGTTGCCCAAGCAATGACGGATGCCGGAGTCGGCTTTGACGCGATCGACGCCGTTGCAGTGTCTCAAGGGCCGGGGCTGATAGGTTCTCTGCTTGTCGGCGTGTGTTACGGCAAATCGCTGGCGTACGGCCTCGGCAAGCCGCTGATCGGTGTAAATCACATCGAGGGCCATGTTTATTCGATCGTGTTCGAGAATCCGCCGGTACAATATCCGGCACTCGCCCTCATCGTGTCGGGCGGCCACACGAACATCTTTCACATACCGGCAGAGGGCCAGTACAAGGTTGTATCGCGAACTCGCGATGACGCCGCCGGCGAGGCGTTCGACAAGGTCGCGAAGATGCTCGGGCTCGGGTATCCGGGCGGCCCGATCATCGAAAGGCTTGCAAAGGGCGGCGATCCGTCGAAGATCAGATTCTCGCTGGCAAAGATCTCGGACGGCCGTCCCGATCTCAGCTTTAGCGGACTCAAGACGGCAGTCGCTAAATACATGAGGGAACATGACGTCTCTCCGCAGGAGCCCGGCGAAGAGACTCGGCAGGAGATAATGGATCTGGCGGCGAGCTTTCAGTCGACGGTAATACGCTCGCTCGTCGGAACACTCGAAAAGCTTGCGGTCGAGCTTTCCCCTAGGACACTGATAGTGGCCGGCGGCGTTGCTTGCAACCAGGCATTGCGAGCGGCGGCCGAACATGCCGGGACGAGGCTCGGGGCTCCGGTCTATTTCCCGTCAAAGCTCCTTTCGACCGACAACGCTGCGATGATCGCCGCCGCGGGGTTTGCTCATCTGGCGTCCGGTTCGCGGTCCGGTATCGACATGACGGCTGACGTTACGATGCGTCTGCAGAATCTTGAGAATGAGGATGCCGATCTGCGGCGTAAAAAGGTGAGATACCGGCTATAAATGCCTTGCGCCGTGCGTTGGCAAATCGGTACAATTAGTTCAGAGTTTCAAACGGTTTCAACCCACCCGGAAGAAGTCGGGTTTTCAGCTGCTATCCCGAACGATCGTGTCGGCCATGCGGCTGAGACCTCGGTCAAACTAACCGGCAAGAACGGAATTTACTTTACCCTTCCGGCCAATTGTGCCGGCGAGGCCGGCGTGATGCCGATCGATCTGGAGAAATAATGAAGAGAACTGCGATCCTGTTGACAATTTTACTTTCGATGGCCGCCGCACTGAGTGTTACCGGGCAGGGCGTGCCCGCACCGTACACGGCGCGTCTTTTGCCGTTTCTGCAAGGGCTGAGCCGTCCGATCCTGCTTCGCGGTGCCAAGGATGGCTCCAAGAGGATCTTTATCGTCCAACAGGGCGGAATAATCAAGGTTCTCCAGCCGGGTTCGACCGTGCCGACGGATTTTATCAACCTGAGTTCCAAGATCACGATACCGGGATCTACCGGTGACGAAAGGGGTTTGCTTGGCCTGACATTTCATCCTCAATTTTCGTCGAACGGCAAATTCTACGTTAATTATTCGCAGGTCGGAACAGGAGCCACCGTCATTGCCGAATACACGACGACAGGCGGGACCGGTTCGTCGAACACCGGTGATATCACTACGGAAAGGGTTCTGCTGACGATCCCGCAGCCGTTTTCGAACCATAACGGCGGAATGGTCGAATTCGGGTCGGATGGCTATATGTACATCGGTATGGGCGACGGCGGATCAGCAAACGATCCGGGAGCACGAGCACAGAATCGGTCCGTGCTTCTCGGAAAGCTGCTCAGGATCGATGTCAATATTCCGCAGGGATCGCCGAACCCGTACTTGATCCCGCCGACGAATCCTTTCACGGGATCCGGAACCGCCCGCTGCGACGGCGGAAGCACGACCCAGGGCACGACCTGCCAGGAGCTTTGGACGATCGGTATGCGAAATCCGTGGCGATGGTCGTTTGACCGTTCGACGAACGCATTGTGGGTCGCCGATGTCGGCCAGGGCTCGGTCGAAGAGGTTGACGTGATCACCACCGGTGGCGGGAATTACGGATGGCGTGTTTACGAGGGGACCACGTGTACCAATCTTGACCCGAGCCTTTGCATTCCCGGCAACTTTACGATGCCGTTGTTTGTTTACAATCACACCGGTGGGCGATGTTCGATAACCGGCGGGTATGTGTATCGCGGAACGCAGGGGAGCTTGCCAAACGGTGCTTACACTTTCGGCGACTATTGCACAGGTGAGGTGCTGATGTGGAACAACAACAGCCAGATCTTACTGCAGGACACACCCCGCAGTCTGGTGTCGTTCGGCGAGGACGAGGACGGCGAGATATACGCCCTCTTCAATAACGGAAGGATCGACAAGATATCAAGGGCAAAGGCGTCGGCCGATCTGGACGGCGACCTCAAGACCGATCTCTCGGTATTTCGTGCAAGCGAAAATAAATGGTATGCCTTCAACTCGTCAAACAGCACCGTCCGGCAGCAGTCATTCGGGCTCGCCGGCGACATTCCGGCGCCTGAGGATTACGACGGCGACAATATTTCCGACATCGGGGTGTTTCGCCCCGCGAACGGCACTTGGTATTATTTTGCGAGTTCGAATAATACGATCACCGGACTTCAATTCGGGGCAAGCGGCGATGTGCCGGCGGCAGGTGATTACGACGGTGATGCCAAGTCGGACTTTACGGTATTTCGGCCCTCGACGGGCGTCTGGTACACGTATCGCACGAGCGACGGCGGGTACTCGATCCGTCAATTCGGTTTGAACGGCGATATTCCGACAGCAGGTGATTACGACGGGGACGGCAAGTACGATGTCGCCGTTTTTCGTCCTTCCAA
>JAIBCA010000137.1 GCA_019694345.1 Pyrinomonadaceae bacterium | reverse complement strand
CCATACGCCGTCACAAACGATATCATCGTCTCAAAATTAGCAACATTCTTAGCATGTCCGGTCTCAGCCATTAAGTTAGTCCTCCAACAAAATGTAAATATTTTTCAATTGTCCCTCAATAGAAAACTGTAACTTTTCGAGTTTGTGGAGCATAATAGAGGCCTGAAAAAAAGTCAAGAAACCGTGCAGCAAAGAGAATCGCAATATCGAACGCCTAGCCCTCATTGTACCAATCGTTCGCCGATACATCTAACTAGCACTTGGGTGAGTGTCGAGACACAATCAGTCCATTAAACATGGAGACCTTAGTCAAATTTGGGACATTCGTTGCCGCCTTTATTGTCGGTATAGTGATTGGTGCATTCTTATTGGGCAATATTGTGTTAACGACTAGTTATGGAATACCTCTTTCAATTCGCCTAAAGAATTTAGGACTGATCGCAGACTATCGCCCAGCAGTCAGGAATTTTGTCACTTTCCTTGTGAATTGCGTTTTAGTGGCGATTACAACATTACTAGTAGTTTGGTACTTCCCAAATGTCTTGTCGGGCTTTCTGTTTGGACTTGGCTTGATCGTACTCAAACTTAGTGGCGATAACGTGCGATTCAGCAGCGATAATCAAGCAGACTATATCGAAGCGAATTCTGGGAGTTTTATACGAGATCCTCAGAGTTTAACACAAGAAGAGATGAACTATTTCTTCAATCTGCGTGAATCAGAAAGTATACAAGGCAATCAACTATTCGCACGCGTTTGCGGCGAGTTGGTCTCAAACATTCTCTTTTTTGGCGTTCTGACCAATATAATACTCATCGCTGGACGAATATCTTGGTGGATTGGAATTGTTTTCGCGATATTGTTCACGGTTTTCACTCTGCTCTCCTCCCTCCAGACCATGATTCTTGTTATTACTGCACCAATAGGAATATTCATTCAATTCTTCTCAAAGCATCGAAATGAGGTTGACAGACATGGTCGTCTCTTGAGAACCGAAAGTCGGTGGATGGTATTGGCCACCATACCTCGCTTATTCGAGTTAGGCTTTGACGTTATTTACATTCTAACGCTGTACTGGTTCTTCTTTCCTGTGAACCTCGATTAAACGAGACAAAAATAAGAACATTTATTCAGACGCCAGTGCGAATTTAATCGCTTAATTAGACAGGTTAAAACTCTGGAAGCGTCAGAAGAGCGATTCGATCGTTCACCGGTCGCATCTCACGAATAGGTAGCCTTAACACGTTTCGACATTAAGAAATACATAATCCAGGCACCGTAATAGATACCGCCAACCAATAAGACGGCGATTGATTGACTTACTATTTCATTCGTTGGAATCGGGCCAAACAACTTGCCGACTAAGTATGGAAATAAGAGGGAGTACAGAAAGGAAAACGCTAGATAAGAAACCGTTAAGTTTCGAACCCAACGTCTAGTCCCCAAAACTAGAATCACGATTACAATCAACGTAATGAATATAAGCCCGTACGTGCTGTAGCTCACAAATCTGTAAACATCCGGCGGACTCTTTAGATAATCGCCGAGGCCCAATACGCTGTTCAAAGCTCGTATTAACTGAAGGCCAATAAATACCATAAGCCAACCGGCGACACCATTGAGATCATTCCCTCCCGATTCAATTGGGGCCGGGCTTGATTGAGTTTTGCTGTCCTTAGCCAGAGCAAATCCTAAGCGTTCTTTTACTCGCTCTTTTAATGCGTCCTCTCCATAAATTCTAAGGAACTCTATATCGTCAAGTAGTATCTCGCGATCTATTTTAGAAGCTGGAGATCTATCTTCGTCACTTCGCATATGTGGAAAGTGTGTCGGAAGGCCTAGCGGAATGACGACGTGATCATCGACATAAAGTCCGAGCCGTTCAATGTGGGAGTAGATAACTCGATCAACGTCATTCATCTCAACTTCTTCGAAAACAGTCGATTTCTTGACGCGATTAAGGTCGTCAGTTCGTGAATACTGAATTAAGTCCCAGCAATGGCTAACACGGGAACTTCGGCACAGGCTATAAACATTGCCGTCCTCAGCTGGTTCCCCTGCGTTGAGAAAGTAGCCGGGCTCCTTCTCGCTAATCCGCATAAAATCAGCCTCAACGTAATTCGATTCAGCTTCAATTTTCATATGGCATTGAACTCTCGCAAACGTTTATTCATAAATCAAAATCCAACTATACGCGTAATCGCGTGGGCGGTGCGCTACGGAAAACCAATTTCCCGGACTGCTACTGACATCGCGGCGATTATACACTAAAATTGGTGGTAGATGATCGAACGATATACATTGGCGGAGATGGGGGCGGTTTGGGCTCTTGGGAACAAGTTTCAGAAGTGGCTGGACGTGGAGATCGCGGTGTGCGAGGTGCATGCTGAGGACGGGACGATACCGCAGGACGCTTTGGCGGAGATCAAGGCTAAGGCGGCGTTCACGGTCGAGCGAATTGCCGAGATCGAGAAGACGACCGACCACGATGTGATCGCGTTCACGACGAATCTGGCTGAGAATATCGGGCCGGCGTCGCGGTTTGTGCATTACGGGCTGACTTCGAGCGACGTTGTGGACACGGCGAATGCTCTGCTGCTGAAAGAATCGTGCGACATTCTGCTCGCGAAGGTCGATTCGCTGATGGAAGTGCTGAAACGGCGGGCGTTCGAGTTTAAGGACACGCCGCAGATCGGGCGTACGCATGGAATTCACGCCGAGCCGACGTCGTTCGGGCTGACGTGGGCGTTGTGGTTCGAGGACATGAAAGCGAACCGTTCGCGCCTCGTCGCGGCAAGGTCTGCGGTCTCGAAAGGCAAGATCTCAGGCGCTGTCGGTGCGTTCGCACATTTGTCGCCGGACGTTGAACGACGCGTTTGCGAAAAGCTTGGCATCGAGGCGGCGAAGGCTTCGACGCAGGTAATCCAACGTGAATCGTACGCCGAATACATGTGCACGCTGGCGATCATCGCTTCGTCGTTGGAGAAAATCGCACTGCAGGTGAGGCATTGGCAGCGGACGGAGGTTCGCGAGGCTCAAGAGGCGTTCAAGAAGGGCCAGAAAGGCTCGTCGGCGATGCCGCACAAGCGAAATCCGATACTGTCGGAGCGTATCTGCGGAATGGCGAGGACAGTTCGTGCGAATGCGATCGTCGGGCTGGAGAACGTGGCTTTGTGGCACGAACGCGATATCTCGCACTCGTCGGCGGAACGAATTGTGCTGCCTGATTCGTCGGCGACATTGGATTATCTGCTTGCAAAGGCTACCAGCTTACTCGATACGCTGGTCGTTTATCCCGAGAACATGATGAAGAATCTTGAGCTGACGCGCGGGCTGGTGTTCAGCGGGCAGTTGATGCTGGCATTAACGCAAAAGGGCGTGACCCGCGAAGATGCGTACGTCTATACCCAGCGAAACGCGATGAAGGTCTGGGACGAAGGCGGCGATTACAAAGATCTCGTAATGAAAGACGCGGACATCTCATCGCACTTGTCGCTTGAAGAGATCGCCCGCGTCTTTGATCTGAAACACTATCTACGCAATGTAGGCAGCGTTTTCGAACGAGTATTTAGTTAGTTCGACCAACCGTCGGCCATGTTGCCGATGATGGGCAGCTTGAAGATCTGTCCCTGGAATGCTTTGACGGCCGTAAAAATGACGGCGACGAGCATCACCAGTCCGAAGACGAGCATAACGAGACCGATAAGCATCGCTAACATACCCGAGTTGGCGGCGGCAGCGATGCCGGCCAGGATCTGAACCGCGATACCGACGACCAGACCGGTTGCCGAAAGCAGGACCGACTGGAACGCGTGAAAGCGGGCCAGTTTATTGGTCTTGTCGGTCACGATCACGATGATGCTGTAAATGAGGCCGAGGGCACACACCAAATTACCGACGTAACAGAGCAGGGCTCCGACGTTCGCATCAAGTCCAAGAGCGGTCTTTCCACCGTTATTATCCATATACTTTTACTAATCTCCTTTGAAGGGTTTGGTTTAGAAACAATTGCCTGTCCGAAAATTTACGTGAAATCTAACACAAGACGTTGATAAAGACAAGAATTTGCGTAACAATCTACAATTTATTTTGGTACGGTCATCAGGTGTATTAAATGAAAGCAAAGGTATACGTCACGCTCAAGTCCGGAGTGCTTGACCCGCAGGGCAAAGCCATCCAACATTCTGTCGAATCGCTCGGGCACCGCGGCATCGCCGATATCCGCCAGGGCAAATACTTTGAGATCGCCGTCGATCCGGAGATCTCCGAATCAGATGCTCGCTCAAGCATTGAACATATCGCCGCGGATGTACTTGCAAACCCCGTGATCGAAGATTACAGAGTGGAGATCGAAGCGTGAAATTTGGAGTAATTGTATTTCCCGGTTCAAATTGCGATCACGATGCCTATCACGTGGTTTCTAAGCACGTTGGGCAGCCGGTAGATTTTGTCTGGCATAAGGAAACAGATCTGAGCGGGTTTGACGCCGTGATCGTGCCTGGCGGATTTTCATACGGTGATTACCTGCGGTGCGGAGCACTTGCCAGGTTTTCGCCCGTGATGCAGTCGGTAAAGCAATTTGCCGCCGAGGGCAAGTTCGTGTTTGGGATATGCAACGGCTTTCAGATCCTTTGCGAAGCCGGGCTGCTGCCGGGCGTTTTGATGCGAAATGCGGGCCTACACTTTATCTGCAAACACGTCGGCCTCAAACTCGAAAATCCTGATACGCCGTTCACCCGAGAGGTCGATCCCGGCAAGGTGCTGTCGATCCCGATCGCTCACGCTGAGGGCAACTACACCTGCGACGACGAGACGTTTGCGAAGCTCGAGCAGAACGGGCAGATCGTCTTTCGTTATTGTGACGAGAATGGCAACGTCACACCCGAGTCAAATCCGAACGGAGCGCGTTCAAACATCGCCGGTATCTGTAACGAACAACGCAACGTCCTCGGCATGATGCCGCATCCTGAGCGGGCCTGCGAAGAACTGCTTGGGTCGAACGACGGCCGTGATATCTTCCGCTCGCTTTCCAGGTCGATCGCCGCGATCGAGGCGGCGGCGTAAGCGGTCACAGACGCACTTGACAAAAAAAAGGGCGGCCGTCAGGCTGCCCTTTTTTCATTGGTTGTCCGGCCGGATCATTCTCTGGTCGAGATCTTGACGCCGCCATTCGTGGTGATGACGCGGATCGGGGCGCCGCCGCCGTTGATCGCAGTGACGACTCGCTTTGAGCGGCGTTCGGGATCGCCGCGGAGATCTTCGGTCGTGACGTTGAGGGCAGGGATGTCGCTCTTAAATCCGCCGTTGACCGTGCCGGTCTCGATGTTTGCGGCATAATTTGCCGGTAATGCAAGCGTTACGCCGCCATTTGTGGTCTGTACATCCAGGCCCGAACCGCTCCAGGCCGAACCGGAAAGCGTAACCCGAACCCCGCCATTCGTCGTCAAGCCCTTGACGCTGCCGGCAATATTTTCGAGGTTCAGCCCGCCGTTGACGGTTCGCAGTATAGCAGTACCGTCAACATCCGAGATCGAGATCCCGCCGTTCTTTGCGGTTACTTCGACATTGGTCGAACGCGGAACCAGTATCTGATAAGAAACGGCCCAATTATTTTCATTCGCAGCTTCGGCTTTGATCGTGCCGTTGGTATTAATGCGAATGGCGGAAACAGCCGCTTTTGCGTCAGCGTCGGTTCGGCTCCAGGCCTGAACACAAGCACGGATCAGGACGTCGGAGCGGTCCTCACCGCGAACCGAGACGCCGCCATTCTTGCCGGCATCGACACTGATACCGCTGCCGGCGGTGACGGTCATTTCACGCAGGTCCGAAGCCGACACATTTCCATCAGAAGAATAGTTGTTGTTGGAGCAGAATCCATGTTCCTTTTGGTACTTGGCCTGCTGACCCTGGCCAAACACGGCGGTGGCCGCCACTCCGATCACAAGGGCAAGTGAAGCCGCGGCCAAATATGGCAGATTACGGTTTATGAAGTTCATTATTACGAGATCCTCCGTTAGATGTATTGATACAGAAAATTGATTTCTATGATCAATACACCGCCGAGGCCGATTTCGTGACAATAAACTAATTTGCGGCGGTAGATATGTCTGAGACAGTGACCGTCAAACCATCGGTCTGGACCGCCCAATCGAGCACTTTTGCTCCGTCTTGAGCGGCAAGCGCGGCTTCGACATCGCCTCGTCGTCCGTTTTCGCAATAAAATGCGATACAGCCGCCGCCGCCGGCACCGCACACCTTGGCGGCGATCGCCCCATTGGCATACGCGGTCTCGATCAGGTGATCCATTTGCGGGGTCGTGATATTCGGCGAAAGGCGCTTTCGGTTCGGGAACGCATTAGCGAGTATTGTCCCGACGGCATCCCACTCACCTGCAAGGAGTTGGGCACGTACATCACGAGCAGTGTCGCGGATACGGTCAAAGATCTCAAAGATCTCGGGATCGCCGTCGATGTGCCGCTTGGTGATCTCCCAGTTGTTTGTACCTGAGTTTCTGGGTTCGCCGGTATAACAAACAGCGATGCGGGCCTCGAGTTCGGCAATGTCGATGTCCAGAGCTTCGCGTTCCATTCCGGCAGGGCCAAAGTGGATACTCGCGACTCCGCCGTATTGAGCCGAATAGTAATCCTGATAACCGGTCGGCACGCGGATGACCTGACACTCGACGGCGGCCGCGATCGGGATGAACCGGTCGGGAGTGTAACGGTCGCCGACAAGTTTGTTCAGCGCTCCGATACAGGCGATATTTAGCGTTGACGAGCCTGCCAGACCAGCTCCGGCAGGTGCCCGAGATTCGGTCGTCATGTGAAATCCAGTTTCGGGACGAAAGAAATAGACCAGCTTTGACAGCAGCTCGAGCCGCGGTTCGTCCTTTAGGCAGGCGATCTCACCGACGGTCGTCTCGACCCTCGAACGCTGGTCGACCGATTCGAGAATGATCCGGTCATCGTCGCGTGTTTCGATGCGGCACGACGCCATCAGATCGACGGCGAAATTCACCGTCGCTGCACCTTCATGGAACAGAAAAAGCGGTGGAATGTCGATGGTGCCGCCGGCAAGGTCAACTCTGGTTGGGGCTGAAGATTCGATGATCATATTTAATAAAGCCAGACCGCCCGGACTCATTTCCCGTCGTCCGTTGTTGGCGGTTGCCCGTTTTCACGTCTTAGTTCCTCTTCAAATTCCTCGCGGCTCATTTCGCGAGTGAGGTGGAGTCTTTCGCTGAGGTCATGCAGCTTTTCCTGAGCGACCTCTTCGACAGCGAGGAGTTTTTCCTCGATCTTCTGGATGGTCTCGGGGCTCGCGTCCTCGACCTTTTCTGAAAGCCAGTATCGTTCGACCACGTAAAATACGATGATCAGAACCATCACGATAAAGAAGAGCGCGATCCCGATCCTTTTATAATCGCCGATGATCGAGGTGATCGCTCCGCTGAAGAAATAGCCGACGCCGGCCAGGAGCATCACCCATGTAAAACAACTGATCGCACTGAGGCCCAAAAAGCGCCAAAATGGCATTTTGCCGACGCCATAGAAGACGCACATTGCAACCCGAATTCCGTAAATATACTTCGAGATGATTATCGCAAATCCGCCAAACTTCTCGATCAGTTTTTCGACTCGCGGTTGGGCAACTTGATAGAAACGATAGTGCTTTGCGTTTTCGTGAAAGATGCGTCCGACCAAATAGCCGAAACAATCACCGACGATGCCGCCGAGCGTGCCGAAGAACAGAACCTTGATAAAACTGTACGACCCGAAAAAGCCGCTGTGCGCCAAGACACCTGAAATCAACAAGGTGATGTCGCCCTCGACGGTGCACAAAAGGAAAACGGCATAAACACCGTATTGTGCAATTATCTCGTAAAGGGGATGATCCATAGAAATAAGACGGACAAGACAGTCCGTCCTGCTTCGTGTCGCATTAAAAAGATTAACTTTCTAAAGGGTTTGAGTCAAAGATACGTGCCTCGTGAATCGTGCGGAAACTCGGTTGTAAAGTGTCGAAAACCTGTGGCCTCGGGCGATCGAGCTCAAAATACTCCGTCAGCCGCCGAATCTCGCTGCTTCAGAGTGGTTAAAATTTGCTTTACCTTTTGAGATTTTATCGATAAACTTTTTGGCAGTGTAAGCAACCCGTTCTCGGAGGTCGGTCATCATAGCCCAAGAAGAAGTTCTACAACCTGGCAGCGATCTTTTAGGTGCGACTATGGAAATAGCCTCGGCGGCGATCGATCAAGAACTCGCCTTTGGGTTTGAGGGCGCGTTGCAGCCTCAGACCGATGTTGCAGTTTCGGCCGTGAGCGGGGCCGAGTTTTTTGATGCGGACACGCCTGATATCGAACTTTGCCGTATGGCAACATCGGGTAATATTGCCGCGTTCGAACTCTTGTATCAGAAGTACCATCGTCGAACCTACAGTTTGTGCCTTCGGATGACGAACAGCCAGACCGAGGCGGAAGACCTTACTCAAGAAGTATTCATTCAGCTATTCCGCAAGATCGGCAGCTTTCGCGGCGATTCGGCGTTTTCGACCTGGCTGCACCGGCTGACGGTCAA
>JAIBCA010000152.1 GCA_019694345.1 Pyrinomonadaceae bacterium | reverse complement strand
CGCGTTAATTAGGCGGACATCATTCCCGGATTTTCGAGCATTTGTTTGAATGTCTGCAAAAAGCGGGCGCCGGTGGCGCCGTCGATGACGCGGTGGTCGCACGACATTGTGACGTTCATGATGCTGCGGACGACGATCTCGCCGTCGCGGACGACGGGCGTTGCGGCGGCGGAACCCACGGCGAGGATGCCTGCTTCGGGCGGATTGATGATCGCGGTGAACTCCTTGATGCCGAACATACCGAGATTTGAGATCGAGAATGTCGCACCGGTGTATTCCTCAGGCTGCAGCTTTTTGGCCTTGGCCTTGGCGGCGAGGTCCTTGATCTCGGCCGAGATCTCGAGAAAGCCTTTCAGGTTGGCACCGCGAATGACCGGCGTGATCAGCCCGTCCTCGATCGCCACGGCAACTCCGATGTCGGCCTGCTCGTAGAATCGGATCGACGAGCTTTGGTACGACGCGTTGACGAACGGATGTTTGACGAGCGCCATCGCCGCCGCCTTTACGACAATGTCGTTGAGGCTGATCTTTTCCGCGTCGCTGACCGTTGCGTTCACGCTCTTGCGAAGAGCAAAGCAAGCGTCCATCTCGATCTCGACCGTCAGGTAAAACGTCGGGATCGGGCCGATCGATTCCGCCAAACGGCTGGCAATGATCTGACGCATCTTGGACGTATTTTCGTCGCGGTACGCGGACGAACCAACCTGGGCTGAAGGTGTAAATGAGCGTTGGCTTTCGCCACTGATCACTGACGACTGACCACTGACCACTGCTTCTATATCGCGTTTGATAATTCGGCCGTTCGGTCCCGAGCCGACGATAGCTTTTAGGTCGACGCCGTTCTCCGCTGCCATTCGAGCGGCGATAGGCGAGACGATCATCCGGGAGTCGGTCTTGGGGCTTTGGCCTTCGGTCTTTGGTGTTTGCGCGGCGGGTAGACTTACTGCTGGTGCTTCTGCTTTGGGTTCCGGCTCACTTACGGCTTTTGATCCGTTCGACGTTGACCCAGTTGCTATCGCTCCCGGTTCTGACAAGAGAGCGGCGATGTCCTCGCCCTTTTTGCCCGTGATGGCGATAGCTTCGCCGAGAAGGGCGGTGTCGCCCGCGGCTTTCAAAATCTTCAGCAGCGTGCCGCCGGAAAGCGCCGTCATTTCCATCGTCGCCTTATCGGTATCGACTTCCGCGAGGGTTTCGCCGGCGTCGTAAGAGTCGCCTTCGTTCTTGACCCAACGCGATATCTGGCCCTCTTCCATCGTGGGCGACAATTTCGGCATTAAGAATTTTTCAGCCATTTCTAAAAATCAACCTTATTTAATGTGTTTCTGCAAAAAAGTTCTCAGAACCTTGTTAAATTCCGAGGGTTTTTCGATATTCGGATGATGACTCGCGTTCTTGATAATGACGAGTTCCGAACCGCTAATGTTTGCCTTCAACTCGTTCGCATTTGCCAATATGTACTCAGCGTCCAGCGAACCTGCCACAATAAGCGTAGGAACTTTTATCTTACTTAGGCGTTCATCCGTCTCCGGCTGGGGCAAAACATAGAATTTGCCCGCGTCCTTCTGGGTATATCCAGCGTAGTTGTCAACTAGCATTTGGAACAACTTTTCGCGTACCTTTTTGTTCTTCCTTACACCTGCAAAATGTGGATGCGTCAGCCAAAGCGATGCAGCCTTTTCAGGAGGTATTGTCGCGACCGCACCATATATCGCGGCTCCTTCGCGATCCGGTTTGCCAGAATCAAACCCGCGTAAACCGGCACTGACAAGCACCAAAGATTCAACAAACTCCGGATATTCGAGAACAAAATCTGCCGCGATCACACCGCCTAAAGAAAGCCCGACTATGCTCGCCTTTTCAATTTTCAAATGCCGCAAAATCTCTTTAACATCGTTTACGAGCGAATACGGCTCGGTTGGAAGCGGCGATTTGCCTCGCCCACGAATGTCATAGCGGACGACACGATACTTTTTCGCGAATTCCTTGAACTGATCATCCCAAAGACGACTGTCAACCAGTCCTCCATGGATAAAAACAATTGCCTTTCCACGGCCAATGGCTTCGTAATAAACTTTACCGCCATTGATGTCAATAACACCTCTGGATCCGTCGGTCTGCGGAAACACGTCGAGATTAAGGCCAAGCAACAACAAAATGGACATGAACCAAAATGAATGCTGCGATCTCATATTTAGGCCTACTTATTAAACATTCGGACGTTTACTATCACAAATAACAAATGTCTTTAACAGCAATAATAATTACAAATTGCGGTTCGACGCGATCATGCGCAGCCGTTCGTCTCGCGTTTTTTTCGGTTCGTTATAACCGTGTTCGCCAAACGGCGATAATTTTTCGATCCAAAGATCTTCGAGAGTTTCTAGATCGGCAGCATAATCGTAATTCTTATCGTCTCGCGGTTCAACCGGCTCAAGTGTCTCGAATTCAAACGCCGTTTCGCCAAATTCGCTCCAGTCGCTTTGCAATTGCTTGCTCGGATGCACTCCGGCGTTCAACTGAAACTTATGACGATTGATCTTCCCCGGAACATTCAAACTCGAATCCACATAAACCTTCTCGTTCAATTTGTTCCTTATCTGGAACACTCCCATCGGCCGGTGGGAAAGTTTGTATTCGAGCTTTGCAGCCGCCCTATCCATTATAAATAACAAACGTCTTTAACAGCCGCGACGATCTTGTCAACATCGGGCAGAGCAAGCGCTTCGAGATTTTTCGCGTACGGCATCGGGGCCTCAGCGCAAGAAAGACGCTTGACCGGAGCATCAAGATAGTCGAACGCATGGTCCATCACCTGATATGTGATCTCTGCACCGACCGACGCAAAGGCATGCGACTCTTCGGCGATGACAAGCCGATTTGTTTTCTTGACCGAATCGATGATCGTGTCGATGTCGAGCGGTTTGATCGTGCGGGGATCGATCACCTCGACCGATACGCCATATTCCGTCTGAATACGCTCGGCCGCCTGAAGCGCCAGCGGAACGGTCATCGAACGTGCGACGATCGTACAGTCGGTGCCTTCGCGCTTGATGTCAGCGACGCCAAGCGGGATCAAAAAGTCTTCGTCCTCCGGAACCTCGCCCTTGTTGCCGTACATTCTCTCCTGTTCAAGGAAAACGATCGGATTGTCGTCACGAATTGCCGATTTGAGCAATCCTTTGGCATCGGCCGGTGTCGAAGGCATGACGACCTTTAGCCCCGGAAAGTTGGCGTAAAAGGCTTCGAGAGCTTGCGAATGCTGCGACGAGACCTGAAAGGCCGAGCCGTTTGGCCCGCGAAAAACGATCGGAACCTTGAACTGGCCGCCGGACATATACAGCATCTTCGCCGCGTGATTGATGATCTGGTCTGAGGCGAGGATCGAAAAGTTCCACGTCATGAACTCGATCACGGGCCGCAAGCCGGCCATCGCCGCTCCGACGCCCAACGCGGCAAATCCGAGTTCAGTGATCGGCGAGTCGATCACTCGTTTGTCGCCAAACTCTTTCCACAATCCTCTTGTGACTTTGTATGCGCCGTCGTACTCAGCAACCTCTTCACCCATAATGAAGACGTTCTCATCTCTTAGGATCTCTTCGCGAAGAGCCTGATTGAGTGCATCGCGGATAGTTAGAACTGCCATATTAATAAATTTCTATGCGTAAACGTCGGTCAAAAGCGCGCTTTCGTCAGGAAACGGGCTTTCGTCAGCAAATTGGACCGCTCGTTGGACGGCTTCGACCGCCTCGTTGTGAATCTTCTCGAAGTCCTTATCGGTCAGGACCTTTGCTTCCTTGAGACTATCCTTGAACAGGACGATCGGGTCGCGTTCCTGATATCTTGCGATCTCCTCGCGGGTTCGATAGTTGCCCGGATCGGACATTGAATGGCCCATATAACGGTACGCCCTGACCTCAAGCAATGTCGGCGAACCGTCACGGCGAGCACGCTCAATTGCACGGATCGTGGCATCGCGGACGGCCATTACATCCATTCCATCGACAAATTCATTGGCCATTTCGAAGGCATCTGCCTTTTTGGCAATGCTCCGCGAACTCATCGCCCGTGCCTGCGAGGTTCCCATTCCGTATTGATTATTTTCGCAAATGAAGATGCAGGGAAGTTTCCATAACTGGGCCATGTTGAGCGATTCATGAAAAATGCCCTGATTGACCGCCGCCTCACCGAAGAAACAAAGAGTGACCTGATCGGTGCCCTTGTATTTGGCGGCAAAAGACATACCCATCCCGACACCGATCTGTCCGCCGACGATCCCATGGCCGCCGTAGAACTCGTGTTCCTTCGAGAACATATGCATCGAACCGCCCTTTCCGCCGACGCAGCCGCCGGCTTTGCCGTAAAGCTCAGCCATAACGCTCTCCGGTGAAAGGCCCTTGATCATTGCCTGAACATGATCGCGATACGATGTGATCATCATATCGGTCGGCTTCAGGGCCATCATCGAACCAACGCCAATGGCTTCCTGGCCGATGTACAGGTGGCAAAATCCGCCGATCTTACCCATTCGGTAAACTTCAGCGCATTTCTCTTCAAAGATGCGTCCGAGTACCATTTGATAGAGCATCTCTCTCAAGAGCTTCTTATCTGTACGCTTGATCGACTCAAGCTGCGAGGCCTTTCGCTGCAGATATTCGGACTTTTCGAGTTCGATCTGTGCCAGATCGATGCCACCGCTTTTCGCGGCGGCATTATCGGCCGGCCTTCCGTTACCATTTGCCGAAGCTTTCGTTTTCTTGGCTTCGGGTTTTTGACGAGTTGCTGCTTTTGGCAAAATCAGATCCTCCGTACTACTATAAAGGCGAAAATCAACTAACTGTGACAAAACGCCTATTATAAAGGACAGATTTTGAATCTGCAAAAAGTCCGGTCGTCCCGTGCTTGTAATTGTTCTAACGGTCAGCTGGCCACCGCTAATATGAAAATCGAATATTCACCATTTTGCAGGCAGATCGTATTGGCGATGGCTGTCGCCGCGTTCATGGTCGGATTCGCCGCCGTAGCGGTTTGGGGACAATTGACAATACAGGCGATCGATGTCGCGGGCGACAGCATTTCTAAGGGGTTCAATGCATCAAGCTCTTTTCCATGTTCAAATGGCGATCAGGAAAACTTCAACTGGATCACCAGTCATACGAACGGTTCTTCGTTTTGCTCAACGGGGAACGAAGGCGTATTCAGCATAGCGGAAAGGATAGAATGCGACTTGGGGGCTGCAATTTTCTCGGCTAACCCAAACCATGCGCAGTCGGGTGCTACACTCGTATCAGACTTCGTTAACCAGTCAGCGGGTGTAAAGAGCTATCTGCAGGCACAAAGCGTGCAGCGTATGGCGGTTGTTTTTCTCGGCCATAATGACAACTGCTCCGGAACCATTACAAAGGTGAATACGTCGTGCTCGAGCAGTGACCTCGACCCGCAGAACTACTGCAAGACACGGCCTGATTCGTTCGAAAGGGAATTGAGGAAAGGCCTCGATCAACTCATTTCGATCGGTAATACCAGGGTCGGGGTCGTTGCGCCGGTGCGTGTTTCACAGCTGTGTAATTTTGGGGCCAAATCCAATTGCCAACTGCTCGGGAGCTGTCAGTTCTTATGGGGAACGGTCAACATCTGCGGAGCTCTGACCCGCGACTGCTCGGCTACGCGGATCAGCGACACCTACACGACCATGAGGTCATACCGCGAGATCTTGAAACGGGTCACGACCGAGTATGAAGCGATCCCGATCGGCGGCACGTCACCGGTCGTACTGATCGGGGGGCAATCCGTGGGCGGCGGCATCAAGGCCCTCGGCACGACTGTGGTGTATAGCGATGCTCCATGGTTTTACAGATTCAAGTCCGAACAGATCTCGTGCTGCGATTGTTTTCATCCTTCGGCACTTGGGCAGGATGCTCTGGCAAAACTTCTTAAAGACGGTCTTTCCTGTTCGAAATTCAGTCCTTGCTGCAAGGACACGGACGATCCGCTTGCTGACGGAAAGTGCTCATTCAATGACCGCAAGCGGACTTATTATCGGGGCGTATTTTAGTCGCGAAGAATTTTGTTACAATTGGAGCCGAAGAGAAGTTTAGGTCGGCGCCGAAACATTTATGATCTCAGTCGAAAATTTGGTACGGGGCCTGAAGGCGATCCCGGACAGCGGATTTACTTGCCAGGGGGTTTACGGCTTTTTACATGAAAATCCGGTCGAAGCCGGATCGGTCGAGCCTTATCTGTTTTGGAGTCCGACATTTTATACCCGTAACCTGATCCACAAGGACGAACGGTTCGAAGTGATGGCGATATGTTGGGAGATCGGTCAGGCATCGCGTATCCACGATCATTGGGAGCAGAAATGTTGGATGACTGTGCCGATCGGACGCCTTCGCGGACAGAACTTTGTCGCGGCCGAATTGGACGCATCCCGGAATTATTGCAAGCTCGTCGAGACCGACAACTTTGAACTCGCCGACTGTGCGGCCGCAACGGTCGAACTTGAGGCTCCGATACATCAGATAATCAATCCGTTCGATTACGGCGAACGAGCCGTCAGCATTCATATCTACTCCAAACCGTACGATCGATGCCATTCCTATTGCCGTGAAACTGACACTTTCAAAGAAGTGTCATTGTGTTACACGAGCATCGGCGGCGAACTGTGCGACGGCGTTTCGTTATAGATGTCAAATCGCTCAAAGACCGGGACTGCCGCGACCGCACTCATCGTCTGCGCGGCGGTTTTCTTTCGAATTTGGGGGTTAGATCGCACTTGCCTTTGGTTTGACGAGATATTCAGCGTTCATGCTGCCGAACATTCCTGGCAGACGATCCTTTCATTCATATCGATTGACCTGATCCACCCGCCCGTCTTTTACATCTTGCTCAAGTTATGGATAGCCATCGGCGGTGAGGGTGTGGTTTGGATGCGGCTCCTGCCCGCGTTGTTTTCGTGTTTATCAGTTTTTCCGTTCCTGATGATCTCAAGGGAATTGAAACTGAGTTTTTGGCAGAGAACCACCGGACTTTTGATATTTGCTTTTAACGGATCGCTGATCAAATACGCACAGGAAGTGCGAATGTACAGCTTGCTCCAGTTCCTCTCGTTGTTATCGATCTGGCTATTCGTCCGCTATTTCATCAAGGGCAAAAGCCTTGTTGCCCTGGTCATTGTCAATCTCATACTGGTTTACAGTCACTATTTTGGCTGGTTCGTGGTAGTTTGCGAAGTAATGGCGATCGCTGCGGTTCAACGGATCAAGTTGCGGTCTATCGGAATTATGTTCACGGTCGTCCTTGCCGGCTTTGCGCCGTGGGCCATCGCCGTCGTTCGATCGGTAACCGCCGGTGCCGACGTGGGGCAGAATATCGGCTGGATGCAGAAACCCGGATGGATTCAGATCCTCTCCCTATTTACGGGCCTGTTCGAGCCTTTCTATTATCAGGCAAGCAGTGCTCAAGCATTTACCGACATATTCGTGATGGTGCCCATTATCCTCCTGGTCCTTACTGTCGGATCAATGGTCGCAATTAATTGGAAAGGGAACGAGGCTGGTTTCAATGGCGGTTCGGCTCTGATGGCTCTTTTCGTGGTACTTCCATGCTTATCGGCTTTCGCGATCAGTTGGCTTTCTCCATACTCGATCTGGGGCACCCGTCATTTGATCGTCGTGTTCGGACCCTTCGCACTTTTGCTCGGAATGATCATCGGAAATGTGCGTCAGATCGCGATCCCGGCCGTGTTTTCCTTGGTTTTCATGACGCTTGCCGCCGCGGCGCTTGTTAAGCAGGTGAAAAGCGAGCCTGTCAATTATGTATGGTGCGCTTGGGAGCCGCTGACGATCCAGGCACAGAAATTCAGTTCCGTCGAACCGATATTTGTATTCGAGGACCTGGTTGGGTATCACGCTTGGTTTGCGGTGCACAATTTACAGGATCGGCCGAGGATCAGTAAGCTCGGCGGCATTGAGGGAATGGTCGAGGACAAAGCATACTTTCTACCACGTGGATTTGATGAGATAACGGTGACGAACGCCACAGAAGTCACTGCCCCCGCGTTTTGGATAATGTACAGGGAAAAGACACTCGACGAGACCCGGCCGCCGATCAGAGATCTTGTTGCACGGGGATTTCGTGTCACCGATCGCAAGATGATGGCCGCCGGAACCGAGTCCGCGTTGTTGATCCGTTTTCAAAAGTGACCGAACGACAAGCGGTAAGATCTACTTTCGCTTCCAGCGAACACCGTCCTTTGTGTCCTCAAGGATGATACCTTTGTCGGCTAAAAGATCACGGATCTCATCCGACCGGGCAAAATTCCGGTTTCGACGAGCTTCCTGACGCTCATTGATCAGTGCCTCGATCTCCTCGGCCAAGATCTCAGTTTCCATTTCACCGAAGATCCCAAGCACACTGTCAAATCTTTCGATAGCGTCGATGACCGCATCCTTATCCTCGGATCGCAGGCCTTCCTTTGCAAGTGCCGAGTTGATCTCGCGAACGAGGTCGTGAACCGCTGCTAACGCGGCCGCGGTATTAAGGTCGTCGTCCATCGCAGAGCCGAAAGTTCGAAGTGAATTCTCGACCGCCGCTTGAACGCCTCCGTGCGAACCGCTCTCGGTGACCGCGTCGGAAACTGATCGCCGGAAATTCCGCAGCCGTTCGACGGTGCTTTCGGCTCCCTGGAGCCCTTCGAACGTGAAATTCAACTGCTTTCTGTAAGGAACCGATAGTAGTAAATACCTGATCGCAAGCGGCGAGTAACCCTGTTCACAAAGATCTCTGAAGGTGAAGAAATTGCCCTTGGATTTGGACATCGTCACATCGTCGATCTTCAGAAATTCGCTGTGAACCCAGTATTTTGCAAATTCCTTACCGGTCGAGCCCTCGCTCTGGGCGATCTCATTTTCGTGATGCGGGAACTGCAGATCCATCCCGCCCGCGTGGAGGTCAAATGTTTCGCCCAGATACTTCATCGCCATTGCCGAACATTCAATATGCCAACCCGGACGTCCGCGGCCGAACGGAGCGTCCCAACCCGGTTGTTCATCGTCGTCCACCA
>JAIBCA010000136.1 GCA_019694345.1 Pyrinomonadaceae bacterium | reverse complement strand
ACCAAAAACCTAAACCCGAAATAAAGGTAAGATCTGTTGAATACCGATCAACTACTTTCGGCTGCCTAAACTTGTATCTAACTCAACCAATAAAACACCTTATCCCCAGTTGACCTTTTCATGAATATTAGAATTAGGCCGTTCAAAATAGCATGTCTATCATATTCTGGTAAAGCCTTGTCACTGTTAATCGAGGTAGTCGATGCTTTTTGAAAATCACACCTTACTTTGTAGATCAAATCTTGAGTCTTCACAGGTATGAACACTAGGAAATTTCTAAACCAATGTTGGATATCAATATTCGGTTTAATTTTGGCTACATCTGCTTACTCCGAGCCTGGACAAATTGACTCGAGCTTTGGTGATAATGGATGGGTAACCATCAGTGTATTTCCTAGCAGCAGCTTCATTTCCGATTTGGAGCGAACGGCGGACGGCAAGATTTTAGGATTAGGCTATTTGGGTAATCAGTTTGCGGTTGCGCGATTTAATAGCAATGGCAGTCTCGACTCCTCGTTTGGTCAGGCAGGAATTCGTTTAGTTACTTTCGCTTCGGCGACTGCCGTTACGGGAAATAGAATACTGGTACAGGCCGATGGCAAAATTCTGATTCTTGGACGGCGGAACTCAGACTTTTTGATTACTCGATTAACCTCCGACGGTAATGTCGATTCAACGTTCGGAACGGCCGGCAGCTCTATTGTCAATGTTGGAAATACTGGGGCGACCAATGACACGGCATACAGTGCGTATGAACTTTCCGATGGCAGGATAGTGGTTGTTGGACGGGCAGATACCCAGTACGATGGTGTCGGAATTGTTCGGCTGCTTCCAAATGGCGCACTGGATCTGTCTTTTGGCGGAACTGGAAAGGTGCAGTCGACCTTTTGCTTTACTAGTGGACGATGTTGTTACGGAACGGCTTTGATTCCAGATGATTCAAGCCGAATTGTGGTCGCCGGGTATGCGTGCGTAGCACGCTTCAATTCCAATGGTTCAATCGACACGACATTTGGGCAACAGGGAGTGACAGAGCAAGTAGGAATAGAAGTTGACAATATTTGGAATAACGGTTTGTCATATGCCTTGGGCAGAGGATTCGAGATTGGCTCAATTGGAATTAACGGTAGCTTCACGGAACAGAATTCTCCAACATTGGCGATGTCATCAAATTTTCCAGGTTTTGCTTTTGAATCGGGATACGACAACCTTCGACTATCGGAAAGCAGATTCGTTTCCGTCGGTAATGTCTGGGACGGAACTCCAACTTATCTTGGAGTTCTTGGTTTAGGGGCTCCACGTACCCATTTGTTTAATGCTCAATCGGTTCAAGGAAGATCGATTGTTTCATGCGGTGTTAACAAAGTGATCATTGGCGGTAGCGCGTTGGTCAATGGTCAGTCTCGGTGGATGCTTACTAGAGTACTTACCGGAATGGCGTCATCCTCAGACTTCGACGGCGATTCGAAGACCGACCTGAGTATATTCCGGCCGAATGGGGCGGCGTCGGAGTGGTGGTGGTTGAAGAGTTCGACGGGTGGGAATGCGGCTTTACAGTTTGGCAGTGCCACGGATAGCTTGGCACCGGTTGACTTTACGGGGGACGGGAAGACGGATGTGGCGTTTTGGCGACCTTCCTCAGGGCAGTGGTTTGTTTTAAGGTCGGAGGATTTTTCCTTTTATGCGTTTCCGTTTGGTTCGAACGGCGATGTGCCGGTGCCGGGGGATTTTGACGGTGACGGAAGGGCTGATGCCGCGGTGTTTAGGCCGACGACGCTGACCTGGTACATCTCAAAGTCGTCGGGCGGGACGGACATTTTCGGGTTTGGTGCAAGCGGTGACAAACCGGTTGTGGCGGACTATGACGGAGACGGCAAGGCGGACATCGCGGTGTTCCGCCCCAACGGGGCGAACGGTGCCGAGTGGTGGATACGGCGAAGCTCGAACGCGACAGTGTTTGCGACGCAGTTCGGATCTTCGACCGACAAAGCGGTTCCCGCCGACTACACCGGCGACGGCAAGGCGGACATCGCGTTCTGGACGCCGTCGAGCGGGAACTGGTTCGTGCTGAGGAGTGAAGATTTTTCGTATTTTGCGTTCCCGTTCGGATCATCGACCGATATTCCCTCTCCCGGAGATTATGACGGCGACGGTAAGACGGACGCGGCGGTGTTCAGGCCTTCGAATTCAACGTGGTACGCACAGCGCTCGACCGCCGGAATCCTGATACAGCAATTCGGTGCACCGGGCGATGTGCCGGTTCCAAGTGCTTACGTACGGTGATCGGGGGCACCTACCCTGAAACGGGCAAAAGCCTAATGGGATTTAACCGTCGCTGACGCGACGCAGGGATATTTCTTCGTTCTTTTCCGTGGGTTGAAACGCCACGGCTACGATCATCCTGCCGCTGACGCGCCGGTGTGTATGTTGCTGGAAACTGCGAAGAGTCTATTCGGACTACTGCAGGACGACTTGACTTCTTTCTACTTCACGACAACAGTTGAGCGTGATTGACGACAATTTAGACCGAAGGTCTCGCATTTTTCCAAAGAGTGTGGCCGTTTTCCAACTTGAAGAATTGGAGGTTACCGCAACGACCGCATTCCAATGTTAGAAAACTAATATATGAATCGCCCTTGATATTACCAGCAGACAGTCGTTCTGGCTGTTGGCTACCCAGACCGTACAAGTTTGAGTAGTTCGTCTCAAATTCTGCGACACCGCCAAATTGAGAATTGTGTGACAGAGGGGTGATTCGGGGAATAATCTCTTTTTTCGCATATCTGCCGATTCCACAAAAAAGGCAACTGCTGGGAACGTCGGCATCGAGATAACGTCCTTCTTTTTCGAGAGTCTCGATGACATTTCTCGTCGCTTGCCAAAGTTCGGTTCCGCTAGCAAATCGGGCGTTCGGGTCCTCAATTATCGTTTTTGAGAAAATTTCGTCGTAAATTGTCAGGATCGCCGGATTCTCAGCATTAATGCGAAGATCCCATCTCTCGTGGGTATGTTTTTCTCTATCAAATAATTTTCCGGCCAAAAGCCAATAGAGCAGTTTTCCAAGTGAGTAAACGTCGGCTGATGGCGTGACGTCTTCCAATCTGCCATCAGCAAGTTCTGGGGCCATATAGTATCGAGGCCCGACCTGTTCCTGCATCTCGGTCAAGCGTTCTAGCCCATCATCAGTGTTAATACATATGCCAAAATCGGCCACAACTGCCGTGCCATCTGACCGAAAAAGTATGTTTGATGGCTTAATGTCCCGATGAATCACCCCTTTTGCGTGTGCATGGGCAAGAGCGACGGTCAGAGTTTCGAATAGTTGGAGCTTTTGGTTTACTGACCATTCTCCAACTTTCTCGGTCGTCAATTCGCCGCCTTCGCAATATTCGGAGACAAAAAACGGAGATTCCTCGGAGAGTTCGACACTAACGGGACGGATGATGTGAGGATGGTCAAGCAATCTAATGGCAACAATCTCCTGTTCGAACCTTTTGATTCTATCGAGATTCTTGAGGCGCTTTAAAACGTATTCCTTGCCCGGGTTCGTCAGGTCCTCAACAACATAAGTCCATGCCTGTCCACCGGGTGTTAAATCCCTTTTGACGCTCCAGCGATCGGCAAATGTCTTCGACATATTTGAAAAATTATAGCGCAAGCGTCCAAAGAAGAGTCTAAAACATTAGGATTTCGCGATGCTAAAGTAGGCTCGTCGTTGCGGGCTTTCTTTGTGGGTTTACACCCGTGGCTTTATGCTGATACCCGCTACGCGGGCCGGAGACCGAAATGGTCAACCCAGATCAACGCAGATCAGTACTCATTATCGCTGAGATGGCGGCTGGACGAATGTTCGTTCATGCTTTGCCGACCTGGACGCGGGCGGGGCGAAGCAGGCGTCCGCCGAAGCGATAGCCGCGTGAATACTCGGCGGTGATCTTGCCGTCGTTTTCTGGCGTGGTCTCGGCCATATCAACCGCCTCGTGAAGTTCCGGGTCAAAGTCGCTGCCGACCGATGCGATCGGCTCGACGCCGACATCGATCAGAGCTCGCTCAAAACTGCGTGCCGTTCCGATGACGCCGTCGCGCAGATGCTCAACCGACGGGTCGGTCTCGCTGGCGGCAACCGCGAGATTGAGATTGTCGAGAACCGGCAGCAGAGTTGTCAGAAAATTGAACTGCGCCTGTTTGCCGCGGTCTTCGAGTGTTTTCATGAGACGGGCACGCATCTCTGCGGTCTCGCGTTCGAGATCTGCCTTGGCCTCTTCAAATTTAGCCTGGACGCCGACGAGTTTCGACTCGGCCGCCTCGCGACGCTCGATCTCGGCCTTCAGATCTGCCTCGAGAGCGATCTCGGCCGGTGATCTGACCGGCTCTTTAGGGGCTTCGTCCGCGTCCGCGACCCTTTCGCCATCACCGTTAAATCGGCGTTTGTCTTTGACGGGAATCGATTCTGCTCCCTCGGTTTCCAATTCGATCTCTTTCTCGTTCATTTTCTTTCTCTTAAACACAATAACTAAATAGTAGTTGGTAAACCGCGATAGTTAAAGTCATCGCGGTTTACCAATGTCCTCTCGGGCCGAACTAAACGGCATCGGCCGCCTTTCCGGCCGCATCGACGGGCGTAAATCGCATCTCCCCGTTCTCGGCCGAAACGCGGACGGTCTGGCCGCTGACGATGTCGCCCTTCAGCAGGCTGACGGCGAGCTGATTTTGTACGAGGCTCTGGATCGCCCTTTTGAGCGGCCGTGCACCGTATATCGGGTCGTAGCCCTCGGCGATGATCAGGTCTCGGGCCGATTCGTCGAGTTCGAGCGTGATCCCGCGATCCTCGAGATTCTTTCGCAGCTTTTCGAGCTGGACGTCGATGATCGTCGCGATCTGTTCGCGGCCAAGCTGTTTGAAGACCACAATGTCGTCGATGCGGTTCAAAAACTCCGGCTTGAAATGATCACGCAGTACCTGCAGAACGTCCTTGCGGATGTCGCGGTCAGCAAGCGGATTTTCGGCCGCCGATTGTATCTCGCGAGAACCCAGGTTTGACGTCATGATGAGCACCGCGTTCTTAAAATCGACGACGCGACCCTTCGAGTCGGTCAGGCGGCCGTCATCGAGTATCTGGAGCAGCACATTAAAGACGTCGGGATGCGCTTTTTCGATCTCGTCGAAAAGTATCACCGAATACGGGCGCCGCCGAACGGCCTCGGTCAACTGACCGCCTTCGTCATAACCGACGTATCCCGGCGGGGCACCGATCATACGGGCGACGGCGTGTTTTTCCATATATTCGGACATATCCAGCCGCACCATTGCGCGTTCGTCGTCGAACATGAATTCGGCAAGGGCACGGGCGGTCTCGGTCTTGCCGACGCCGGTCGGGCCGAGAAAAATGAACGAGCCGACCGGGCGGTTCGGGTCCTGCAATCCGGCACGTGCACGGCGGACCGCGTTGGCAACGGCCTCGAGAGCCTCGTCCTGTCCGATGACGCGCTTTCGCAGGTTGTCCTCCATCGCGACGAGCTTCTGCATCTCGCCCTGAAGCATCTTCGAAACTGGCACGCCTGTCCACTTGGCAACCACCTCGGCGACGTCCTCTTCGTCCACCTCTTCTTTGAGATAGACGCCGTCCTTTTGGAGGTCGGCCAGATGCGACTGCTCGGTCTCGAGCAGCTTTTCAAGCTCGGGGATGCGGCCGTACTGTATCTCGGCCGCCTTGGTCAGGTCGCCGGCCTGACGGGCCTGTTCGAGCTCGAGCTTTGCCTGTTCGAGCTGCTCTTTGGCCGAACGCATCTTTTCGATCTCTTCCTTTTCCGAATGCCATTTGGCCTTCATCGCGGAGGATTTTTCGTTAAGGTCGGCAATGCGCTTTTCGATATCGTTCAAACGCGCTTTCGACTTTTCGTCGGTCTCGCGAGTGAGGGCCTGACGCTCGATCTCGAGCTGCAGTATCTCGCGTTCGAGGACGTCGATCTCCTGCGGGAGCGAGTCGATCTCGATGCGGATACGCGATGCGGCCTCGTCGATCAGGTCGATCGCCTTGTCCGGCAGAAAACGATCCGTGATGTAACGGTTCGACAATGTGGCGGCGGCGACGATCGCGGCGTCCTTGATCCGGACACCGTGATGAACCTCATACCGTTCCTTTAATCCGCGAAGGATGGCGATGGTGTCCTCGACATTGGGTTCGCCGATATAGACCTGCTGGAATCGGCGTTCGAGTGCTTTGTCCTTTTCGATGTACTTCTGATATTCGGCAAGCGTCGTCGCGCCGACGGCACGCAGAGTGCCGCGGGCGAGTGCGGGCTTGAGCATATTGGACGCGTCGATCGCGCCCTCGCTCGCTCCGGCTCCGACAAGCGTATGCAGTTCGTCAATGAAAAGTATTATTTGGCCCTCGGCCTTCTCGATCTCCTTGAGGACCGCTTTGAGTCTGTCCTCAAATTCGCCGCGGTACTTTGCGCCGGCGAGCATTGCGCCGAGGTCGAGCGACACCAATCGCTTGTTCTTGAGCGTTTCGGGAACGTCGCCCGACACGATCCGTTGGGCGAGGCCCTCGACGATCGCGGTCTTGCCGACGCCGGGCTCACCGATGAGCACGGGATTATTCTTGGTTCGGCGCGAGAGTATCTGTATAGTTCGACGGATCTCGTCGTCGCGGCCGATGACGGGGTCGAGTTTGCCCTTGCGGGCACGCTCGGTCAGGTCCTGAGCGTATTTTTCGAGCGCCTGAAAGTTCTCTTCGGCGTTCTGATCCGTGATACGCGAACCGCCGCGAAGATCATTGATGACCTTTTCGAGATCGTCCTTTGAGATGCCGTTCGAGCGAAGGATTCGACCTGCGTCGCCGTCCTTTTCAGCGGCGATCGCCATCAAGAGATGCTCGGTGGACAGATAGTCGTCCTGCATCTTTTCGGCTAATTTCTGTGCCTCTTGAAAAATGGTGTTGGTCCGCGAGCTGAAATATTGCTGCCCGCCGGTCACCTTGGGAAATTTCTCGATCGCCGCCGATATCTCAGCCGCGATAGCGTTGGCGTTGGCGCCGATCTTTCCGAGGATCGGCTTTAATACACCCTCTTTCTGTTCGAGCATGGCGGCGAGCACGTGCTCGGGCTCGACCTGCTGATTTTGTGCTTTTTCGGCGAATCCGATCGCTTCCTGTACGGCCTCCTGGCCGCGAATTGTAAATCTGTCGAATCTCATATCTTTTCTCGTAAGCGGCGGAGCGGTGAATGGCGAACCTGCGTCACCTGCCATTCACCGCCCGATCGAATTACGCCTCGCTTAATTATGCTCCGGCGGCCAGCGAATTTTCGCTCTGAGCCGTATTCTGCGTCAGAGCGTCGGCATCGATGACCTCGATCTTCCGGGCCTTGGTCTCCTCGCGTTTGGCGAGGGTCACCGAGAGGATGCCGTTGGCAAATTCGGCTTTTGCTCCCTCAGCGGTCACTGCCTGGGGCAGGGTGAACGAACGCGAGAAAGCACCATACGACCGCTCGATGCGGTGATAGTTGTTGTCATCGGTCTTGCGCTCGAATTTGCGCTCGCCCTTGAGGGTAAGAACGTTGTTTTCGAACGAAAGTTCAAAATCGTCACGCTTCATTCCGGGAAGTTCGGCCTCGATGACCAAGCTGTCCTTATTCTCAAAAATGTCGATACGCGGGCTCCAGGCTCCGGACTCGATCTCTTCGCGACCGCTCACATTTGCCGAAGTGCCGCTGAAAAGGCGATTTATCTCGTTCTGCAGGATGCGCATATCGCGAAATGGGTCATATTTAACTACGTTCATAATCATTTCCTCCAAATATTACTAGATCAATGACTAATTACTTAGTCTATAAGCATAATAAAACCTGAGTGTGATATTGTCAAGTTCAATTTTTTGCAAAAAGAATATCGACGCATGAGCGAATATGGGGCGTTTCAGGGTGACAGGTTTGTTAATTCTCGGTTATATTTAGTGTCGCAACTTTCCAATCAAATTTTATTGCCGTCGGGCGGGTGCCAGACAAAAATTTTGCCGTAGTTCCGTACATACTGATGAATAGGGTATTTCGAGAAATCTTGTGGCCATTGGTTGCCGTGATCGCTGCATTTGTCGTTGGCGGGATCATAGTTTTGTTGATCGGCGACAACCCGTTCGTAACGTTTTACCACTTGATCGGCAATTCGTTCGGTTCGCTCAATGACATCGGCTACACGCTTTTTATAGCGACCCCGTTGATATTTACGGGGCTCGCGGTCGCGGTCGCATTTCGCTGCGGCCTGCTCAATATCGGTGCCGAAGGCCAATTGTACATTGCCGCGTTTGCGACGGCGTGGGTCGGGATCAAGTTTGGCGGGACGATCGTCACGATCTTCGGCAAGCAGGAGGATTGGTCCTGGTACAGCCTGCCGTCGATACTTCTGATACTTGTCTGTGTATTGACCGCGGTCATCGCGGGCGGCGTTTGGGGGGCGATCCCGGGCATTTTGAAGGCGCGGTTCGGCTCGCATGAGGTGATCAACACGATCATGCTCAATTTTATCGGCATATCGCTGGTCAGCTATTTTACCCAATATTATTTCAAGATCCCGGGCGACCCGATCCTGCAAACGGCCGAGATCGGCAAAGCCGCACACATTCCGCGTATCAGTCAGTACATACCGGGAATGCCGGATTTTGTCCCGCTCAGCGTCGCATTTCTGTTGGCGATACTGATGTGCGTTTTGGTTTACGTCTTTTTATGGAAGACAAAATGGGGCTATGAACTGCGTGCGGTCGGCGAAAACGCTTCGGCGGCCGAGTACGGCGGTATTTCGCCCAAAAAGCAGATCATCATAGCGATGACGATCTCGGGCGGTTTGGCCGGCATGGTGGCGATCGGCGAGGTTCTGGGTTACAGGTACCGCTATTACGACGGGTTTTCGGACGGCTGGGGATTTTTGGGCATCGCGGTCGCTCTGCTCGGCCGCAACCACCCACTCGGCATCTTTGTCGCCGCCATCTTTTTTGCCGTACTGAAACGCGGCGAGATCTTTGTCGATATCGAGACGAAATACGTTTCGAAGGATCTGGTCGAGGTCCTGCAGGCGATCATCATCATTTTTGTCGCTTCACTCCAGAAATTTACGAGGAAATAGAATGGGAGATATTCTAACGCCGACATTTCTGCTCATTTTGCTTTTCTCGTCGATCCGTTTGGCGACGCCGCTGATCTTTGCCGCACTGGGC
>JAIBCA010000124.1 GCA_019694345.1 Pyrinomonadaceae bacterium | reverse complement strand
TCGATCCTGGAACATTCCTCGGCAACAAGCGTCAACAGCTTGTCGCGAGAAAACGGGTCGTCCACCGAATTTGCAAGTTCCGCCGCCAGATCTACCTCACCTCTTGCCAAATAACGCGGAATGATGGCCGCCATCGCCTCAGCATGGCCGTCACTGCTTTTCACACCCTCGCCGACATAACCGGCGGCAGCGAGAAGGTCAACCTCAGCATTCTCCTTTGAGATCAAATGTTCAGACATGATCGATCGTTTTCTCCGGTCTCGTTGTTAGAGCTCAGGCAAATACTCGTCTAATGGATTCGGGCATCCAATCCCGCAGATCCTTTGCGACGGCTCCGGCACCGGCATTGCGCAAGGCCTCGGTCGAAACCGTATTGGTCACTCCGAGCACCGGCAGATCGGCATTGCGGGCGGCGACGACTCCCGGAGGCGAGTCCTCGATGACGAGGCACTCCGAGTGGGTCATCGGCAAATGGCCTTGGGCTGTACGAACGAGGTCGATCTGCCTGAACCCGAGTCTGAAACACTCAGGGTCGGGCTTGCAATTTGTCACGTCATCGGCACTGACGATGGTCGAAAAATGGTGCCGCAGGCCGCACGCTTCCAGGACATACTCGATCTCATGGCGTCTGGCCATACTGACGATACCGAGCTCGAACTCACCCGCAAATTTTGACACGACGTCCGTGATCCCGTCGAAAAGCGGCATCTCGCCGGTGATCATTTCCTTCCATTTCGCCGACTTTTCGGCAACTACCTCATCAATGCGTGCATCCGACACCGACTTGCCGGCACGTTCAAAGGCCGCCGCGACGAATCGTCTGTCGTCCATCCCGAGCGAAGCGTAATAATCGTCCTCCGTCAGGTCTATACCGTCCGTCTTGAGCACTTCCTGATAGGCTCTCATTTGTACCGGCTCGTCGTTTATCACCACGCCGTTAAAATCCAAAAGAATTGCTTTGATCATAAATTTGCACCACGCAGTCTAATCCAAATACTTTTCCTCGAACATATTCCCGCGTCCGAGGATCCCGTTGGGGTCGAACGCCCGCTTCAATTCGGCCATTTCGTTCAGATATCGCTCACCCATCATCGCCGAAAGGTATTTTCGCTTGAGTTTACCGATACCGTGCTCTGCCGACACGGTCCCGCCCAACATTATTGCCTGTGCGACACAGCGGCCATAGATATGCCTCGCTTTTTCGGCCTCACCGTCGTCTTTCGGCAAAAGATTGGCGTGAAGATGGCGATCACCGATATGCCCGAAAATGACGTGGTCGATGCCGCTTGCGCTCAAGATCGCATCGTAAAATCGCAGAAAGCCTGCAAAATTCTCGTCCGGAACGGCCATATCGGTCCCGACCTTTTTCTGTTTGTATCGCGTGATCCGTTCGTTGACCGCCACCGGCAGAGCATGCCGAAAAGCCCTCATTCGCTCGCGGTCCTGTTCGGTGGTCGTGAACCACGACCGGTCGAGATCGGCGCCGTGACGCTCGAGCAGTTCGTTCCAGCGTTCCAACATCTCATCTTCGTTTGCTGCCGTCGTTTCCTGCTCAAAGAATATTGCACCGGCGGCATCCGCGGGCGCCTCCGGGAATTTCTCGGCAATGAAACGCAGCGCGTTGCCGTCGAAATATTCAAGCAAAGACGCGTCGATATCCGTCGCCGATCGCTGCTCCGCGGCTTCGCGTGCGGCAAATGACCGGGCCATTGCCTCGTCAACAAAGGAAAGGAGCTGAGAGCCGCTTTGGAAAAAGACGATCCCGCTGAAAAAGCCTTCCGGCTTTGGCCGCAATTCAAGTTCGATCTCAGCGATCACGCCGAGCGTTCCCTCGCTTCCGATAAAAATGTCGATCGCGTCGAGCGGTTGGGTGTTGTAGTAACCGCTGACGTTCTTTCTGACGTTCGGGCGGTCGTAGGTTGGCACTCTGGCCGTGATCTCTCGCCCTCCGCGGGTCCTGACGGCAATTTGCCCCGAAGCGTCCGAGACCGTTTCCCCTCGAATGAGATCGATGATCTCACCGCTCGCCAGAACGACCGTCAATCGCCGTACGAACCTTCGTGTTGCACCGTATTTGAAACTCCGTGCTCCCGAGGCATTGGTCGCGACCGTGCCGCCGATCTGACAGCTCCATTCGGTCGGGTCCGGCGGATAGAATAACCCTTCGTTATCGATCGCGGACTGGAGATCGGCGAGTATCACGCCCGGTTCGACAATGGCAAACAGTGCGGTCTTATCGATCGACCTTATCTTGTTCAGCTTTTCAAGCGAAACGACAACTCCGCCATACGGGATCGCTCCACCGACAGTACCCGTCCGGGCACCTGAGACCGTCACCGCGGTACCCGCGGCATCGGCGTCTTTGAGAATTTCCGCGATCTCATCGACGTTTTCAGGCAAGAATAGCTTTTCGGCCGAGCCGCCGGCCATATTGCTTGCGTCCGAAAGGTAGGTCTCTATTTCGTCCTTCTGGGTTTTTACCTGCACATCAAAACTTTACCCAAATTTGCCGCGAAACGCGACCTAACAGCCATATCTGCGAACCGACAGCCGACTTTTCTGTGTTAGAATCTTAAAAAATTCCCGGGCGAGAATTAGATAGGGTTCGGTATTGTTGGCGGATAGACGTGTATTGCTCCGCCATCGCATACGGCTCACCCCCATTTGGCTCTCATTTGGGAGAAAAGGAGATAACGATGTCAGAACAAACGACAGAACTTCTCACTGTGCTGAAGGCCCGGTTTGAGGCAAATATGCACCGCCACGAGGGTATTGATTGGGCCGCCGTGCAGGAAAGGCTGCAGTCGAACGAAGAAAAGCTCGGGACACTCGGCGAAATGGAGCGGACGGGCGGCGAACCTGATGTCATCGGTCGTGACGCCGCGACGGGTGAATTCATCTTCGTTGACTGCTCGGATGAAAGTCCGAAGGGCCGCCGCAGCCTTTGTTACGACCCGGAGGCACTCGAATCACGCAAAGAGCATAAACCCGTAAATAGTGCGGTCGGAATGGCGGCCGAAATGGGCGTCGAACTCCTGACCGAAGAGGACTTTTGGCATCTCCAGCAGCTTGGCCATTTTGATACCAAGACATCAAGTTGGCTCAAAACACCCTCCGACATCAGACGCCTCGGTGGTGCGATATTCGGCGACTATCGTTTCGGACGCGTTTTCACCTATCACAACGGAGCCGAATCGTATTACGGGGCACGCGGATTTCGCGGCAAGCTGAGGGTCTAGTCCGCTGACCGGATCACTGGTACTGCAATTGCCTTTCCTGCAGATATTTCATCTTGTCGCGGATCTCGGCCGCCTGTTCGAATTTCATCTCCTTGGCCGCATTGCGCATATCGGCTTCGAGCTGTTGGATGGTCTCTTTTAGCTGCTTCGGCGAATACTCGTCATAACTGTCGAGGTCGAGCGGCACCTTGAAGTAATCCGCTTCATACGCCGTAACGAGCGTTGCGTCGATCGACTTGATGATCGTCGTCGGAGTAATTCCGTTCTCAGCGTTGTATTCCTCCTGTATCTTTCGCCGTCGTTCGGTTTCGCTGATCGCGTACTCCATCGATCTGGTTATCTTGTCCGCATACAGAATTGCCTTGCCCTCGGCATTACGCGCGGCACGGCCGATCGTCTGGATCAGCGACCTCTCGGAACGCAAGAACCCTTCCTTGTCGGCGTCGAGAATTGCCACCAGCGACACCTCGGGCAGGTCGAGTCCCTCACGAAGTAGGTTGATACCCACCAGCACGTCGAACTCGCCTCGCCGCAGGTCGCGCAATATCTTGATGCGTTCGAGCGTGTGGATATCACTGTGCAGGTAGCTGACCTTGACGCCCACCTCCGCAAAATACTCGCTCAGATTCTCGGCCATCCGTTTGGTCAGCGTCGTGACCAGCACTCTTTCGTTCCGTTCGGAACGCTGCCGGCACTCTTCCAGAAGGTCGTCGATCTGCCCCTTTACCGGCCTTACCTCGACGATCGGATCGAGCAGGCCGGTCGGCCTGATGATCTGTTCGATGACCTCTCCTTCGGTCTTGGTCAATTCATACGGGCCCGGCGTGGCCGAAACGTAGATGGTTTGCCCGACCCTTTGCTCAAATTCCTCAAAATTCAACGGCCGGTTGTCTCTCGCACTCGGCAATCTGAAACCGTACTCGACCAGAGTGCCTTTTCTGGACTGGTCACCCTTGAACATCGCCCCAAGCTGCGGGATCGTCTGGTGCGACTCGTCAATGATCATCAGCGAGTCTTTCGGAAGATAATCAAGCAGCGTCGGCGGCGGCTCGCCGGGAGCTTTGCCCGTCAGGTGACGCGAATAGTTTTCGATCCCGCGGCAAAACCCCATCTCCTTGATCATCTCGAGGTCGTACATCGTCCGCTGATGCAGCCGCTGGGCCTCGACGATCTTGCCCTCTTCTACCAGAAACTTTTCGTGCTCATCCAGCTCAGCCCGAATGGTCTTGACCGCACTCTTGATCGTCTGTTTGGACATCACATAGTGCGTTTTAGGATAGATCGGCACACGCGAATCGTGTTTCTTGATGACCTCGCCCAACAGCGGATCTATGGTGTATATCGCATCGATCTCATCGCCCCAAAATTCGATGCGGTACGCCTGGTCCTGATAGCTCGGGTACAGTTCGACCACATCGCCCCGCACCCGAAAATTTCCGCGGTCGAAATCGACATTGACACGCTCGTACTGAAGCTCGACGAGCTTTTGCAGAAACTCTTCGCGCTTTATCTGCATTCCCTGTTCGACAAAGATCAACATTCCAAAGTAGGCGTCCGGATCGCCCAAACCATAGATACACGAGACCGAGGCGACGACGATCACGTCACGGCGTTCGAACAACGCCCGTGTTGCGGACAACCGCAGGCGGTCGATCTCCTCGTTGATCGTCGCTTCTTTTTCGATGTACAGGTCGGCGGCCGGGACGTATGCCTCGGGCTGGTAATAGTCGTAGTACGAAACAAAGTACTCGACAGCGTTCTCGGGGAAAAAGGACTTGAACTCCTGATACAACTGCGCCGCCAGCGTCTTGTTGTGCGCCAGAACGAGCGTCGGCCGCTGCGTCCGCTCGATCACGTTCGCGATCGTGAACGTCTTGCCGCTGCCCGTGATCCCGAGCAACACCTGATCTTTTGCCCCGGCATTGAGGTTTTCGACCAGGCTTTCGATCGCTTCCGGCTGGTCTCCCTTCGGCGTATTTTCAGAAATGAGACGAAATTGCATTACTCGATCATAGATCAAGTAATGCAATTTCGAAAAGCTTAGGTGACTTGGTTTTGAGTTTTAGACGGCGACGGCCTCGGCTTCTTTGACGATCGCGGCCGCACGCTCGGCGATGTCGGCCGGCAGCACGTTCCGGCTTAGTAATTCGGCAAGCCGTGCGGTGGTCCGTTCATCGCGGACGATCTTGATGACATGAAGCAGGGCGTATTTTACTCGCTCGTCTGCGTGATCCCGGATCGCGTCGAAGATCATATCGGTCTCGCCGGCCTTCATCAATACCCCGATCAGGGCAACGGCTTCGTATGCGATCCGCATATCCTCGTGCAGCAGCCTGTCGAATGATTTTTGAACGATCCCCGACTCGATCGCGGCGCGTGCCGCGTGTACCATTCGGAATTCGTCTTTGGTCGCGATCAGCCGTTTCCACGCTTCGGCACGGTCAAAACTCAATCTGAACAGCCCTCTGGCAGCGGCGGCACGAACCTCACGGGTCGGATCGGCACAGGCAAGCAGCAATGCCTCGAACACTGATTCGTGGTCAAAGTCGGTCAGCGTCGCGACGGCCTTTGAACGCAGGTTCGACGACAGGTCGTACAGTGCGATCTGGGTCAACGCCTCGACCGAATTTCGGGTCTTAAATGCGGCAAGTATCCGAAGTGCCAACTCGCGGACCGCTTCGTCCTCCTCAAACTCCTCGTTCGTCTGTTCGATCGCACTAAGGAGCGCCGGATCGGCGGACAACGGCAGCTGCTCAAAGGTCCGTGCGACCGTCAATTGCAGGAATGAGTGGATCGGCAGCTGCGAGAACTGGAGCCGTTTCATTTTTTCCTGAAACAACTTCGTGCTCATCTCGAGGTCGTCGCCGGCAACGCCGCTCGCTTCCATCTCGATCGGGCGTCTGCGAATCCGGCGGTCACGCCCGGCGACGGCGAGCGGCGAAAGGTCGGGTTTGTCGGCCTTTCGTGTACTGATCTTCTTCGCTTTGCGAAACCACTCAAGTTCTTCCTCGAGATCGAGGCCCTCGCGATCGTCCGAGATCGTCTTTGTCGGCTGATATCGCGATTCATAGCCAAATTCCGGATCCGAACCGCCTTTTGCACGGCGGCGCCAGATCACAAATGCTCCGACCGCAAGCACCGTAACGACGAATGCCATCGTGTACCACCATCGGTTGGTCGAAGATTCGATCATCTCGCGTTCCTTCTCGGCAAGGAACGATTGTGCAGCTAATTTGGCGGAGAGCACACAAACTGCTGCGATTATCGCAAATAGATGACGTCTGATCTGAATACTGCTTAGCATATAATAGGATTGCCCGGGCAGGGCCAAAAACCAGTGAATATTGGCCACGAAGAGCGGAGCGGGTATGGCGGGCGGCTCGAACGGCACTTCGAACCTATTAGATTATGCCATATCATGTTTCCGTTGTCACGCTCTTTATCAACGCTGTTAATAGAGTTTCAACAAATAGTGACTTCCAGAAAAAAGATCCGGACGCGATTTGTGATTAGCGTCAAGGATTTTCATAATAGGGATTTTGAGGGTTACTATGCCTGCAGCACAGTTCACGATGGACAATAATAGACCATTGATCGATTCGAATATTCCCGAACTTGAGTTATTGCACCGCGGCAAGGTCCGCGACGTCTATGCCATCGACGACGACCGGCTATTGCTCGTGGCGACCGACCGCCTTTCGGCGTTCGATTGCGTACTGCCGACGCCGATCGAGCATAAAGGTGCCGTCCTCACTACGCTGTCGGTATTTTGGTTCAGCTTTTTGGCGGATATCACGCCGAACCACCTGATCACGGCCGATCTCGACCAGATGCCCGAGCTGATACGCTCGCGAGAAGAGCTGCGCGGACGCACGATGCTCGTTAAGCGGACCAAGCCCTTTTCGGCCGAATGTGTCGTTCGCGGATATCTCGAGGGCTCCGGCTGGAAGGATTACAAAGAGAATGGGACGGTCTGCGGGCATTCTCTGCCGCCGGGCCTGAAACATTGTGACAGGCTGCTTTCCCCGATCTTTACGCCTTCGACCAAGGCAGCGACCGGGCACGACGAGAATATCACTCAGCTCGAATTTGTAAAGATGGTCGGCCACGACGCCGCCGCTGAGCTGAAGGCAAGGACACTGGCGATCTATAAAAAAGCAAGTGCGTACGCGTTGTCCAGGGGCATCATCATCGCCGACACCAAATTCGAGTTCGGGATCGACCGCGAAGGCGACATCATCCTGATCGACGAGGCCCTGACGCCGGACAGTTCCCGATTCTGGGACGCGTCGTCATACGAGCCCGGCCATTCGCAGCCGTCCTTCGATAAGCAGTTTGTTCGTGAGTATCTGGAAACGCTGGATTGGGACAAAACGCCGCCGGCCCCGCCGCTGCCGCCGGAGGTCGCCGCGGCAACCTCTGAACGATACCTAAAGGCATTCGAACTGCTGACGGGACGACAACTCGTTCAATAATATTTGATCACTTCGACCGGATCGCCGACGCGGATCTCCGTGCCGGTGCTCTCAGGGATCAGATTTTGGCCAAACAGAACTGCCGTTTCATTCATTCCGAAAGCCGCAAACCGGTCCGGTATCACATCTTTCGCCATCCGGAACGACGCCAGAGTCCGAAGCGGCTCCTTACCGTCAAACTCACCCTTTGATTGATCGACCGTGGTTATCACGCATCTTGCACACGGCTTTGTCGAGCGAAAAACCGCCTCGCCGACGCGAAACTCCGCCCAATCGTCCTCGGCGAATGCCGCCGAACCGCTCACTACGATATTCGGCCGAAAGCGGTTCATCGGCAAGGGCTCCGAAAGACGCGAATTCAACTCATCCAGAGACGCCGCTCCGATCGCCAGCAGCGGATAACCGTCGGCAAAGCTGACGATGTCGCCGCCCTTGTTGAAACGCTCGCTGACCGGGCGGCCGGCGTCGTCGGGCATATAGAGCAGACGGACCTCCTGGCCCAGGACGTCCGAGAACCATTCATTTACGATCAGATCGTGAGCGATCGCCTCGCTTTGGCTGTCCCAGACCGTGGCGGTAACTCGTTCGCCGACGATCGGAGGCTCGATCGAAAGATCTGGAAATCCGGCGGCACTTACCACTATGCCGCCGCCAGCGGAGCCGACCGAAACTGTTGCCATCTGCGGCATTTCACGTTGCGTAAGAAAGTTGCCGTCCGCATCGACGATCAACCATCGCCGGTCAAGCCTGAGGCCGCGGCGTTCGACCTCGGCGCTTTGCACACTGATGCCTTTGAGCGATTTGACGGGATAAATGTTGATTTCGGAAATGTGCATAACGTAGATCGACCCGACCAGTTGACGGAAAGCGATCGTTCCATTGTCAAACTTGACAATACTATTATCAGATTTTCTGCTAGCCCGTAATAATACTTGACACAAATGTCTTGATTCGCCTATACTAGCACTCATGACCTATGAGTGCTAAAACTGCGTTTCAGGGCCGTAGGTGCGAACAGTTATTTTAACAGACTCAATTTATTTGGAAAGGAGTAAATCAGTTATGGCTACAAACATTACACCGCTTCACGATCGTGTGATCATCAAGCGTATCGAGGACAACGTCAACCAGACCGCCGGCGGTCTCTTTATCCCCGACACTGCAAAGGAAAAGCCGCAAGAGGGCGAGGTCATCGCAGCCGGTGCAGGCAAGTACAAAGAGGACGGTACCCGTCAGGCCCTCGACGTCAAGGCAGGCGACCGCGTTCTGTTCGGCAAATACTCGGGCAGCGAGATCAAGCTCGACGGCGAAGAGTTCATCATCATGCGTGAGGACGAGATCCTCGGCATCATCAGCAGAGCAGGAGCAGCTGCATAAGAAAACATCAACTCCTCATTGGATTTGATTAGTAATTACTAATTATCGAATTACTAATTAGATCGACCGAGAAGATTTAGACTTTGAAAGAGATCAGGAGAAACACATTATGGCTAAACAAGTAGTACACGGAGAAGATTCACGCGCGGCTATCCTGCGCGGTGTTAACCAGCTCGCCGACGCGGTAAAGGTCACGCTCGGACCGAA
>JAIBCA010000082.1 GCA_019694345.1 Pyrinomonadaceae bacterium | reverse complement strand
AGGTCCAGCTCGTCGTGCAGCCAGACGTTATTGGTCTCGACCACGCCTTGCGGAATATCGATCGTTTCATTACGCGGTATCGACCGCCGGATCGATCTGATCCGCTCATCGACAAGCCCGCTGAATTCGCTGTCAGTATAATCGACCGAGCGGAGATCGGACATAGATTCCCGGGCACTTGTGACTCGCGAACCGTAATCGACGATCGAAGAGCCGAACGCAGCGGCCGCCAGCACAAGAATGGCCAGCAGTGATGCCGCCGGAGCACCATTACTCGTGTAATTTATATGTCCGGTTGACGTTCTCATTCTATTGATCAAGCCCTAACATCGAACTGCTCCTCGGCCTGGGCGAACTGCCCGCCGACACCGCTGCCGAGCCGATCGCCGGCTGCAGCGGATTGGAGTAGGTACGCGGAACGGCCGGTATCTCGCCTAAGCGGCGGGCGGCCATTAGTTCGATATCATAGCCTTCCGAACGAACCCGCTCATCGACGTATAGAAGACACAGTCCAGCAGTCCAAACGGGTGAAAGTAGTATAAAGCTGATCTGCCAAATGATGTTGTAGGCGATCTCATACCATGCCGGGATCATCTCGGCATCAAAACTCATCAGTTCGACGCCGACACTCCACGCGTACCACGCCAGCGGAACGTATAGTATCGCAAGAGCGGAATATGTCGCGACGGTCGAAAAGACAAACAGAGCCATCAGCCGCTTCACGCTGCCGCCCGCAAGTGTCGCACTCCGGCCGACCGCGGAAAAAACGCCCTGCCCTTCAACCAGCATTACCTGCGGCACATAGGCAAATCGCGACGCGATCAAAAAGAAAAGCCAGAGAGTCAGGTAGGCCAGTGAAACAGCGATGACGACCGAAACGATCGTAGCGACCAGCGGGATCGATGCCAGCAGCGAAACTACGATCAGCAGCGAAAGCGTCGTAATGATCAGCCCAAAATAAAAGAGAATGAACCCGATCGTTCCCAATGAGACGGTGATCGCGGTCGACGCTGCCAAAAGGCCCGTAAAACGGCTGGCGGTATTGCGGTACGTTTCCTTAAATGTTATCGGTTCACCAAAAAGAAGGTGGCGAACGAAGTTGCGAGAGGCACCGCCCATCACGACCAGGGTCGCGATCGTTTCGACCAGCCAGATCACCGCATTTCCGAACCATGTGAAGACGTAATAGGAAAAGCGGTCGTCTGCGGCCGCGGCCGTCGTCGGCGAAAAGACCTCGCGTCCGAGTATCGTCCACGCAACCGAAAACACCGCCCCTGCGAGCACCGGCGGCGTTGCTATCGCCACAAAAGTGCCGAAGTTGTTTCGGTAAAAGCGAACGGCACGGTCGATCAGATCACCTGCGCCCATTGGGGTCAGCGATAGATGGCCTTCGGCTGATGGTTGAGAGGTCGCCATACTTTCCGGTCATTAGAGTATAACCAAATTATCTGCGGCCGTGTTAAATACAAATAAAAAAGTCTGCCGGACCGAAGCCCGGCAGACTGCAGATCGGCTAAAAGCCCAAATTAGAATTCAAAACGTGCTGCAAACTGCATAGTACGGGGACCGTACTCGCCCGTGATCTGTCCAAACGACGTGCTGTTGATGTTTGCCAGCGTCGTGTTTTGAATGAAGTTCACGTTGTTCAGAACGTTGAATGCCTCCGCACGAAGCTGAACACGGATCGATTCGGTGAATCGGATGTTCTTCAACAATGCGGCGTTGATGTTAAAGTACTTCGGTCCATTAACAATTGCTCGTCCGATGTTGCCGGTCTGACCCGGGTTAACATTGAAGAACGCCTGTCCAGCGAACGAGGTTCCAAAGCCGTTTGAGGCCGAACCCTGCGAGCTGATGATCGAAGGATTGATCCAGTAGATGTTGTTGTTCGCTTCGAACGTTCCCATCAAGGCACGGATCTGATCGTTGGTCAACGTCGAGAACGGCGTCTGACGTCCCGAACGTCCGTTGCGGTTGAAGGTTCCACGGGTATCAACGAAAGTGATCGGAGCACCCGAGGTCCACTGCATCAAACCTGACAATTCCCAACCGCCGAAGACCTTGTCCACGAGTCCGCCCTTGTTCAGGAACATTTTACCCTTGCCCATCGGCAACTGGTAAACGCCGTTAAAGTTGAAAACGTGAGTCTGATCGTAATCGGCTCGCTGATTGTCGAGTTCCTTACGGTTGTTGTCAAGATACGGCTCAAACAGGGCCTGCGACGTACCGATAGCATTCGTCAGGTTCTTTGAGAACGTGTAGTTGGCCTGGAAATAGAGACCGTTCGAAAAACGGCGGCGGACTTCCAACTGAAGCGAATCGTAGCGATAGTTCGCGTCGTTTAGCATCAGATCGACCGCACCGGCTGCCGGATTCGGGAGGAACTTGATGAACGGAACCAGTGCCGGGTTTGCCGACGACGGGTGGTTGTTCAAGTTGGTCGTATTGTTGATGTACAACAATGCCAGGTCGGCAGGAGTTCCGTTCTGGAGGTTCGAGTTGAAGGTGGTCAGAGCAAGTCCGCCCGTTCCAACACCCAAACGTCCCGGAGCACCGGCACCCGACTGGAAGATCGTCAACGTCTGGCAGCCTGCCGAAACGCAGAATGCGTTACCGGTAAGGGCCAGATTTGCACGAGCTCGTTCGAAGTCAGCAAAGAAACCATTGCTGAAGATATCAAGCTGGTTGATATCGATACCGCGAACGAGATTGTCGCTGCGACTGCCAACGTAACGAATTTCAAAGGCAGTGTTGCCAAAGAATTCACGCTGGAAACCAAAGCTGTACTGATCAACGCGTGGCGATTTCAGTTTCGGATCGATCGCAAAGACCGTACCGAAGAAGTTACCGACGCCGACCGAGTTGTTAAGCAGCCACGAACGCGGCGGCGTAACAAATGCGGGCGGAGCAACCGTCGGGATTGCCGCAGAAACGCGTCCGTTCAGGTTTAGCAGCGAAACGGCCGTGCGCGCGAGTCCCGGGTTGCCGATAGCTGCGTTGTTGATCGAGGTGACGATCGAGTCGTTACCATAGATCTGGCTGTATCCGCCGCGGAGGACCGATTTACCGGCACCGCCGAAGAGGAATTTACCGAGGCCTTTTTCAAAGCTCGGCGACCACGAAACGCCAAGATTCGGAGCAAAGTTGTTGTAGTCCGTCTTGTAGTACGCATTTCTGCGGCCTGCATTCGTTCCAACAACACCCGACGTACCGGTCTGGCTCAAGAGCGTTGCGGTAATGTTGTCCGGGTTCGGAATAAGCGGCTCGAGTGCCAGTCCGTTATTCAGGCGAAGTGCCGGGAATAACTCATAGCGGAGGCCCAAGGTAACCGTCAGGTCGCGGTTCAACGCCCAGCGGTCCGAGATGTACAGTGAATGATTCTCGTAACGGAACGGCTGGAACTGGCGAACGCCGGCTTCAAATCCGCGGCTGATGTCCGCAATGTTGAACGACTGTGTCACCGAGTTGAAAACACCGCCGAAAAGGGCCAGCATCGCGTTCGACGATCCGAGCTGAGCGGTGCTGATACCGCCGAGGCCCGTAAAGTTGGTCGAGGCCAACGCAACGCCGGTATTGGTGGTGCTCAGCGAGACCGACGGAACGATCGCCGCATCGTTGTACGAGTTTACGCGGAAGATCTGAGCCTGTCCGCCGAAACGGAAAGTGTGGCTCTTCCAGATGTAATCAGCATTGCTCTGGAAGTTGAATGCCTTGGTGTTACGGCCCTGTGTAAGGAACGTATTTTCAGGATTCGTGACCAGGGGCGGAGCTAGGAAGAACGCCGATGTAGCATCCGTCTTATTGAACGGAACTTCGCTGGTGAACGCACCGCCGCGGAATTCGTTAACGAAATTCGAGCTGAATACGTGTCTCCAGGCGAGGGTCAACTGCTTGTTGACCGAAAGCTGGGTGACATTCGGGATCGTTGTAAATGCCGTCGTGTCGACATCCGGACGAAGGTTCGACTCTTTGTTGTAGTTGTAAACACCGAGGATCGAATCATTTTCCGAGAGGTCGACGTCGAAACGTGACGAGTACTGGTCACGCGTCTGGTCCGAACGGCGAAGCAGACGGTAACCGGCCGTATTGAGGCCGTCGCCGCCCGTGAAGTTGCTCGAGGTCGGCAACAGGCTGATGATACGCGACTGGATGACCGGATCAACGGTCGCCGGGATCGTCAGGAAGTTTCCGCCGAACGAGCGGGCAAACGTCAGGATGTTCGGGATCGTACAAACGCTGCCGATCGTCAGAGACGGGCAGTACGGCGAAACGTCAGTTCCGTTCGTACGGTTCCAGCTGAATGCGCCGTTGCGGGCTCCCGGCGTCAGGATCGTCCTGGTCGCAGCGGTGCTGAGCGGGTCACGGATGCCTTCGTAAGCGAAGAAGAAATATCCGCGATCCCTGAAAAACATCGGGGTACCTTCGCCAAATCCGGGTACCGGCATCGGTCCGCTGACCTTGCCGCCGAACTGGTTACGGTTACGGAAAGACGGTTTTGTTGCAACAGCGAGGTTCGACGTTCCGTCAGCATTGCGGCTGCGGTTGTTGAAAAAGCTGTTAGCTGCAAACTCCGAGTTACGGTTGTAAGCAAACAATGCACCGTGAAAATCCTTGGTTCCGCGGGGCGTCACGAGACGGATCTGGGCACCGCCGTAGCCCTGATCTGCCTCAGAGTTGGTGGTGGTGATCGTAAACTCAGCGGTGTCGTCGACCGACGGACGGCCGGGGGCAAAGTCCGTTGCGTTCGAACGAATGAACGTATCCTGAATGTTGATACCGTCACGAGTGATGTTCGTGAACGTGGTACGCATTCCGTTGATCGTCGTGTTGGCGGCCGAGTTGCTCGACACACCGGCCTGCAGTGTCGTCAGCGACAGCGGACTGCGGGTGATGAGCGGCAGCGAGAGGATCTGCTGCGGGCTGATCGTGTTGCTGACCTGTGCGGTATTTGCCGTAACGACATCGGCACCGGCCGTGACCGTCACGGTCTCTTCGACCGCACCGACCTCGAGCGTCGGGCTCAGCGTGTAATCGCGGCCGACGTCGATCTTAACGGCACTTGCGACATAGGCCTTGAACCCGGTCGAAGTAACCTTGACTGTGTAGGTTCCGAATTCGAGCTGCGTAAACGAATACGCACCTTCGCCGTTCGAAACTGTGGTCTGGCTTTTCCCGGTCGCAACGTCGGTCGCCGTTACCGTGGCTCCCGGCAGAACGCCGTCAGGACCTGAAACGGTACCTGAGAGTCGTCCTGTCGTCGTTTGCGCCATCGCAAATGACGTTGCGAGAATTACCAGGAAAAATCCTAGAAAAAATCTCTTCATTGTGCTCCTCCAAAAAAATGATTAACTTTTAACACCTTGTATGCGACAAATGTGGCAATAGTTTCAAGCGTTATTAGTCAAAAACCGTGCCACACGCTTTTTGCGGTTAACTTACTGTAAACATTAGATTTGTTTGTAGCGAAGGTAAGGGCCATTTCAGCTTATTGAAATTTTCTTCAAATTCTCGTATTTTGCTGCGAAAATTGTCCGAAATATCGACTAATCGGCGGCACATCGGCACCGGCCCGAACCGTCGATGTCCGCGGCCGGGCCGGGTCGAAATGCGCCATGGAAAATAGCGGCCGTACGCTATGTTCGGGTCGGAATGTTGTGGTTCTTTATCTTCGAATTCAGGGTTGTCGCATTGAGCCCGAGCAAGCGTGCCGCCCGCGACTGGTGGCCGCCGGTCTGATCCAGCGCTCGCCTGATAAGGTCGATCTCGAACTTTTTGATCTCGTCGTAGAAGTTTACGCCGCGGGCGATATCGATCTCGCCTGAGCTGCCCTCGGTCCGTTTTATCATGTCCATCGCACGCGAGGGGTCGCTCACCTCCGGCCGCAGGCAATCGACCGTCACTTCGTCGGTCTGAGCAATAACGACAGCCCTTTCGATGATATTTTCGAGCTCACGCACATTGCCCGGATAATAGTAATTTTCTAGCAGCGAGAGCACCTCAGGAGAGAGATTTTCCGAGATCTGACGGCCGTTTTCATCCGAGTATTTTTTGATGAAGTACTGCGCGAGCGGCAGGATATCCTCGCGTCGGTCACGCAGAGCCGGCAGTTCGATAGGGACGACCGAGAGTCGATAATACAGGTCCTCGCGAAAGGTGCCGTTCTTGACCGCTTCTTTCAGGTCGATGTTCGTCGCAGCGATGATGCGCACGTCAACCTTGCAGGGCGCCGTATCTCCTAATGGCGTAAATTCTCGTTCCTGGATGACCCTCAATAACTTGACCTGCAATTCCGGGCGAAGGTCGCCGATCTCGTCAAGAAATATCGAGCCGCCGTCAGCCACTTCGAAAAGCCCCTTTTTGGCTGCGACCGCACCGGTGAAAGCCCCGCGTGTGTGGCCGAACAACTCGGACTCGAGCAATTCCGACGGAATATTTGAGCAGTTGACGGCAACGAACGGTTCGTCCGCTCGCGGGCTCGCCTCGTGGATCGCCTTGGCCACCAGCTCCTTTCCGGTTCCGCTTTCACCCGTGATGAGGACCGTCGAACGGGCCGGGGCGACCCTGTCAACGAGGCGAAATACACCCTCCATCACCTCTGAGCGGCCGATAAATCCGTCGCGTTTGACCGATCTGGACATCGCCTGACGCAATGACTTACGCTCTTCTTCCTTTCGCCGGCTGCGGATCCCTTTGGCGACGAGCGCGAGGATCTGTTCATTTTGAAACGGTTTCCGGATCACGCCGGCAGCACCTTTTTCCCAAGCCGAGATCGCGGTATCGAACGTCGCATATGCCGTAACCATGAGAACTACGGCCTCGCTGTCGAGCCTCACAAGATGCTCAAGAGCTGTCAGCCCGCCCATTCCCGGCATCGAAACATCCATCAAGACAAGGTCAAACGGGCGGTGCTCGTAAGCCTCGATCGCCTCCTCGCCGGTCTTGGCGAGATCGACCTTATAGCCGGCGCCCGAGAGGATCGTCTCAAGCACATCGCGCATTATTTCTTCGTCGTCACAAACGAGTATCGAACCTTTCTTGCCCATAAACTTTCAATATAGCCTACTGCGGTAGTTCGCGTCTATTTTAAGGCCTTTCCAAGCCGTTTGAGTTTGGTGTAGATTATCCACAATGGAGCGCCCGTACGATAATTTTGCGACGTACTACGATCGGGTATTCCGCCCGTTCGAGCGCCTGTATTTGGCCGCTGCCCGACGCGAGACCATCGCCGAACTTCCCGAAAATGCGATGCTCCTGGAGGTCGGGGCCGGAACCGGTGCGAATTTTGAGTACTATCCGCGGTTTCGATCCGCGGTAGCCAGCGAACTTTCGCCGCAGATGCTCGGCCACGCCCGTACCAAGACTTCGAGCATCGCCCTTACACAGGCCGATGCCCAGCAGCTTCCGTTTCCGGATGATCGTTTCGATGCGGCGTTCGCGACGTTGGTTTTCTGCACGATCCCCGATCCGGCGAGGGCATTTGGCGAACTTTCACGGGTGGTCAAGCCCGGCGGGCTCATTGTGTTGTTCGAGCATGTCCGTCCGTCAGGTATACTTGGATATGTGTTCGACGTTTTGAGCCGCGCGACCGTAGCATTGATCGACGATCACTTTGATCGGCGGACCGCAGAGACGGCTCGGCTTTCCGGCCTTGAGATCATCGAGATCCGCTCGAAGGCGTTTGGGATCTTTAACCTGATCGTCGCTCGTGTGGGAGCCTGAAGCCGTCGGCCGAGAACCTTCGGCACATTTTGTCCGTATTAAAAGAGACTGTCGGCCGCATTTATATTCGGGCCGCAAATTAGTTTTCATATTTGAATATGGCTTCGTCAAAAACTGCAAAATTTCTTCTTATTGGCGGCGGGATCTTGTTTGTATTGCTGATCGTCGGCATTATCGCGGTCGCGCTTCTGGCGGACACTATGGGTCGCCCGTCTGTTCCGGACAATAGCGTCCTCGTACTGAATGTTTCGGGCGAACTTCCGGACTACGTACCGGAAGAACCTCTGGCAAAGGCTCTTGGCATTAACCAGCAACAGTCGTTCACGAGCCTTCTGACCCAGCTCCGCAAGGCAAAGGTTGACAACCGTGTCGGCGGTGTACTTTTGGATATCAACTTTCCCGGCATTGGATGGGGCAAGGCAGATGAACTGAGAGATGCGATCGCGGACCTTAGGGCTTCGGGCAAGCCCGTTTACGCTTACCTGGAGATCGGCACAAATCGCGAATATTACATCGCGACCGCCGCCGAGAAAGTGTTCGTGGCACCACCCGGAGACATCTACATCAATGGTTTTGCAGCCGAAGCGATGTTCTATAAAGGGTCACTCGATAAGCTGGGCATCGAGGCCGACGTGATACAGATCGGGCCAAAGTATAAGAACGCCCCTGACCGCTACACCCGTAAAGAGATGTCCGACGGCCAGCGTGAGGTGATCAACGCTCTTCTGGATGAGTACTTTTCACGATTTACTAACGCCATCGCCGAATCGCGGAAAAAATCGGTAGAGGATGTCAAAGCGTTGATCGACAATGCTCCTTACACGGCGGCACAGGCCAAGTCACAGGGCCTGATCGACGACGCTATCTATCGCGAGCAGGTCGATGAGCAGTTCAAGACAAGGCTCGGGTATAAGACGGACGACAAATTACGCACGATCCGCGGCGGCCAGTATCGAGAGATACCGTCAGACACGCTCGGACTGAACAAGGGCGAACGCGTTGCCGTCATCTATGCTTCGGGAGCGATAAACGTTGGGCGTTCGAGCAGCGGCCCGGTCAACGGCGAAATGGTCGGATCTGACACGATAGTCGAAGCCGTTAACGACGCGGCGAACGACAAGTCGATCAAGGCGATCGTTCTGCGTGTCGATTCGCCGGGCGGTTCGGCACTCGCCTCCGACCTGATGTGGTACGCGCTCGAAAATGCTAAAGCAAAGAAACCGGTCGTTGTTTCGATGGGCGACGTTGCTGCCTCGGGCGGATATTACATCGCCTGCAACGCGAACAAGATCGTCGCACAACCCTCGACTGTCACCGGTTCGATCGGCGTCTTTTTGGGCAAACCGGTCGTAAAGGGCCTCTACGACTGGCTCGGCGTTACAAATGAATATGTAATGCGCGGCAAGAACGCCGGGCTCTTCCGCGAGACCGAAAAGTGGACGCCTGAGGAACGCGCCAAGATGGTCGATCAGACCAACAGCATCTATTTTGACAACTTTATCCCAAAGGTCGCCAAGGGCCGCAACAAATCCGTCGAGGAAGCCAACACTCTCGGACAGGGCCGTGTTTGGACCGGTACGCAGGCCAAGGCCAA
>JAIBCA010000151.1 GCA_019694345.1 Pyrinomonadaceae bacterium | reverse complement strand
CCGAGCGTTGGGCCGTGCAGAAATACACGTCCATCACGCCGAAGACCAATTTCAAGTTCTTCAACGCGTTCGCGGACGCGGACGAAAATCTGCACTTGCCGGGCTCGGATTGGAATTTCGATTTCATTGACCAAGGCGAGACGACCACCGTCAGCGTGTCGATCTACAACGAATCGCTCGAACGAATGGAGATGATACTCGCAAGCGGATTTACCGAAGGCGTGAAACTGCAGTTGCAAAATCTGGAAGAACTGATTGCGAAACTATCGCGAAAATGACGATGAGTATAAAAGAACAGATCAGAGAGTTTATTGCCGGTCATAAGGAACCCAAACGCGGCGAGATGCAGGCTTTGCATGACCTGATCCTGAAGGTGGAACCGAAATGCAGACTGTGGTTTCTCGACGGCAAAGATGAAAATGGCAAGATCGTTTCCAATCCGAATATCGGTTACGGTGCTTATACAATAAGATACGCCGACGGCAAGACCAAAGAGTTTTTTCAGATCGGCCTAAGCTCAAACAAAACCGGGATCTCGGTCTATATCATGGGGCTCGAAGATAAGAAATACCTTGCCGAGAGATACGGCAGCGACCTCGGCAAAGCCGCCGTGACCGGTTATTGCATCAAATTCAAAACGCTGAAAGATATAGATTTGGGGACCCTTGAAAGGGCGATAAGAGATCGGTTTGAGGCAGCGGTCTGAGGAGGAACCATTTGTGTCGGGTGCCGTAACGGCACAGCATATGGCACGACGATCGGACCTTTATGCTGGCCGCGGCGATGCAGCTCGCAACCTGACTGCTTAATATGATATCTCTCGATTGAGCGCACGCTTTACCATGGAACCATCCGGTCAGGTTGGACAATTGGGCCCTGCACTTTTGCGTTCTCATATTTCGAGCGTAATGGTATAATTATTACGTTAACAGAAGTACACGTACTCGGTGCCGTAGCCGCGAATCGACCTCGCAGCCACTCGGCGTAAAAAATGACTGAACTAAGGAAGCCGAAATACTTGTTCGCGATACAAGTAAAAAACCGACTATGAGATATCAACAACATTTGAGAATTTTTCCGCTTTTGATCGCGGTTGTCCTATTTGGTTTCGCCTGCAGTTCCGCCCAACCCGAAGTAAAGAATACACAACCCGCGAAGCCCGAACCTAAACTGACAAAGATCAGCAAGGATGCCCTCAAGGCCCGCCTTGCCGGTAAGAAGGTACAGTTTATTGAAAAGGCCCCCGAAAACGAACGGCCAAATCCGTTGTTCCTTATGATAAAGATCGTCGGCAGCGGCGCATCCGGAAACAAGGCTCCGATGGTCAAGCTGAACGGCGAAAACGGCCAGGAAACAAGCAAATTGGTCGATCAGCTCCGCTCGATCTTCAAAATGCGCGAGGACCAGGGTGTCTTTATTGAAGGGAAGAACGAAGTTGATAAGCGCGTGAACATCGCGGCCGGCGACGCAGACATCGAGATGTACAACAAAGAGAATATTTATGTTGAGGATTTCGAACGGCTGATCGACGATCTTCAAAAGAGCGGCATCGACCAGATCTATGTCAATTTCGTGTCGGCGGTTCGCGAACTTAAGCTCGAAGACCTGGGAACGCCCCCGACAAAAAAGTGAACCGCTGATCGGACGGGGGCGATAGACACGATATTATCTGACAAGTATTTGATGACCGCACCATCGATCTCACGTAGCATTTATGCACCGGCCGAGCAGATTTTTGCTGCGTTTTCCGATGCCGAGAGGCTTGCACGATGGTGGGGTCCGGCGGGCTTTACCAATACGTTTGAAATTTGCGAGTTCGATTCCGGCGGGCGTTGGGTCTATATGATGCATGGGCCCGACGGTAAAAGCTATCCGAATGAGAGCGTGTTTCGCGAGATAGCGCCGAATCAAAAAGTTGTGATCGAGCATATCGCGTTGCCTAAGTACACGCTGACGATCACATTGTCCGAGTGTGACGGCGTGACAACGGTGACGTGGGAACAGGTGTTCGAAAATCAAGCGTTTGCTGTCAGGATGCGCGATTTTCTTGAAACGGCAAATGGTCAGAACCTCGATCGCCTGACGGCTGAGGTACTTTGCTGATGAAATAGGCGGTCCGTTGTTGACCTGCAGCGAACCGCCTAATTTAATCATTTGCTTTCGGCAACTTAGGCGACATCAAATCGATCGGCGTTCATCACCTTGTTCCATGCCGCGACGAAATCCCTGACAAACTTGTCATTGCCATCGGCACACGCGTAAACCTCAGCGAGGGCACGCAGTTCTGAGTTAGAGCCGAAGATCAGATCGACACGGGTCGCGGTGTATTTGGTCGCACCGGTCTTGCGGTCAGTGCCCTCATAGATGTCTTGTCCGACAGGAGCCCACTTCGTTCCCATATCGAGCAAATTGACGAAGAAATCATTGGTCAACTGACCCGGACGCGATGTGAATACACCGTGCTTGGACCCATCGTAATTTGCCCCGAGGACACGCAACCCGCCGACAAGCACTGTCATTTCCGGTGCAGTCAGGCCGAGCAGTTGAGCCTTGTCAACCAACAGTTCCTCCGCCGGCGTTGTGTGATGACCGCGCTTATAGTTACGGAATCCGTCGGCCTGCGGCTCAAGATACTTGAACGAATCGACCTCCGTCTGCTCCTGTATGGCATCCCCGCGGCCGGAGGTGAAAGGAACGGAAATGTCGTACCCGGCATCCTTTGCGGCCTTTTCAATGGCGGCGTTGCCGCCGAGGACGATCAGATCGGCGATCGAGACACTCTTGCCCGCAGCGTTAAATTCCGACTGAATTCGGCAGAGCATGTTGAGCACTCGGTCGAGTTGCTGCGGGTTATTGACCTCCCAGAACTTCTGCGGCGACAGACGCACGCGGGCACCATTGGCACCGCCGCGATAGTCCGAGCACCTGAACGTCGATGCCGATGCCCAGGCCGTAGAAACCAGTTCGGATACGCTTAACCCGGAAGAAAGTATCTTCTCTTTCAACACGGCCTCGTCGCCCGCGTCGAGACGTGTACCTGCCGGAACCGGATCCTGCCAGATGAGTTCTTCTGACGGGACGAATTTGCCAAGATAACGTGCCTTCGGGCCCATGTCCCGGTGTGTCAGCTTGAACCATGCACGGGCGAACGCGTCGGCGAACTCCGCCGGGTTGGCGTGAAAACGCCGCGAGATCTTCTCATAGGCAGGGTCCATTCGCATCGCCATGTCGGCGGTCGTCATCATCGGAAGGTGTTTCTTGGCCGGGTCGGCAGCGTCCGGCACCGTCGGTTCGGCTCCGACCGGACGCCACTGATTTGCACCGGCCGGACTTTTGGTCAATTCCCATTCGTATCCGAACAAAGTATCGAAATAGCTGTTGTCCCACTGGATCGGCGTCGGAGTCCATGCACCTTCAATGCCGCTGGTGATCGTATCGGCTCCTTTACCTGAACCAAATTTGCTGAGCCAGCCGAAGCCCTGCGCTTCGATCGGGGCGCCTTCAGGTTCGGGGCCGACATTCGCGGCATCGCCCGCACCATGGGCTTTACCAAACGTGTGTCCGCCCGCGGTGAGTGCGACTGTCTCTTCGTCATTCATTGCCATTCGGGCAAATGTTTCGCGGATGTCGCGTGCCGAAAGTAGCGGATCAGGATTGCCGTCCGGACCTTCGGGGTTGACGTAGATAAGCCCCATCTGCACGGCGGCAAGCGGATTTTCGAGGTCACGCTCACCTGAATAACGGCTGTTCGGCTTGTCGCTCGTGGCAAGCCATTCGCCCTCGGAACCCCAATATACGTCCTCCTGCGGCTGCCAAACGTCAGCCCGGCCGCCGCCAAATCCGAACGTCCGAAAGCCCATCGACTCGAGAGCGGCGTTACCGGCAAGGATAAACAGGTCAGCCCATGAAAGCTTGCGGCCGTATTTCTGCTTGATCGGCCAGAGCAGACGTCGTGCCTTGTCGAGATTACCGTTGTCCGGCCAGCTGTTGGTTGGGGCAAATCGCTGCTCGCCCTGGCCGGCACCGCCGCGGCCATCCGACACACGGTACGTTCCGGCCGAGTGCCACGCCATTCGGATAAAGAACGGGCCGTAGTGGCCATAGTCGGCGGGCCACCAGTCCTGCGAATCGGTCATGAGGGCCTTAAGATCTGCCATAACGGCGTCAAGACCAAGGCTCTTGAATTCCGCCGAATAGTCGAAATCCTTACCCATCGGATCAGCGAGTTCCGAATTCTGCCGCAACACCCTCAGGTCTAACGCGTTGGGCCACCAATCGCGATTCGTTCGCCGCGTGCCGAAAGTATGTTTGATCGTCCCGCCCGTAAAAGGGCATTTGCCGCCGTTGGACATCTGTTCACTGTTGTTTTCGTTTTCCATCGTCGAAGCTCCTCTTGATTTTGTGTCAATTGACCTGCCGTGGTTTCAGCGGCATTTGAACGGCCGTTCGAAAAGGTCGTCTTAATGTTTGTATTACCGCCCAATGCACTTAGAATAATTCTAATTCTAAGTCAATGTCAAGCCACAACTTTGGGATAGATTGGGAAATGTTCGGGAAATTGTCGGTCGAAAATGCGATCGGGTGTATGGAACGCGTTTTGAGACCGCGTTCGGTGAGATATCTTGGCCTACATCGGTATCATCGTCGTGATCGTGTCGGCTATTGGTTGGCTATGCTCGATGCCAAACCTCGTGCCTGCCGCAAAGCGATATTCCTCGTGATCGGCCGTTCACTCGGGCTGACATGCTATGTTTCAGGCCGGTTTAGGCCAAGTCACTTTGCCGGTCGGTAAGAGAGCCGGAAATTGGTAGAGGTCGAGGACGACGCTGCTTTTGCCCATGAACTCGGTTCAAACGATCACGTGGCCGACCTTCTCGATATAGCACGCGTCGAAGTCGAACACGAGCTTTTTTCAAGCGTTCGCAGCCGATCGTGGGTTTCTACCTAAGATGAGGCGTTTCTTTGGTTGGAGTTGAGAAACCAATCAACAAACTTCGGAATACCGTCGGCGATCTTCGTTGTCGGGTTGTAGCCAAGGAGTTCGCGGGCCTTCGTAATGTCGGCGAATGTGCATGGCACATCGCCTGGCTGCATCGGCTGGCGATCGATCACAGCTTTTTTCCCGAGTGAATTTTCGAGCGTCGAGATCAGTTCCCGAAGCTCTGTCGTTTGTGATTCACCCAGGTTAAAGATCTCGTGTATTGATGAATCATAATCGATCGAGGCTCTGACACCCTGCATGATATCGTCAATATAGGTATAATCACGCCGCGTCGTGCCGTCGCCGAACATCTGTATCGGCATGTCTTCATTTATCAGTTTCGCAAATTTGTGAATTGCAAGGTCAGGCCGCTGCCGGGCACCGTAAACCGTGAAGAATCGCAAGCCAACCGTACGGATCCCATGCAGATGTGAATAGGTGTGACAAAGCAATTCGCCTGCTGCCTTGGTCGCCGCGTAAGGTGAGATAGGCTGGTGAATACGATCATCTTCGGAGAACGGCATTTTGCAATTGATGCCGTAAACACTCGATGACGAGGCGAATACAAACTGACCGACCTTATGGGTGCGTGCCAGTTCAAGCAGATTTAACGTACCTGTGACGTTCGTTTCAAAATACAGCTGCGGTTGGGAAAGGGATGGCCTTACTCCTGCTCTGGCGGCGAGGTGCACTATAACGTCAAACCCGGAACCGGAAAAAACCTCGGCAAGAGCGGCCGAGTCACGAATATCTGCCGCAACGAATCGGTAACCCGGGTGGTCCAGGTGTCCGGCAATATTTGAACGTTTAATATCTGGCGAATAGAAATCATTCAGGTCGTCAACCACCGTGATCCGCCACTCGCCCTCTGCGAGCAGCCGATCGACCAGATGCGAGCCAATGAATCCGGCTCCGCCGGTTATCAGGATATTTCGTTTCACGATGATAGCGATCGACTCGCGGCAATTGAGCAGTCACAAGGCCGAACTGCCAAATTACCACAAACCGCGTCAGTTTCGCCAAACTCTAATTAATAAATTTGCGTCGGGCATGATGTCGGTGCAGCAGTTCCTCCAGAAAGCCTTCGTAGGTGAAATCGGCCATGTCGTAGTTAGGTTTGAGCTTGTACATCAGCGGCAGTGCGATCCGCCACGCCATCCAGACACGCTGCTTTTCGGACAGGTCCCACCGCCTGCGAAGAAAGCTCTCGACGACCTCGATCTCGGCCTCGGTCACCTGTTCGAGGTCGGCCCGAAATTCTATCCGTTTCTGTACGCGGCTAAAGGCGGTATCACTGACCGGGTTGGAAAATGTCTCGGCAAAGGTCGGAGCCTCGCCGGCACGTTCACGAATGACAACGGTGCCGGCAAAAATATCGCCGAGCCTCTGATCACGGTTGCTCAGGAATATCGTGATCAGACCGATCGAATAAACCGGTACGATAAAGCCCGGAACCGCGTCGCCGATCCGCAAGAGGTTGCGGGCGATCGCTTCCCAAAGCGTGATCGGCCGGCCGTCCTCGCGGATCACGCGAAGCTTCATGAGCCTCTTTCCCGGTGTTTGGCCGTTCCAGAGCCACTCAAAGAATATGAAGTATCCGGCAAAGATCAGAAATAGGCCAATGATCGTCACTGCAAGGGTCCATTTCGGAGCCTCGCTAAAAAGCTTGTCCGGAGCGTCGGCGACCTCGCCTGCACTCGTTCCGGCAAGAGCGAGCAGTATCCACGCAAGGATAAATATTGATAAATACTGGAGGAAATGATCTATAGCAACCGCCAAAAATCGGTTTCCGATCGAAGCGAGGGCAAATTCGAGGGGCACCCGCTCGGGTGTTTCGATGATAAGCGTCTCTTCAGTTTCAATGATATGCCGCGACATTTTCAACGGCTATTATTCGGTGATTTAGTATTAAAAGCAAAACTCGGCGTTCTATCTTGGCAAACTGGTTTTGCGTTCTCTATACTCTAATGAGCGGAATTGCCGCGATTGGATCACAAATTTTGAAAACGGAACTAAATCGAGCACCAATCTCAGCCGCCGGACGCCGCTTTGCGATCGTTGTCAGCCGCTGGAATCACGAACTCACTTCCAGGCTCGCAAACGGCGCGGCCGAGGCACTCAGCGGTGCTGGCGCGGATCCGAGCGATGTCGAGACTTTCTGGGTTCCCGGAGCCTTTGAACTGCCGCTCTCGTGTCAAATGGCGGCCGAGTCCGGCGAATTTGATGCGGTGATCGCCCTTGGGGTGGTGATCCGCGGTGACACGCCGCACTTTGACTATGTCGCCGGGCAGGCGGCCGCCGGAATTATGCAGGCTGCACTCAACACCGGCATTCCGATCCTATTTGGCGTCATAACCGCCGACAATACCGAACAGGCGGTCGCTCGTTCGGGCGAAAATGAAGATAATAAAGGTTACGAGGCAGCCCTTTCGGCGATCGAGATGGCTTCGCTTGTTCATGAATTTGCCGACCGCGAACAGGTGTTTGCCGTCGAAGGTATGGTGAGCCCGAATGTCAATTGAAAAGGTTGAAAAAAGTTCGGGGACCCGACACAAAGCCCGTGAGTGTGCCCTGCACATGCTTTTTGCGTATGATCTTGTCCGGCAGGAACGTTTTACCTCTGGTGACTACTGGGCAGAACTCGGTCTGGAGCAATTTCACAAGGGAGCCAATGATCTGCTCCGTCGTGTGACCTCCGGTGCTGACGACCTCGGCAGGCTTTTTGACCAGATACGTTCTTTGCTCAAGCGAGCGGACAGCCTCGATCGTGAAAGCTCAAGAGCCACAAAGCTCAAGCATCTCGATGGTCTAAACAACTTGCTGCGAAGGACCTACGGCGAACTTCGCGAGTCGATCTCGACCAACGATTCGCCGAAAACGGAAGAGGTCAACGTCGTACTCAGCGAGATCAGCACCTATTTCGGGCGGCTCGTCGGAGACATTGAGCATCTTGAATCGCTGGACAAGAATGATTACTTCAAGGAAGAGCATCGTGAACTCAAGGACCTTTCCGGACGGGTCGAAGCGGTCCTAAATGACCTTTTGACGAAGACTCTGCCGGCGATCGAAGAGATGATTGTGGCAGTTACGCCGGCGCGGACGTTTGCCGATAACCTGGCTCTAGGGACCATCGCAAACGTTGATATCATAGACAGCCGGATCAAGACCCGAGCCGAGCACTGGCGAATCGAACGGATGGCGATCGTAGACCGAAATGTGCTGCGACTGGCGGTTTACGAATTTCTTTACGCGGACACGCCGCATACGGTCGTTATCAACGAGGCCCTCGAGATCGCCCGGCGATTTTCAACCTACGAAGCAACGCAGTTCATCAACGGCATCCTCGACGCTATCAAACAGGATCTCGATATCGCGGCCGAAAGCGGCTCACCCGAGAACGATGGCGAACGCTCAAAGCCGAAGGCGGTTCGTTCGAAGTCGCGTTCATCGGCAAAATGACGCGTTCCCGGATAATTTCGGCGGTTGCTGTGATAGCAGCCATAATGGCTCTTGCAAGTGCCGCCGCCCCTCAGAATTTTCCGAAAAAGATCCGTGGGTACAAGGTTCACAAGGCGAAGATAGACATCGTCGCCAGTGGGGGCTCAACTCGGCCCGAAGGGTCTGACGGTGCGGTTTCGGTCGGATCACCGACCCTCGTCGATATCGGGATCAGTGGCATCGTGCTCGACGTTGACGGTTCATTCACGGCAGTTGACCAAAGCGGATCGATCGACTTTCTCACTTTCAACGACCTTCGTGTTAATGGCATCAGCGTCGCCGCCGATGAGTACCGCCACTCGTTTTCGTTTTCGAAAAATGAGCTTACCAAACTTCCCTCGCCGGTACGGGTCAGGATCGGCACCCTTACTCTGGCACGGGCCGCTTACCGCGAATATGTCTCCTCGACAGAGAGTTGGAAGGTGACAGGCACGGTGCTCGCTTTCGGCAGATTCCGGAAATTTGGTATGAGTTTCAAACGTGTCGTGCCGATCAATATCTCGCTTCTTATCGAGAATCCGATACCAGCCGCCCTCCGAAATTAAGAGAAACTACGTTTTTTTCTTCGATTGCGATAAAATCGAAGTTTGAGCAATTTTGGTGAGGAAACCTATACGACCGTGAGCGAAAATAAAGATCTATCCGCATTCATACAAGAGAATTTTGGTTCGAACGCAACCTATGTCGAAGGGCTTTTGGCACGCTATCGGAACGACCCGAAACTGGTAGACGACGCCTGGCAGGAGTATTTTGGCGACCTCCTGAACGGCCGGACACCCGGAAATGCAGCATCGGCAGCTTCGCCAGCAAAAGCCGCCACCGTTTCGCCGGCCGCCGCGGCGCCGAAACCGCCGGTCGTCGTACCTATTTCAGGCGACACCTCGCCGCGAGCGATCACCGGCCCGGCAAAGAAGATAGTCGAGAACATGGAAACGAGCCTCACGGTCCCGACGGCCACCAGTTTTCGCACGATCCCGGTCAAGGTACTTGAGGAAAACC
>JAIBCA010000097.1 GCA_019694345.1 Pyrinomonadaceae bacterium | reverse complement strand
GATACCTATCCCATCTGCTATCATAGAAATTGATGTTGTACCGAGAGTCGATCTTTATTACGGGGTTTCCGGGGTTTATCGCAGGGCGGCTGGTGGCGCGGCTCGCGCGGTCTGAAACGCAGTTTTATCTGCTCGTCCAGCCGCAATTTGTCGATCAGGCGATCGAGGACATCGAGGATATTGCCGAGGAGACCGGCGTGCCGCTCGAGAGCTTTGTGATAGTCGAGGGCGACATCACCAAACCCGATCTAGGCATCGACCCGGAGGATCTCGAGACTATTTTGTTCGAGACGACCGACGTATTTCACCTTGCGGCCGTGTACGACCTCGCCGTCGAGCGTGACCTGGCCTTTAAGGTCAATCTCGAGGGCACTCGAAATGTCAACGCCTTTGTCCGGTCGGTCAAAAACCTTCGCCGTTACAACTATATTTCGACCTGCTACGTCGCCGGCCGGCGTAAGGGCCGTATTCTCGAAACCGAGCTCGAGCACGATGCCGGGTTCCGCAATTTTTACGAGGAAACCAAGTACCTGGCCGAAGTCGAGGTTGACCGGCTTAAGGCCGACCTGCCAATGACCATCTTTCGCCCGTCCGTCGTCGTCGGCGACTCGGTCACCGGCGAGACCGTCAAGTACGACGGCATCTATTACCTGATCCAGTACCTGCGCAAGGCACCGGTGCTGCTTCGGCTGGTAAATGTCGGCAATGACAAGGTCCGACTCAATCTGGTGCCGGTCGATTTTGTGGTAGACGCGATCGCCGCCCTCGCCCGCGATACCGCCGCCATTGGCAAGACCATCGCCATCGCCGACCCTTCGCCTCTGACGACGGCCGAGCTTTTTGACACGATCGCACACGATATGACCGGCCGCCGGTCGGAATTTGGCCCGCCGCCGAAGCTGGTCGAGTGGTTTCTATCCACGCGTATCTCGCCGCCGCTGACCGGCCTGCCGCATGCCGGTGTGCCGTACTTTTTTATCTCGCAGACCTACGACGCCAGCGTCGCCGACGCCCTGCTCGCCGGGCACGGCATTGCCTGTCCGCGGTTTGGCGATTACGTCGGGAATCTACTCGATTTTGTCGAGGAGTTTCCCAAGCTATAGGCCGACACGGTGCAAAGCTTTACGGCCTTTGGGCATCAAACCCGCTAATGAAACGCGCTTTTGCCACGATCGTTGCCCGCTCCGTTATCGCCCTTGCGGTCACGTTCATCCTGCTCACCGCCTCCGCCGCGAGCGCATTTGCACAGAGCGGCCGCGTCCAGCAGACACCTACACCGACACCCGCCGACGATACCGTTCGCGTTACGACCGAGGAGATCAAACTGAACGTTCTCGCCTTTGACGAAAGTGGAAAATTCTTTAGCGGCGTCACCGCCGGCGACCTCGTCATCACCGAGAATGACCGCCTGCATCAGCCGACGAGCGTCAGGCGTCTGCCCGCCAATGTGCTTATATTGATGGACACCGGCGGCGAACTCCGCTCGGTCAAGAGCCTGGACAAGACGCGCTCCGTCGCCCGCGCCGTCGCACTCGCGCTCGCCCCTGGCGACTCCATCGCCGTTATGCAGTATAGCGACCGGCCCGAGATCGTCGACGAATGGACAACCGACCGCTCACAGACACTCGCCGCCATCTCCCGAAAGACCAATTTCGGACGCCGCTCGGCCTTTGTTGACGCGATCACGATGGCGACGGACTTTATGCTCCGCGCACCGATCGAAAATCGCCACCTTGTCCTGATCACTGACGGTACGGACAGCCAGGGCCGCTCGTCGGCCAAGTTTGACGCCTTTCAGCGCCTGCTCACCACCGACATCAGCGTCCACGTGCTCAGCTACACCCTGATGGAGTCCGGCGATATCGAACCGCGAACAAAGGGCATCTCAAACTCGCCTCCGCCCAAGGCCATGCCGGACGAGGTCGCCGCCGGCCTGCCGAACGGCGTCCGAGACACCGCGACTGCTCCGCGCGCCAAGACCATCAGCTTGGATCGCACCCTTATCAAACGCATGAAGTCGCGCAAAGCCGACCTCGAGGACGCACAGGAGCGTCTCGAACGGCTTGCGGAAAACACCAATGGCGAATTTATTCTGCCGCTTTCACCTGCCGAGATGGAGCTCAAGGCACCGCTCGTTGCCCGCATGATCGATGCTGCATACGTCGTGACGTATATGCCTAAAATACCGGTCGTCGAGACCCGCGGTATCGCCGAACGCATTATCGACGTGATGTCGAAGCGGCCCGGCCTCATAGTTCAGGCTCGTCGAAAGCTGCTAATAGACACGAGTCCGGCAAAAAAGTAATACGCACCGCTGTGTGGCAATACTCGCATTTGGGCGGATCTGAGGCATCTGCCATCAGTCCATGTTCCGGTGTTGCCTGGTCATAACGTCAATGGTCACATCTATTCAAAACTTGAATGCCTCCAAAAAAGAGTCCCCGACCATTGACAAACATTGATATTAGAATTATTCTAAATCTAAGGATGGAACGCTATGGAAGTTACGACAACTCAAAGAACGGGGTTAACCAAACAGAGACAGACCATCTTGGACGTTATCCGTGCAGCCGATGAGCACCTGACCGCAAATGAGGTATTTGCGAACGCTAAAGCCAAGATGCCCGAGATCAGCTTTGCGACCGTTTATAACTCGCTCAGGTTCCTTAAGGACTCGGGTATGATCGCCGAGATACAGTTTGGCAACGGCGCGAGCCGGTTTGACCGAATGACAACGCGTCACGACCATGCTCTTTGCACCAGGTGCGGAAGGTTGACGGATATTGAGATGGAACACCCCGAGGAACTGGTTGATCGCGCGGCCAAGTATTCTAACTTTGAACCGGAATCATTGGAGTTTGTGCTTCGGGGCATCTGTCCCGATTGCATAAGTTGATAATCGTACCGCAGACCCATGGAGAACGCCGTGTGTCTGTGGTGAACAAATATTAAAACAAGGAGATCTATTAATAACATGTCAACAGCTGTAGGAACTGCAACAGAAAACACGGTCACATTGGCCAAGGTCGGCAAACCGGCGCCGGACTTTAACATGCCTTCGACCAAGAACATGGAAACCTTGGCCGAGAACGTTAAATTGTCAGATTACAAGGGTAAGTGGTTGGTACTTTTGTTCTACCCGCTTGATTTTACATTCGTCTGCCCGACTGAGCTGACCGCCTTTTCGGATCGTCTTGATGAGCTCAATGGCGTCGGCGCCGAGGTCATCGGCATCTCGACAGACTCTGTACACTCGCATCGCGCATGGATCAAAACTCCGCGGGACAAGAATGGTATCGAAGGTCTGCGTTATCCGCTCGCGTCTGACGTTGGCGGTAAGCTCGCTCGTGCATACAACATCCTGGTCGAGGAAGCAAACATCGCTCTTCGCGGCCTTTACATCATCAACCCGGATGGCGTACTTCAGTACGCGGTCGTCCATGATCTGAACATCGGACGTTCGGTCGATGAAACCCTTCGTGTGCTGCAGGGACTTCAGACCGGCGGACTTTGCTCGGCTGACTGGAAGCCCGGTGATTCAAACCTGACGGTTTGAGCTTAACGTGTTGCAGTGTTTGGGACGTGCCTGAGTATTCGAGAATTTCTTATCTCGTCACGCACGTCCCGACTCTTTAAGCACAAGAACTTTATTACGGAGTAAAACTATGCCAATGAGAATTGGGGATTCGATGCCGGCCCTCGAAGGGGCGACCAACTGGTTTAACGGCACGGCTGACGAGACGGCTGAGCTCGTAAAAGGCAAGCCGACGCTCGTTCACTTTTGGGCAGTCTCATGCGGGATCTGCAAGGATAAGATGCCTGCCTTGAATGACATCAAGGCCAAATACGGTGAACTTGGTCTGCAGACGGTGGCGGTTCACATGCCGCGTTACGAGGCCGATACTGACCTTGAGACCGTCAAAGAAGCGATCGAGGCCAACAAGATAGTTGAGCCAACCGCGGTCGACAGCCTGCACAAGCTGAAGGACGCTTTTCAGAATGAGCAGGGCTGGGTGCCCGTTTATTATCTGTTTGACGCTGATGGAAAACTAAAGACGCGCGCGGCCGGCGAGTTCGGCATCGGCGTGCTGCAGACAGCACTTGATAAAATGTTCGCTCCACAGGGAGCGGCAGCTTAATTCGCCATAATCCGATAAAGGCGCTCATTTTGAACTGTAAGTTCGGTGAGCGCCATTTATTTTGTCCAGCGTCTCAAAAGCTGTTTGAGATCGCCCATATCAGCCAGCCAAGTACGTAGAAACTGAAGAATATCGAACTCATCAAGATCAGGATCAAGATCGCGATCAACCCGAACACAAATAGATAATCGCCGGTCGTTCCCTGACCGTGGCCGGCGGCGCGTGTACGGATCAGATCCATATTCTGTTTATTGGCACGCCACACAAAATCAAAGGCGTCACCGATAAAAGGCACCATTCCGACAACATAATCAAGGCCGATGTTGAAAGCCATTCGCAAAAGAGTGATCTTCGGGACGCCATATCGGACACCCGCAAACAGGATATAGAACGACGCGAATGAAGTAAGCGTGTCGCCGACATTCGGGATCAGCCCAATGACCGCATCGAGCCCGAATCGCCATCCTGTGCCCGGTACGCGGAAAAGCCCGTCAAGATAGTGCGACAAGTTATCGAGGCCCTCTTCGATCTCGATCTGACTCACATGTCGCCCGGACGAGCTATATATAGAACGCGACCTTGTATGTTCAGTTTCCTGCATTTAACTTCTCTTTAAGCCTTCGGATCGACCTCATTATCTCGTCGCGATTCTTTGCCGACTGTAACCATTTCGGCAGCTTGCAAAGAAACGAATTTCTGCCCCCTTTTGTTCGTTCGCGGAGCTTAGCGGCAACATAGCCCTCGATCATCTCGAGATGTCTCAGATTGTATGCCCAGAGCACTTCGCCGCAGCAAGAATCCGTTAGCCACAACGGCATTCCGAAGAACCAGTCCACAGCTTCGCCAATGGTTACCTTTCGCCCAGCCCAATTATTTCTGTACCAACATTTCGTGCATATCAGACGCCGAGGGGCAAAGAGGTCACCGGTCGGCTTTGCCGGAAGATCGCCGCTCAATATCACCTTTGCCATTCCGGAGCATTTCGGACACACGACCAGAATCTCATCACCAAGGTCATAGATCCGCTCACCCCCGTCAATGAACCTTTCACCATTGGATCTCGCAAACTCAGGCTCTTGAGCATTGTCCATCGTGCTATTTTGCTTTGAGGGACGTTCGCGGAGCCGCCCTGACCGGGCCTTCAAAAACCTTCACCGAGATGATACGATCGCCGCGAACGATGTTATCGACGACCTTCATGTCCGCTTCGTCGACGTGCCCGAAAACGGTATATCCACCATCAAGGTGCGGTTGCGGCGAATGCGTGACAAACCATTGTGACCCGCCGGTGTCTTTGCCCGACAGTGCCATACCGACCGCACCGCGATCGTAACCGAGCATATTGACCTCGCAGCGGATCGACCAGCCCGGCCCGCCATTGCCGTCTCCGCGTGGGTCGCCGTCCTGCATCACAAAATTGGGCACAACACGGTGAACTTCGAGGCCGTTGAAATACCCCGTTCGAGCCAGTTTGACCCAATTATCCACCGTCAGCGGTGCTTCCTCAGGGTCAAAGACGATCGCAAATGCCCCTTTTTCGGTGGTCAGCACCGCCCTGACCGAACCATTCTTTCGCGACAAAGCACGTCGATAGTCCGCGTCGCGGTTAAGTATCTGGCCGAGCCTTGAGCCATACCTCGAGAGGTACGGCTGAACTTTGTCTTTTCCTTCATCACGCGCTTTTTTGATCATGAACGGGATGCCGGGCGACATCTTATACAATTCAGGGTCGTCGAGCAGATCGAACGCCTTCTTGCGAACCAGATAATCACCCGAATTCAATGCCATCAACATCGAGCCCGTGGCGTTAGGTTTGTCGAGTTTTGCCAAGGCGTCGAGTATGGCGATCGCGGCGTCATTATCGTGCTTGTCCTTGACCATCGAAACTGAGAACGCCTTTGCGATCGCTTCGAAATTCTCTTTCGAGAATGGTCGCTCGCTCAATAGTTCGGCGGCTGCGGCCCGAATGAACACATCGTCGCTCGTCATTTGGCTCCTGAGGATCGCGTCCAGATTATCCGGTTTCAGTGCGGCTTGTGCACGCATCAGGTCGGGCAGTGCCATCAGCATCTTTTCATGGTCTTTCGCCCTGACTTCCGTTGCCATGGACGCGACGAACTGCGTTAATTTACTACCGGCCTTTGCATTCAGCGCATCATTCTTGAGTGCGGCGATCTCGCCAAAACCCTGTCCATAGGCCGCGGCGATACGAAAATCAGAATACGCTGCCTTCGGAGCCGTCATCTGAAGCATCGCATCAGGCGAAACGCGAGCGATGGCGACGAACGTCTCGGAGCTTGTAAATTTGTCCCGCTCGTTGAGTTTGTTGAGGAACGCAAGGGCGTCTTTGTCATCGGTTCCGGCAAGCACCCGTCCGACGGCGGTCGCGATCTCGAGCAGTTCATTTTTAGGCATCGCGACCTCGATCGGCCGCAGGTTGGTGGCCTTTTGTCCCGGACGCAGCGGACCAGGGTCGCCATGAACGGGTATCAGCAGCTCATTCCCTCGGGTGATCAGACTTTTGGCGGCCCGTGCGTCTTTGAGTGAGGCCAGCGATCGGATCGCGGCGACGCGGACACGAAGGTCGAGATCACCCATTGCCGCCTTCAGCAGCAGGTCAAACGAATCCTTGTCCTCGGCGGCCCCCAACACTCGGGCGGCATTTGCCCTAACGACCGCGTCCTTATGAGTGGATAAAAGTTCTCGAACCTCTGCATTGGCGTTCTTGGCTCGTAGCCTGGTCAGAGTATTAAGCGCATCGCCGACGATACGCGGGTTCGAGTAGCGGAGAAAGTTCTTGACCGAATCGGCTCCGCCTTCCGGCCGTGCGCGCAGCACCGCGGTCAGCCCAAGCAACACGATGTCGTCGAAGGCCCTCGACCGCTTGTTGTGCTCGAAATCGAGCACCGCGAGGATCGCCTTTCCGAGCAACTTTGAACGATCATCCTTTGGGTTTGCGGCCGCTATCTTTCCCGCGGCTTCGGCGGCACGTGCCACGATGCTCGAATCGGTTCCACCGGGGCGTCTATCCTTATCGAGAACGCCCAGCAAAGCATCTGCAGCGTTGATCGATTCGATCTCGCCGAGCGCAAATGCCGCCGTCGCCCGCACGTCGTCCGAGGGATCTCCAGCGAGTAAACCGGCCAGCCGCCCGATAGCTCTCTCATCGCCGATCCGGCTCGCGGCAAGCGCTGAGCGCTTTCGCACGTCAGAGGATGGCGAAGCCAACAGTTTTTCGAGCACGCCGTCATACCGGCGGGCGTCCTCCGCCTTAAGGATCTCGACACCAGTCGTCAGCGGCACCTGAGCAGCGGCAGCCCCGGCAAACACCAAAACGGCCGAAGCGGCCAAAACTAAACGATTCATATTCAGCTAATCTGCACTAAAGCCCACAAACACGCAAACGCTTCCGCCCTGCGGGTCGAGGCCGGATGAAGCAAGCTTGTCCCTTTTTCGCATTTCAAAGTAAGCTCAAACAGTCTCGATGATCTCGTACGAGGTCGTGATCTCGGCAGTCGGCCGTACGGTCGCGGCGACCGAGCAGTACTTGGTATCTGAGAGTTCGATCGCCCTTTCAACGGCGTCTGACGAAACACTACGTCCGCGCACGATATGGTTGACATGGAACGCGGTGTATTTACGCGGATGATCGTCTGCGCGAGTGCCGGTGATCTCAACATTATAGTCGGTCACATCCTGACGCTTTTTCTGCAATATCGATATGACATCAGCCGCCGTACAAGCGGCAACCGAGATCAAAAGCATCTCCATCGGCGTCGGTGCCGCGTGCCTATCACCTTTAGTATCAATAGCTTGGGCGTGGCCGCTTGGGCTCGTCCCGATAAAGAATTCGTCGCCGGCGTACCGCACGGTCGCCTTTAATGCATCATCTGCCATAAACTTCTCCTGTCTGCCTTATTCGATTTTATCATAAGGCCGGACCGGTGAATGGCAACCTCTGAACAACCATTGGCACGAAAAATGCTTCATACCGAGCGCAGGGGCGCGTGTGCGCGTTTTTTGTCGATAGTGCAGAAAGGATGGCAATTATGAAACGACTTGGTAATTCGTTTGCGGTGATCGTAATGATCACAACGTTTGTACTTGGAACTGCGGCCGTTACTCAGGCCCAGAAGCGGAACGACCGCGAAATACGCGATGCGGTCCGCAGTCTCTCGTCAAAGCTGGACGATTTCGAATACGACCTTCGTTACCAGATGCGCAGCAGCTCGGACAACAACGGCGATGTGTCGGCCGTGACTGACGACATTCGCTCGCTCCGCGACAGCGTCAAGCAGTTTCAGCAAAATTTTGAACAGCGGCGTGAAAATCGCCGCGATGTCGAAGACATAATAATGAACGCTCGCCCGATCAACCGCTTTTTGAATACCTCGTCGCAAAACCGGCGAATTCAGGACGGCTGGACCGCGGTGACCCAACAGATCGATCGGATCGGGGCCAATTACGGTATTTCCAACACGTGGGATAATGAGGACGAATCTCAACCGGTCATCGACGACCCCGATAACGGCCGCCAAAACACTGTCACCGTCGGGCTTTCCGGCACATATGACATCGATCTAAGCCGCAGCGAGAGCATCGACGACATACTCGATAATGCCAAACTCAGCAGCGACGACCGCGAGGACCTGCGAGAAAAACTCGAGGCACCCGGACAGATCGCCATTGACATCCGCGGCGACCGTGTCACCCTTGCAACGACCAAGGCATCGCCGGTCAGCTTTACCGCTGACGGCCGCGAAAAGGTCGAACAGATCGGCAACGGCAAGACGTTACGTTTGCGAGCATCGATCAGCGGCCAGTCTCTGACGGTATCGAGCCTCGGCGGAGACACCGATTACACGATCACGTTCACAGCGGTCGGCAACGGACGATCGCTTAAGGTTTCCCGCCGTGTGACCACCGGCTACCTCGATCAGACCGTTTTTGCCGAGAGTGTTTACAACAAGACCGACTCGGTCGCCCGTCTCGGCATCGACCGCGGCGGAAATACCGGCGACACAGGCGGCGGCTATTCGGACAACGATCAGAACGGCAGTCCGACGTACGGCGGAACGCCATCGGCGGTACCGGGACGCACCGGTGACTTCATCGTCCCGAACGGCATGGTCATCACCGGTATCCTCGAAAACGAGATCAATACCAAGGCATCGCAAAATAACGACCGCTTTCGTCTGACGGTGCAGTCACCGGACGAATTTCGCGGGGCGACCATCGAGGGCTACATTACCGGCGTGGGACGTTCCGGCAAGGTAACGGGCCGGTCAAACGTGACATTCAACTTTGAGAAGATCACGCTTCGCGATGGCAAGACCTATGATTTTGCCGCAAACTTGCAGTCGATCAAGGACCATAACGGAAAGACAGTCAAGATCGACAGCGAAGGCAGCGCGCAGGGCGGCAGCCAGACCAAGGAGTCGGTAAAACGCGGAAGTATCGGAGCAGGCCTCGGAGCCCTGATCGGCGTCATCGCGGGCGGAGCCAAGGGTGCAGCGATCGGCGCGATCATCGGCGGCGGTGCCGGTGCCGGCTCGGTCGCGATACAGGGCCGCGAAGACCTGCAGTTGATGAAGGGCTCGACCGTGACCGTTACATCTTCATCGCCCATCAGGTAGCGACAGTGGCGTGCCGGTTGGGGTATTGGTCAGCGTTGAGTGGTCAATGCACCGCTCAACGCTTTTCTTTTGAGCGACCAATAGCGATTTCGCCGGTGTGTGGCAAAATAACGTCATGCGTGAACTGCCGGAGGAGATCGAATTTTACCGCGACCGCAAATGGCATCGTGAAGACTCGCTGAAGATCGACTCTGCCGAAGAGGTCGAAGCAATGGTCGAAGATCTCGGCTTCTGCCTGGGGCTGACCGACGTTCGCAAAGCCCTGCCATCGGTTTACATCGCCGTGTGCGGCCGACGCGATGCCCATATGCCGCGAACGGTTCAAAAGGATTACGAAGCGAGCCGGGCGTGGGTGCTGAAGGATGAGGTGATCGCCCGCGGCCGGGTCTATTACGCCAAGTTGGTCAAGGGAAATTCGATGTTTCTGGCCCGGCGGATGATCCCTGTTTTCAACGCGATCTGGGGCTGTTCGCGAAAGGGCGAAGGCGGCGTCCTCTCGAAGGACGCTCAGCGCGTTCTCGCGGTTTTGCGAAAAGAATGGGAAATGGCGACCGCCGACCTGCGTGCAGAGTGCGGCTTTAAGGACAAAAAGGACCTCACGCGGGCAATGGACGAACTGCAGCGTCGGATGAAGGTCGTTCCGCAAGAGGTCGTGTACGTTCCGAAATTTACATACATTTGGACACCGGCCGAGGCCCGTTTTCCCGAGGAAACGGCGGTAACAATGTCACGAGAAGATGCAGTTCGTGAACTCGCCCGAACCTATCTCAAAACGTGCGGAATGACACTCCGGGGTGAACTGTCAGGAAAATTCGGATTTCAACGGTGGGAAGCGGGAAAGGCAAATCAACAGCTGGTGGACGAAGGTTTTGCGGAACGCCTGTCTACCGGGATCTACAAACTGTCATAGACCACCAAAGAGGCACAGATAGCCCGGAAGAGTAGCGGTTGCAGTGCATTTGTGCCCTCCGTGGCTCCCTGGTGGATCTAAACTAGTACTTCATCAATTCCTGCACAGCTTTCTCAACATCTTCAGACTGCGGCAGGATGTAATCCTCGACCTGCGGGGCATAGGCGACGAATGTATCGGTCGCTCCAACGCGGCGGACCGGCGCGTCGAGGTACTCAAAAAGCTCGTCCGAAATGCGTGCGGCGATCTCGGCTCCGTAGCCGTACGAGACCGGATCTTCGTGGGCTACGATGACGCGTGAGGTCTTTTTGACCGACTCGGCGATCGCCTCCCAATCATAGGGAACGAGCGTCCTCAGGTCGATCAGTTCGACCGATATGCCCTGCTGTTCGAGCCGTTTGCAAGCCTGATTGGACCGCTCGACCAACGCGCCGAATGTGACGATCGTAACGTCACTGCCCTCACGGACCTTTTTCGCCTTGCCGAACGGGATCAGAAAATCGCTCGACGGATACTGTGATTTGTTGTAAACCTGACGGTACAGGTGCTTGTGCTCAAGGAACATGACCGGATCGTCGCAGCGGATCGCCGTCCGGAGCAGGCCGTTGGCATCCAGCGCATTCGATGGGTAGACGATCATCAATCCGGGCGTGTGCGAAAAGAGCGTCGTTCCCGACTGCGAGTGGTAAACGGCTCCGCCCTTAAGGTAGCCGCCGACCGGTACACGAATGACCATCGGGCATTTGGTGTCGCCGTCCGAACGCCAGCGGGTCACCGCGACCTCATTTCGGATCTGGTGAAACGCCGGGAAAATGTAGTCAAAGAACTGGATCTCGACAACCGGCTTAAGGTTGCGGAGCGACATACCGTAAGCCCTGCCGATGATATTCGCCTCCGCGAGCGGCGAGTTGAAAACGCGGGCCGATCCGAATTTTCGCTGCAGGTTGGCCGTCACCTTAAAGACGCCGCCCTTGCCCTTGACCTCGTCAAGGTACTCCTCGCGTGAACAGTCGGCGACGTCCTCGCCGAATACGACGATCCTCTCGTCGCGCTTCATCTCCTCGTGCAGACAGCGATTGATCAGATCGACCATCGTGCCGGGGTTGCCGTGTAGTTCGGCCCCGTCTTCGGTGTCGAACAACTGTCGGTCGGTCGGGTCCACGTCGGGCGAATATACATTTCGATGCGCCGATTCGGGTGCCGGTTGAGGCGTTTCGATGGCGATGTCAGATGCGGCCGTTACTTCGGTATCGACCTCATTTCTGAGCACCTCGAGTTGCTCCGATGAGGCGATGCCCTCGGTCATCAAAAACTCACCAAACTTGCGGATCGGATCGGTCGCGACCTCGGCCTCGAGTTCGTGGACCGGGCGATAGAGCTTTTCGTCGTCGGACAGCGAGTGTGAATAGGGACGGACCACTTTAGCGTGAACAAATGCCGGTCCCTTACGCTCGCGGCAGTAGGCGACCGCGCGCTGCATCGTCTGATAGCTCTCGAGCACGTCAGTCCCGTCGCACTCCTGAATGTAGAGGCCCGGAAAACCGGTGACAAGCTTTGCGACATTGCCGCCGGCGGTACCGACCTCGACCGGGGTCGAGATGGCGTATCCGTTGTCCTCGACCATAAATATGACCGGCAGCTTGAGATTTGACGCGGTATTGAGGGCTTCCCACCATTCGCCCTCGCTGGTAGTTCCGTCGCCGACCGACATATAGACGACCTCGTCGCCCTTAAATCCCGTGACCTTGTCCTTGAGCCCCTTTACCAAACCGGCACGATAGCCCGCCTCGGCCGCACCGACCGCATGAAGCGCCTGCGAACCCGTGCACGACGATTGCGAAGGAACGTTGAGTTCAGGGCTGCCCCAGTGCGAGGGCATCTGGCGCCCATGCGAATTAGGGTCTGCTTCGGCACCGACCGATGACCAAAGCATCTCCTGGGCGGTCATTCCCAGACCGAGCATCAGTGCGCGATCACGATAATACGGAAAGAACCAGTCATATCCCGGCTTCAACGCATGGGCGGCGGCAACCAGGATGCCCTCGTGGCCCGCACCCGAGATCTGAAAGAATATCTTGTTCTGGCCCTTGAGCTGAATCTCTTTATCGTCGATGCGGCGCGACATATACATCGTGCGGTACATCGCTACGAGTGTCGCTGTATCGAGCCCGTGATACTTGGCTGCCGCGGTCTTGCCGTTCGTGGAAACGGCCTTGGCCGCGGTTTTTGTATTAACTTTTTTGGTAGCTGACGCCATTATGATAGATCCTATTTATAACTATTATTAATAGACGATTAACATTCTAAAATACCAAAACTGGTCCACGCGGGCAATTTTGAAACTCCTCGAAGTTGGGCCGCTAACATCACAAAACGAAAAGGGCAGCCGCGGACCGCTGCCCTTGTTAATGATAACGAGCGTAATTTCGCTGACCGGCGCAAAGCCTACATGGCCTTTAAAACCCAGCCGTCGGGATCGACAACCGGCGGTGCACCCGTGTATGCGACGCTGCCCTTGCCGTCCTTCATTTCGACGCGTTGTGTCTTACCGCCGATGACAACATCGACTGGCATCGGGAACGGCATATTGTTCGGCGTTTCCCACCTGAGCATCATTTTGCAGTTCGAAACGCAGTCCTGCTGGATCGCGGTGACGAGTTTCGGCAGTTTTGGCTGACGCAAGTAGATCTCAAACAGCCAGTCGAGCTTCATTCCCGAATCTGTCTCGGCGATCGTCAGGAAATCGTCAGTGTTGACCAGGCGTTCCTGACGGCCATCGGTCAGCCTTTCGAGTTCCTTTGACGGATACGCCATGTGGCGAAGCGCGTTGAAGAATGCCGTGTCGCCGATCAGATATCTCAACGTGTGCAGAAAGTATGCACCCTTGCCGTAAATATCACCGTCCGAATTGAGATAATCCGGTTCGGACATATAGACCTGATACGCTATCTTCGGCTCGCGGGGGGCGACGGGCTGTTTGTTCTTGAAGCCCCTCTGCCGATTGCGCATTGCCTTCATATAAGCGTCCTTGCCGTGGAGCGTTTCGGTGTAGAGTGTGTCCATATAGGACTGAAAACCCTCGTGGATCCAAAAGTCGCGCCAGTCGCTGGCAGTTACAAGATTGGCCCAATACTCGTGGCCAAACTCGTGCAGCAAGAGCCAGTCCGTTCCGTCCTCGTTGTACTTGAACTGGTTGCCGTAGGCGATGGCCGTCGAATGTTCCATCCCGAGGTGCGGCGTTTCGACGATACCGACCTTTTGCGAGCGAAACGGGTAAGGACCGAGATATTTCTCGTAAAAGGCGAGATATTTCTTCTGTTCGGCGATAAGGCCCGGGCCTTTTTCAAAGCTCTCAGGCAGAACGTAAAAGAATATCGGCATCGTTTCACCCGTCGCCGTCCTGTACTTGTCCTCGATGACCTTGTATGGCGCCGCGTTGAAAACCAGCGAGTAGTTGGCGATCGGATTGGTCATCCGCCAACTGTAAACGCTCGTACCGTCGGCATTCTTGCGGACGCCGGCAAATTTGCCGGGCCCGACACCCATCAGCGGATCGGGCACTGTAATGTGCATCGAGGCCGTGGCCGGTTTGTCGGACGGGTGGTCCTTGCACGGAAACATCAGGTCGGCGCCGTCGTTCTGCAATGCGACCGATATCCAGTCAGCGTCGTTCGGCGTTTTCTTCCACATAAAGCCGCCAACCCATGGCGGCCGCGGAGCTTCTTTCGGGGTACCGGCATATGTGATCGAAGTTTTGATCACATCGCCGACCTGCTTGGTCAACGGGAACCAGATCCATATCTTACCGGCCTTTCGCTCATACTTGAGATCGCGTACGCCGTCGGTCAATCTGCTGATCGCAAAGGCCGCGTCGAGGTCGAGGACGATGACATTGGTCGGTATCACGGTCCGGGCCGTCATCACGGTCGTTCCCTTTATCGTCTTGGTCGCGGGGTCAGCGGCGATCGAAATATCATAATCCTGAACGTCGAAAACGGCTTGTTCAAACATCAGCGGGCCGCCTGTTTCGGTCGGGCGAGCACCCAACTCGCGTTGGGCAGAAACGGCCGAGATCGATATCAGTAGTGCGATGGCCGAGCAGAGTAGTTTTTTCATTGCGGTTGGCTTCCTTTAATTTCCTTTACTTATTGACCGGATTTATTGAAAATACATCAAAAGAAACGAATGATAAAGACCCTTTTTAGAATATCGTTGATTGGCGGCATGCTTGCCGCGGCCGCTTTTGGCCAGGCCGTGTCGCCGTCACCGGCGCCTGCGGCAACGCCGATCCCGAAGGCAAATGCCAGGCCCGAAACCAAGATCGAACCCAACACCGAGCCTTTCGACACGGCGGATGTGGCGACGATGGCTTCGAAATGCGTCAAATTTGATACCGAGGCCGGCGATATCGAGATCGAACTTTATCCGGAAAGCGCCCGCGAGACGGTCCGAAACTTTCTCAACCTGGTCGCGATCGGTGCCCTCGATACCACCACATTCAGCCGGGTCGTGCCGGGATTTGTCATCCAGGGCGGTAATCTATACAGCCGCGAAGGCAAAATGACCTATGCCCTCGGCATGCGTGCCCGCAAGGTGATACCCGACGAGCCGAACAAGATACTCCACGAACGCGGCGTGCTCTCGATGGCGAGGACCGATGAGCCAAACACGGCAACCACGAACTTTTTCATTCTGGTCGGGCCGGGAGCTCATCTTGACGGCACATTCGCCGCATTTGGCCGCGTAACAAATGGCATGGAAACCGTCGACGCAATAAACAAGGCTCCGGTCACCGAGGAGAAGCCTGACAGGCCGGTGCGGATCCGGACCGCCAGGATAAATGCGTGTACGGGGGCTACGCCTCGTTGATCTGACGCGCGAACGCAATAACATAACCGTCAGGATCGATGGTGTAGCCGACGGCGTGCCCCCAATCGCGATCCTGCACCGCGCTCAGTTCACGGCCGCCGGCCGCGATCGCACGCTCGTGGTAATTTTCCGGATGGTCCATCAACAGATATAACTCAGCTCTGGGTGACCTGCCCGCCGGCGGAGGCACATCGATCGTGTCGCCGAACATCCGCATTGCGCCCGCCTCAGGCATAAGTCCCAGAACGGTGTCGCTGCCGAGTTCGAACTCCGTCATTCCCGGTACGTTCAGCGTCGGTTCGGCACCTAGCACCGTCGAGTAGAACTCGCTGCTCCGTGTCTGATCGGCGACGTACAATATGATGTGTGTCTTCACAAATTGTGCCTATTCGCTAAGATCAAGGTCGAGCGTCATTCGGTACTCGTTGGCCATCGACGGGTGGCCGTGCGCCATCGAGACATCGATGCCTTTGCGGTATGTTTCGATCGCCTTTTCACGTTCGCCATTTTTCAGATAGGCATTAGCCAGAACACCGTAGGCATTGCCTTCGTCGTCAAAACCCGCGAGATATGCTTCGAGCAGTGAGATGACCTTGGCATGATCGCCGAGCTTCTCGTACTCCTTCGCCAGTCCGAACATCACCATTGAGTTCGACGGGTCATCAGCCAACATTTGTTCAAAAACCGAGATTCGATCCTGCATAACATCAGCTTATCAAAAAAGTGTCTGCTGCATCGGTTGTGGAGGCATTTCCGGCTCGGTCGGCTTTTCGTGTTGGCGAAAGCCCAGACGGCGAACGTGAAAATCAAACAGCTTCTGAGTTACATCCCACTGCTCGGTCTTACCGGTCATCCGCTCTTTATAGGTCGCATGCCGAAGCGTACCGCCGCGCTCACGTTTCATCGTGCTGATGATCTTGGCGACGCGGGTCGGCGGCAGACGCTCGTTCATTTTCTGCACAAAATAGCTCTCGATCGAATCAGTATCGAGATGGAGCATCGACATGAACGCCCTTTTGGCACCGCATTCCTTTGCGCGCTCGAGCAGCCCGGGGATGTCCGCTTCGTTGTAACCCGGAATGACCGGTGCGATACCGATGCCGGTCGATATTCCCTCGTCTGAGAGCATCTTCATTGCCCTGAAGCGTGCCTCAGGGACCGGCGTGAATGGTTCGAACGGGTTCGACTTCTCTTTGGTCAGGAACGGCATCGAAAAGAATACGGAAACCTTTTCGAGTTTGGTCAGGAGATCTATGTCCCGGGTCACAAGTGGCGCTTTTGTAATTACGGCCACAGGCACACGAAAATCAACGCATACTTCGAGGCACTTGCGTGTCAATTCGTAGCTTGCCTCGAGGGGCAGATACGGGTCGGTCGCGAAGGAAAAATCGAGATGCGGCATCTTGTCACGGCATTTGCGCAACTCGTGGCGAAGCAGTTCGGGTGCGTTGGGTTTGACGACGATCTTGGTCTCAAAATCGGTGCCGGCACCGTAACCCAGATACTCGTGATATTGCCGTGCAAAGCAATACGTACAGCCGTGAACGCAACCGCGGTAGCAATTGACAGTGAACCGCCAACCACCTTCCCAATCGGATGCGAACGCCTTTGTGATCACCTTTCTGGTCGCTGTTTCCTCAAACACTTCGAGCCTCGTCGGCGGAGGCTCGCCGACGTATTCAGCCGAGTACTGGTTGTAAGGATTTGGAGGATTCGTGATCTGTCGCACAGATGCAACGATAATCCATTAGCAGGAACAATGCAAGATCCGGCGGCCCGAAGGGGCGAATCATAGGGATATTTTTACTCCGCGCTTTTGGTGTGTTCCGCCGGCTGAAGTTCCTTCTGCATCAGCAGGTCTGTTTGGGGATCGGAACCCAGCTGGAATATGTGGCGGCCAACGATCGAAAACCCATTTTTTTCGTAAAAGCGCTGTGCCCGCGGGTTATATTCCCAGACGCCAAGCCAGATCACGTCGTGCCCATTAGCACATGCCAGCTCAAAGCAAGCATCCATCAGGTTTTGACCGACGCCTTTGCCAATGTACTCCTGGTGTGAATATAGGCGTGACAACTCGATGGGGCGGTCCGCCGTAATTTCGTCCTCAGTGCTGTCGGTAATTAGTTTGGCATACCCCGCAGGTTTACCCTCAAGCTCGGCAACGAGAAAGATGGATCGCTCATCACTGAGCTCGGCCGCGATCTGGTCCTGATTGAACGCCTGCCGCATATAGTGGTCAAGGTCATCGGGGGCATTTTTGGGGTGATGAGCAAACGCATCCCAAAACGTCGTGTAAGACAGGTCGGTCAACAGCTTTGCGTCGTCTGGCGTGGCTCGGCGGATCCGTATTTCGGACATAATTTGAACAGGATAGACAGGATGTACACGATGGCCTTCATCCTGTACATCCTGTGAAATGACCTGCCTACTTGCCGCTCATGACAAGCTTAGCGATGGTCTGAAGCTGCATGTTGGACGTGCCTTCGTAGATCGCGCCGATCTTTGAGTCGCGCCAGAATTTTTCGACCGGATAGTCTTTCACGTAGCCGTAGCCGCCAAACAACTCGATCGCCTTCGATGACACCGCCTCGGCACAGCGTGACGAGTAGAGCTTTGCCATTGCTGCTTCTTTGAGAAACGGTTTTCCGGCGTCCTTGAGCCGGGCGGCGTTATAGACGAGCAGACGCGTAGCTTCGATCTCGACGGCCATTTCCGCGAGCTGAAATTGTACTGCCTGAAAGTTGTTGATCGACTGGCCAAACTGTTCGCGTTCGGCGGTGTATTTAAGTGCGGCCTCATACGCTCCCTGCGCGATCCCGAGCATCTGGGCGCCGATACCGATCCGGCCCTCGTTGAGGGTTTCGATCGATACCTTGTAGCCCTTGCCGACCTCGCCGAGAACGTTCTCTTTCGGCACTTTGCAGTTGTCGAGGATCAGCTCGGTCGTTGATGACGCCCGGATGCCGAGCTTGTCTTCCTTTTTGCCGACCGTGAACCCCTCAAAGCCTTTTTCAACTATAAATGCCGTGATGCCTTTGTACCCGGCGGCCGGGTCGATCGTCGCGAACATAATAAAGATCTCGGCTTCGTTGCCGTTCGTGATCCAGAGTTTTTGCCCGGTCAGCTCCCAATGATCGCCCTTATCGACCGCACGGGTCGCGAGAGCAAAGGCGTCCGATCCCGATCCGGCCTCGCTCAGTGCATACGCTCCGACCTTACCCTCGGCAAGCTGAGGCATATATTTCTTTTTAAGTTCGTCGCTGCCCCATCGCATGAAGGCGTTGGTCACCAGAGTGTTGTGAACGTCGACAAAGACCGACACGCTCGCATCGACGCGGGCGAGTTCCTCGATAGCAAGGATCGCGTTAAAGATCGTCGAGCCGGCACCGCCATATTCCTCGGGCGATTCGATCGCCATAAGGCCGAGTTCAAAGCACTGTTTGATAAGGTCGGGGTCGAGCTTGGCGGCTTGCTCCATGTGTTCCACGCGCGGACGGACCTCTCCCTCGGCGAATTCGCGAACCGATGCTCGGAACAATTCTTCTTCTTCTGATAATACGGTCAGGCCGGTGTTTGATAAGGCGGTTCCAGTTGCAGTACTCATATTAAATTCCCTTTAAGTGTTTTGTTATTTACGTTTCGATAAAATACCATTTTAGTCACTAGTAAGCTTAAAGGCAACGCAGTGCATCCTGAACAAAACGCCGAAGATCAAGGCCCGCGACCAGCAAAAAGTACCAATGGCAATCTCGGCCGGCTCAAACTGGCCGGAGCGGTCCTCACCGCTTTGGGCCTCGCCCTGTTCGCCTATTTTATTTACTCGGTCGGTTTTGAGGATCTGATCGGCGGGATCTCGCGTTTTGGCTTCGTCGGTTTTGCGATGATCCTGATGATCTTCTTTCTGCGGATGGCGACGCGGGCGAGCGCGTGGTCGTTGTCCGTCTATGAGCCTTATGAGCTAAACTTTCGCGACACCTTGCCGGCGGTCGTCATCGGCGAAGCGATGAGCAGCCTCATTCCGCTCGGGATCCTCGTCAGCGGCACCTCAAAAGCGCTTGCTGTTCGGCACCGAGTGCCGCTGGTCGTCGGGCTCTCGTCGGTGGCGACGGAAAATCTCTTTTACAGTCTTTTGACCAGCATATTCCTGATCGTTGGTTCGGTGACCATACTGCGCAGCTTTACGCTCGATGAAAGCTGGGTCCTGGCGATCGATATTGCGATCGGGTTGATAATCGCGGTTTTGATCTTTCTGTTTTTGCTCGTTATCAGACAATGGCACATCGCCAGCGAACTCTGCGAAAGGCTCTATCAACGGGGATTTGCCCGCGGGATCTTGGAGAATGGCCGGCTTGAGGTCCGTCTGTTCGAAAATATGATCTTCGGCTTTTATCGCCGATATCCGGAACGCTTTCTGCCGATTTGTCTACTTGAGTGGCTGTACCACGGGCTCGGGGTGATCGAGGTCTGGTACATTCTCACCCGTTTGTCGGACGCGGTGCCGAGCTTTTTGACGGCATTTTCGCTCGAGACCGTCAGCCGGCTGATCACGATCGTATTCAAGCTGATCCCGATGGCGATCGGGGTCGATGAGGCAGGAGCCCAGTTCATCGGCGAAACCGTGGCTCTCGCGGCAGGTGTCGGCGTCACGGTCACCATTATCCGAAAGGGCAGGACGCTATTCTGGACGGCGATCGGGTTATTGCTGATATTAAAGCGGGGTTTGTCGTTTCGCGATGTCGTCAATTTTCGCGGGCATTAGATCGGCCAGAATATCGGCACCATGATCATCGATACGACAAACACGATCACCGTTAGTATGGTGCCTATCTTCACAAAATCCATAAATCGATAGCGGCCGGGCGTATAGACCAGAACACACGCGGGTTCGAGCGGCGTGATGAACGAAAATGACGCCGCGTAGGTGACAGCGACGATAAAGGTGCGCGGATTTACGCCCAATGCGATCGCCGCCTTGACCGCGACCGGCAGTACAACGAGCGCCGCCGCCTGGTTGGACATCGGCTGAGTAAGAGCGACGGTGAGGATGAAAAAGCCGGCGAGGACGGCCGTACTGCCGTATTGCCCGAAATAATCGTTAATGAGCGTCGCCAGATAAATATCGGCGCGGGTATTTTCCATTGCAACGCCAAAGCTCATCATACAGGCGATCAGTACCAGCAGTCGAAAATCGATGAGTGAGTACATCTCGCTGTATCTAACGGTCTTGGTGGCAAGCAGCACCATCACGCCCGCCAGCACACACACCGCCAAGGGCACGTCGAAACCGATCGTGATCTTAGAGATCGAAAGAACCAGAAACAATCCGAACGCCGCGATCGCCCACCGCCGCTTATCGACACGAACAGTCGCGTCAGAAACATCGTCCAGCAACAAGACCTCGCGGTCAGCCACGAGCGGCTCTATACCGGCGCGTTTGCCCTGAACAAGCAAAACGTCGCCGAAGATGAACCGAACGTCGCTGAGTTTATTAATAAACGTCTCACCGTGTCGATTGACCGCCAGCACCGTTAGGTCGTACGTCTGCCTGAACTTGAGCGTCTTGAGCGTCTGTCCGACAAGACGCGAATCGCGCATCACCAGCAGTTCAAACAGCTCCACGTCCTCGCTCTCGAGGTCGCCATCATTGAGCATGATGTCCGGCTTGATCTCGAGCCCGACGGCTTCTTTGACTCGCAGAATGTCGCTGACCTTGCCCTCAACTATCAGGGAGTCCCGACGTTGTATTCGTTCATTCGATCCCGGCGCCGAAATGCGTTCGCCATCGCGAACGATGCCGAGGATCGAGAGTTGTAGTTCGGTGTTGATCCCGGCCTCGTCGAGGGTTTTGCCGACCAGCGGCGAATCCGGCAGGACGATAAGTTCGGAGATGTATTCGCGGATATTATATTGCTCGGTCAACGACTCTTCGCCGCCGCGGCTCGGCAGCATTTTGCGGCCGACAAGCAGCATATAGATCATCCCGACCGAAAAGGTAATGATCCCGACAGGCGCAAGCTCAAACATTGTGAATGGCGCCTGTCCGTACCTCTGGATCGCACCGCTGACGGCAAGATTGGTCGACGTGCCGATCAGCGTGCAGCTGCCGCCGAGGATAGCGCCGAAAGCGAGTGGCATCAGCAGTTTCGAAGGCGGTATCTTCGCCTTGGCGGCCAGGCCGACCACGACCGGCAGAAACATTGCCGTCGTCGTCGTATTTTTGAGTACCGACGCACCTACGGCTGCCGCGAGCATTATCAGGGCCGTAAGCACGAATTCGCTGTCGCCGGCGATCTTGTGCATACGTCGGCCGATCATATCAACCATGCCGGTCTTGATCAGGCCGCCGACCAGTATGAACAGCCCGCCGATAGTGATGATGATGTCGTTGCCAAAACCGGCGACCGCCTCCTGGACGGTCAAAACGCGGGTCAATATCAGGCCCATCACCAGCAAAATGCCAATGACGTCAACTGGAAGTTTTTCGGTCGCGAACAATACGATCGCCACGACCAAAAGGATGAGTGTGATCGCTATTGGAGACACTGAGCAAAGGATAGCTAAGTTTGCCCGTTTTGGAAAGACATTTTTACCGATCAAAAAAGACGGCACCCGATTGGGTGCCGCCTGTAATTTTTTACTAAAGTTACGGCTACTGCGCGCCGCCCTGAACCGGAATGTCTCCATTGGCACCGAATCCGTATCCGAAGAACGACGTGAAGTTGTCACTGCTTCTTAACACGAAGTAGTTGCCGTTGCTCGGACGCCAGATAGCTATGTCGGTCTTTCCGTCCCTGTCATAGTCGCCGGCAACGGGCTTGTCGCCGGTCTGGCCGAAGAAGGCTCCGAGAGTTGTTCCATTTGAGCTTCGTTTGAAGAACCACGTTCCGTTCGACGGGCGGAAAATGCACAGGTCGGCCCGTTGGTCACCGTCAAAATCACCATCCACCGGTATATCGCCATTCAGGCCGAAATTTTCGATCGACACCGTGTTGCTGCCGCTGTTGAGCGTGAACCATGTGCCGGTCGACGGCCGAAAAACGGTCGAATCGGTAATCCCGTCGCCGTCAAAATCGCCCGAATGGAAATCCTGCGCCCGCGGCTCGCCGTAAATGAAATCATCCATCGCTACGACATCGACACCGCCGGTTCCGTCGGTGTTGGCAGCCCCGAGCGGTGTATTGCCTGATTCGATGACCACGCGCGCGATCCGCTCACCGGCGTTGAACGAGATGCCGACAAACGACAAGCCGTTATTCAGGACCGGAGCCGACGCTGCCGATAGTTGACGCCCATCCTTGCCGTAAACGCGGATGAGCGTGCGATCGCCGCTCGTCGTCGAATCAACGTCGGTGACCACCATGCCAAATCCGCTAACGGTCGCGGGGATATTGGTCCCGGGAATGACAAAGTTCACCTCCATCATGTGTGCGTTCTTCATGGTAAAGAGTCGCTCGGCACTGAATGTGGTAAATATTGACGAATAGCTCGCGTTTATGTTCGCAAATCTGACGGCGGTGCCCGAGGCAGTGCTCGCACTGACCGAAAATTGGTTGAGAGCCGCACCCGTCTCATCCTCGATGCTGTTAAAGATGACGCCCCGTGGACTGTTTACGTTGAAAAAGTCCACCGGCAGCAGATTTGGTTCGGCGAAGGCGTCCGGCACGCCGTCCCAGTTGATCTCTCGGCGGCCCGACGTAAATGAGCCGCCGACACCATTGTTGCCGCCGCCGAGATCGGCGCGAAATTGATCGACCAACGCCTGAAGTGCCGCTGCGTTCGCTCCCGTACCCTGCCGAACGACCGGCGCCGCCGAGGCGATCCCGGTCAGCGACGACAACAGGATCGTGATCACCAACAATTTAGAAATATTCCTGTACATAACTCTCTTCATATTTGATCCTCCAACTGAATTTCTTTGAACACTGAGCCTGTTGAGACGGCGATCTTTCTTTTGATCGATCCGTACCATAATTAATACCATGACTAATAGAACTGACCCGTCAGCTCCTATTCGGATCGGCACCGCGCCCGATCGATCTTATCTCCTTGCGGGTATCCGGTTCGTTCATTACTCGCAGAAGCGACCGGATACATATCTGTTCATCCGGCTGTAGATGAACTCCATTCGCGTTTGCGAATGAGCGAAGATCTTCAGCCTCGATCGCAAAGAGTTCCGCCGCGGCTGATATCGACACTAGATCACTCTCCGTTCCGCAGTCCGGGCAGATCGCGGCCGTTGTTTTAGCACGTTTTCTGATCAATCGAACCGTTTCAATTTCGACAACGATCTCTCTCTGCCCATTTTTCGTCATAAGATCATACGTCTTCGTGTTAGAATCGCTGTCAGCCGACTAGCTTTCCTTACAATTTTGAGTTTGCCGTAACCGTGGCGATCAATTCTTTAAGATTTTCTGAAAGATTTCTGAAGAATTTATGAACTGGGGATAATGGACGATAGCGGAGATGCAATTTACAGCTTTTCGAGGTTTCGCCTTGATGCGGCCGAGCGACTTTTCTTCGACGGAGAAAGCACCGTTCAGATGCCGCCAAAGCTCTTCGACACCCTGCTGATGCTGGTAGATAATGCGGGCCGTGTGCTGAGCAAAGAGCGAATGCTCGAGGCGATCTGGGAAGGCAGCTTCGTCGAGGAAAACAACCTCGCCCAGAATATCTCGCAGCTGCGCCGCATTCTCGGCTCCGGGATGATCGAAACAGTGCCGAAATTCGGTTACCGTTTCGTTGGCGATGTTTCCCGCAGGTTGGTCCAGGAAACGCGAAGTGAGGTGATCGATTCCGTTCGGGCCCGCGTTTACATTGGCGAACAAGGAAACGCAAGAGCAGAGGACCGGGGAAATGACGTTGGCCAAACATCCCAATTCCCCGACGCTAATATCCCGCAACTCGCCCGCCAAATGCCGGAAACACGATACGTGCAGAATGGCGATGTAAATATCGCATATCAGGTCGTAGGGGATGGCCCGGTGGACATGGTATTCGTTATGGGCTGGGTCTCGCACCTCGAATACTTTTGGCGGCATCATACCTTCGCATCGTTTCTTGAGAAACTCTCCTCATTCTCGCGTCTGATCTTGTTCGACAAACGCGGAACCGGCCTTTCGGACAGAGTGCCATTAGACAAGCTGCCAACCCTCGAACAGCGTATGGAAGACGTGCACGCCGTTATGGACGCCGTCGGCTCAGAGCGAGCCGTTCTTGTTGGCGTTAGCGAAGGCGGGCCGATGTGTTCGCTTTTTGCGGCAACTTACCCCGATCGGACCAGCGGCCTTGTCATGATCGGCACCTACGCCAAACGGATCCGCGACGACGATTATCCATGGGCGCCGACCGAGGATCAGCGAGAGGCTTTTTTTGAATTGATGCGTCGTGACTGGGGATCACCTGTCGGCATCGACGAACGAGCACCGTCAATGGCGGCCGACGAGGAGTTTCGATCATGGTGGGCCGAGTACCTTCGAAACGGTGCCAGCCCCGGTGCCGCCGTGGCCCTGACGCAGATGAACGCCGAGATCGACGTTCGCGGAGTGTTGCCGTCGGTCCGCGTTCCAACGCTTGTCATTCACCGCTCGGGCGATATGTGTTTGAAGGTCGAAGAGGGCCGTTTTGTCGCCGACCAGATACCGGATGCTCGCTTTGTCGAGTTTGACGGTATCGACCACCTTCCGTTCGTCGGTGATCAGGACCAGATCATCGATGAGATCGAGCGGTTTGTCGCCGGACCCGGTTTCGGCGGCGACCATGACCGCGTGCTCGCCACCGTCATGTGCATCCGGCTCGATGACCTGGACAGCGAAGAGCACCGACGCGGCAGCGACGGTTGGAGCGATTTTGTCGAACGCTCAAAATCGTACGTCCATCGGCAGTTGCGGCTATTCAAAGGCCGCGAGGTGACCGTTGAGGACGAAGAGACGCTTGCCGCCTTTGATGGTCCGGCACGGGCTATCAGGTGTGCCGCAGCTATCAATACGGCAGCGGCAAAACAGGGCGTCGGACTCAGGATCGGGCTTCACACGGGCGAGTGCGACGTCAACGACGGGATTTATAGCGGATTTGCCGTCGATCTGGCACGCAGGATCGCCGAATGCTCGGCGGGCGGCAACATTATCGTCTCGCGAACCGTAAAAGACTTGGTCGCGGGCTCCGGTTTGAAATTCAAAGAGATCAGAATTCAGGCATTCGACGGCATTGACGGCGAATGGCGGCTGTTTGAAACGGCTGCCTGACACGCCCACTAAATATATGAAGAAGTTAAGGTTTATCGTACTTGTCCTATTTGTTTTTCCGCTTTTTGTCAGTGCTCAGACGCTGGACGAAAAGCTTGCTGAGATCGACGCTTACGCACAGACGGTGATCGACACCTGGAAGGATTCCGGCGCCGGTATGGCGATCGCCATTGTGAAAGACGATAAGGCCGTGATGCAAAAGGGCTATGGTATTCGCGAGCTCGGCAAGCCGGACAAGGTCGATGAGAACACCTTGTTTGCGATAGCATCCAACTCAAAAGCATTTACGACCGCTTGCCTCGCGATACTTGTCGACGAGGGCAAGATCGGATGGAACGATAAGGTTTCGAAATACTTGCCCGACTTTCAGATGTATGACCCGTGGGTGACCAACGAACTGACCATCCGCGACATCGTCTCGCACCGCGTCGGCCTCGATACCTTCAGCGGCGATCTGCTCTGGTACGACACGACCTACTCGACCGACGAGATGCTGCGGCGTGTCAGGTATCTCAAGCCGGTTTCGAGCTTTCGCACGCGTTACGGATATCAAAATCTGATGTACATCGCCGCCGGCCGGATCGTCGAAAAGGTATCCGGAAAGCCGTGGGCCGAGTTCGTCAAAGACCGGATCCTGAAGCCGTTGGGCATGAACCGCACGACGCTCAGCGTCCGCGACCTCAAGGACAATTACGCGATGCCGCACAATGAATCGGGCGGTAAACTTCGTTCTCTGCCCGTCGGATTTCTCGACAACGCGATCGGCGCCGTCAGGCTCAACTCATCGGTCGCCGACCTTTCAAACTGGATACGGCTCCAACTCGGGCGCGGCACATTTGAAGGGAAAAAGATCTTCAGCGAAGCGCAGAGCTGGCAGATGTGGTCGCCGAATACATTGCAGCCGATCTCCGAAGCGGCGTCGAAGAACAATCCGACCCGTCATTTCTCGGCATACGCGATGGGCTGGGGCACGTACGACTATTATGGCCGAAAGATCATCAACCACAGCGGCGGGCTCGACGGCATGCTGTCGTACACGGTGCTGATCCCCGAAGAAAAGGTCGGGTTTGTCGTACTCACAAACAGCGAATCGCCGGCATTTCAGATCATGATGAATAAGATCCGCGATATGTTCGTCGATGCTCCGAAGCGCGATTGGAATGACGAGGCCAAAAAGCAGGTCGCTGCCGGCAAGGCAGCCGATGCCGAGGAAAACGCCAAGGTCGACGCTGCCCGCGTGGCAAACACCAAACCATCGCTCGCCCTCGCCGGTTATGCCGGAACGTACACCAGCCAGATGTATGGCGATGTTATCGTGACCGAAGAGAACGGCAAACTCGTCATGCGGCTCGCACCGGCGCCCAACTTTGTCGCCGACCTCGTCCACTGGCATTACGACACGTTCGAGATCAAATGGCGGCCGTCGGTCAACTATAACTTTCCGCGCGGTTTCGTAACATTTACGATCGACAAGAACGGCAAGACCGACCAGCTCAAGATCGATCAGCCGAACAACGATTTTTGGTTTTATGAGCTAGATCTGCGCAGGACGAAATAGTTTGGACGCTCAGGTTCCGCGTGGCGCTATATGCGGCTCCGCTTGGATCCATCGCACGAATAGCCGCGATCGCCGCAACGCAAGATCAAAGCAAACTCGACAAAATTGCGCGAAATGTGTCAGAATCTCTCTTCAATTAATACTTTTATTGAAGCAGACGGAAAATAGGAGAATAGTAATTTAGATGTCAGAAGAAGCAGTTCAGGCCGCGACCGAAGCGGTAGAAACGTCGGCAGAACCGGAAGACGTTTCGTATCAGGCAGTAGAAAAGGACGGAGCCGTAACGGCGATCTGGGAAATGCAGGGCCAAAAACACCTTCGCACCATTGACCCGCGTTCGAACGAAGGCAAGCAGATCCTCGCACTTTTCGAAACGGCCGCCTAACACCCTTTTTATCATCGGATCACACGAATGTTCTCAAAGCGGTGCTTTGCGGGCGTTCGTGTTTTTTAGCGCCCCGGCGGGACGATGTGCAGGATCGGATGGTCGATCGGGTCGAATGTTCGATGGTCGAGGTCATTGACCGCGATGACGCCGATCCCGGCCGAGCTGAGAAAGATCGCCTCGGCATTAACGAGCGTGTCGATCGGCATGGCGACCTCATTGCACTCGAGATTTTCGACAATGTGTTCCCGCGTGGTTCCCGGCAAACAGCCCGTTTCGAGGTGCGGCGTGTGCAGTTTGCCGTATTTGAGCCAAAAGACGTTCGACATACAACCGCCCGTGATAGCTCCTCGATCGTTGATCCGAAGGGCTTCGTGAAAGCCGCGATCGCGGGCTTCTTCGATGCCGAGCAGATTCTCCAGATAATTACACGATTTCACACCGACGATTGGCGAAAATGTGTTTACGCGGTATGGCGAAGCCGTAAGACTCAATTTCGTCGGTAATTCACGCATTCCGCCGGTCAGGATCGACATCGACGTGTTTTGTCCGTTCTCAGCCGGCCAGACGTCGCCCGGACGCTCGTCTTGAAAAGTTAACCGGACACGCCCGTCATGGACACCGCTATCTCTCAGCTGCCGCCCGGTTTCTTCGAGGACATGTTTCTCGGTAAATGCGGACATATCGACGCCGACCTTCGCCGCGTCGCTCGTCAACCGCCGCCAGTGCTTTTCCCAAAATAGAGGAACTCCCGCCCGAATAGCTATTGTCGTAAAGATGCCTTTGCCGTAAAGCATTGCCGCACTGTTTACTGAGATATCGTTCATTTCAGGCCAAGAGTGATGGTTTCGTCATTCTCGATCGTTTCTTCTCCAAAAACGATACTTCGTACCAATATCAACGACAGTACGGCGATGGGCAGGAAATGCAGTATCGCAGAAAAGATCACCATCGATCCGCCGCGTGCCCAGGTCTTTTGAAGATCCGAACTCATGTCGCCCGGACTTCCCGACAGGATCGGCGCGATCATTATGACGTGGATCGTGAGGCTGACTATCAGCAGTGTGCCGAATGCTGCTTTTGCGATAATTGGTCGGAGATCAACGGCAAGAGCTCCCATTATCGGGAAGAACAGCCCGAGCAAATAGGCCGTAAAGAACAAGATCATCCAGATGAAATTGCCGTGTCCGCCGCCGGTCAGGAGCATCGTCCAAAACCCGTAGCAGATCGCGTAACCGAGGCCGACCAGTCCGCCAATTACCCGTTTACCCATGATCCTGAGCGTTTACATTATCTGCTCGAGCTTTGTATCGTCATGCGTCGCGGCGATCTTGCCCTTGCGGTCATGGCAAAATTCGGTCACAAGCTCGACAAAAAGATCGCTCTTTTCTTCCTGCGGCACGTGTCCGCAATCCTTGAAGATGACAAAGCGCGAATTCAATATCTCCTCATGCATCTTATAGCCGTGCTTGATCGGGATGACCGTGTCCTGGTCGCCCCAGATGATCAGCGTCGGCTGATTGATCAGATTGGCGTCCTGTTCGAGCCGGTCGGCGTGCCAATTACGCGCGGTCGCCAGTACCGAGTGGTGAGCGTCGGCCGCAAATAGCGGACGGCGGATCGATTCGATACGGTCCTCGGTGATCAGGTGATGATTTGCCTTGGCGAGCGTTCCCTGCATCCGCAGACGCAGAAACATCTTAGAATCGATCAGAAACGGCGTTACTGCCTCGCCGACGCCGGGGATCGATGTCAGCCGAAGCAGTGGATGCTCTTTCGGTTCGTCATTGCAAACGGCATCGACGAGCACGAGCTTTTCGACGATCTCAGGGTAATCAAGCGTCAGATTGAGCGCGACCGCACCGCCGTACGAACTGCCGACGACCGTCGCCCGGCCGATCCCCAAACGTCCCATCAGGCGCGATATCATCCGGGCCTGCGACTGTATCGAATAGTCGAACCAACGCGGCTTTTCAGAGTATCCGAAACCCAACAGGTCGACGGCGATGACGTGAAATCCGGCAGCGGCCAGCATCGGCGCCGTGGTTTTCCAGACATATACCGAAGCCGTGTAACCGTGGATCAGCACGATCGGCGGCTTTGAAGCATCACCAAATTCCTGATAGTGGACGAGCGCACCGTCAACATGGACGAAATGCGAGTGATCCGAGTGCGGCACCATTTCGGCGACCGACTCCCAGTGGACGGTATCATCACGGGTCAATAACTTGACCGCAACTGCCGCCCCGATCGCCCCGCCAACCGCCAATGCCAGATTTCGTTTTTTCATATGCGACTCACTTCGGACATTCTATACCAATACGACCTTGGGCTGTACAACATTTTCCGCAGCGTCAAAAAACCCGATCGCCAAAAGATCGCCGGCTTCATCGATCATTCGCACAACCTCGCGGTCAGCCAATCCGGTTTCGAATACCCGCGTTGACATTCCATTCCGGGTCTTGGCGACGCGATCCTCGCGGAGCGTAATTGCGGGCAGATGCGAAACCGCCTCGTTCATCGGTAACAGCTCTAAGGCCGGCTCGGGGTTGTCGGCAAATCGGTCAAGTGTGGTGCAATGGTCAATTGTGAACATTCCGGCGGCCGTACGGCGAAGCTCTGCGAGGTGAGCGCCAACGCCAGTTCTGCGGCCGATGTCCTCCGCAAGCGTTCGAATGTAGGTTCCCGCAGAGCAGCGAACGACGAGCCCGAGATCCCACGTCGACGCTCCGTCGCCGGTCGGTCCTACCGGCGTTTTGATCTCCAATTTCGATATGGAAACGGCGGCGGCCTTTCTCTCGACCATCTCGCCTTTTCGGGCAAGTTCATACAGCTTTTTGCCGGCGACCTTTTTCGCCGAGTACATCGGCGGCGTTTGCTCTATCGATCCCCGAAATTGTTCAAGGACCGTTTCCCAGTCAGTCGCGGCAAGCTTTTCGGCGATCACATCTTCCGACATTTGTGATTCCGCGTTGGGCTCACCCGTCCTGTCGCCGGTGTCGGTCTCGAACCCAAACCGCACGACCGCCTCGTATTCCTTTTCGTCCTTATCCAGAAACTGCGCAAGCCGTGTCGCCCGGCCGACCAGGACGACCATCACGCCGGTCGCAAACGGGTCTAGCGTGCCCGTATGGCCGACGCGCTTTGTCTTGAGAATTCGGCGAACGCGGTAAACCACGTCGTGCGACGTGATGCCCGCCGGTTTGTCGATAATGAGAATGCCGTCCATAATTTAGGCGAACTTGAATTTTAGCAGGTAGCGGCAAAATGTGGGGAAAACGCACAAAAAAGGTTAATGAAGCGGACCGTGTGGTAAAGGATCCATTGCGTTCGCGTGAGCGGACGATGAACCGCGCCGTCAAGCTGCTCGCCGCCAAACCCCGGTCGGTACGTGAGCTCCGCGATCGCCTGCTTGAAAAGCTCTGGACAAACGAGGAGATCGTCGATGCGGTCATCGATAAGCTCAAGGACTATAAGTACCTCGACGACGAGCAGTTCGCCCGTGATGCCGCTATGTCAAAACTGCGGCAGAAGCCGCAGGGCAAGCGGCGGCTGCAGCAGTCAATGTCACAAAAAAAGCTCGATAAGGACACGGTCGAAAAGGCCGTCGCCGACGCATTTGAAAAGATCCCGGAGAGCGAGCTCATCGACCTCGCCATTGCCAAACGCCTGAGGCTAAGGGGTAAACCCGGGACCCGCGAAGACCTTAAAAAATTCTACGACCATCTGCTGCGACAGGGCTTCGGCTATGACCTGATCCGCGAAAAAATGTCCGCGATCGACCACGGATCTCCCCCGATCGACAGCATCTGAGCCAATAAAGAAAAAAATTTCAGGTTTCTGAATCCGTTATTTTGCGCGTCGCGAAAACGGTTGCATAGAGTTCAGATTTGAACTTTTTTCGGTTATTAAATTTCAGAACAAGGGGATTAAAGATCATGAAATCATTTTTTGCTTTAGCGTTTTTGGTTGTTGGAATGGCATTCGGTGCCGGTTCAGTCGCGGCTCAGGACAAGACGATCGTCGACATCGCAGTTGGTTCGTCGGATCATACGACACTGGTTGCGGCCGTCAAGGCTGCTGACCTCGTCGGCACGCTCCAGGGTGCAGGCCCGTTCACGGTTTTTGCTCCGGTCAATGGTGCTTTTGACAAGCTTCCGGCCGGAACTGTTGCAACGCTTCTCAAGCCTGAGAACAAGGCGATGCTCGCAAAGATCCTGACCTATCACGTGGTCGCCGGTAACCTCGATTCGAAAGCGGTCGCCAAGGCCATCAAGAAAGGCAATGGTAAGGTCGAGCTGACCACGGTTTCGGGCGGCAAGCTCTGGGCGATGATGGACGGCAAGGACGTCGTGCTCAAGGACGAAAAGGGCGGCATGTCCAAGATCACCGCTGTTGACCTCAAGGGTTCGAATGGCGTCATTCACGTTATCGACACGGTTGTGTTGCCCAACTAAGTTGGTGTAGCAACACCGCTCAGCGGCCGGAGGCAAAATTATCAAGGGTTTGGCGGCCCGAAGTTTCTGGAGGGGTATGACGAGCCGCCAAACAGGGAAAGCCCTTCGGCCACTGAGCAACATCTGATAGACAGGCATCGGATCCATACACACCGCTTGCCCGTTCGCGAAGATGGTTCAAAATTTAGCCCCGTTTCGATGAAATTTAGTCGAGCGGGGCTATACTATTTTGGGTACGAATTATGAGACATCTGTTTACCTCTTTCGCCGCATTTTTGGTACTCACTTTCGTGGTCGTCGGCGGGCTGGCCTTTACATTTTCTCCGGCAAACGCTTCGCCAAACGCAGCCTCTGCCGAACCGTCGGCGACACCGGCCAGATCGAAAAAGCCCGTCACGGCAGAACGCGAACTGGCGCTCACAGATGGCGAGTTTGACGGCAATGAGCTGATCAAGCCCGACGCCGAATGGAAGCGTGAACTTTCAGGCCCCGCGTTTTACGTGCTGCGGCAGGAAGGAACCGAACGCCCCTACACGAGCCCGCTCAACGACATAAAAAAGGACGGCACGTTCTATTGCGAGGCCTGCGGCTTGGCGCTTTTCAGCTCAAAGGCAAAGTTTGATTCCGGCACCGGATGGCCGAGCTTTTACGAGCCGCTCTTCAAAAAGAACGTTAAGGAAAAGATCGACCGGAGCCTCGACGAAGAGCGTATCGAGATCGAATGTGCGCGCTGCCATTCGCACCTTGGGCACGTATTCGACGACGGCCCCGAACCGACCGGCCTTCGGTACTGCATGAACGGCGTGGCAATGCGTTTCAAAGCCGCGAAATAGAACAACTCCTTCAATAGTAGCGGGCGGCCGGATCTCTCTGTGATCTCCGGCCGCTTTGAGTTGGCGATGCAACGAATAATTGCTTTGTGTTAAAGTTTCAGTATGACCGGAAACGAGATAAGAGCTAGATTTCTTGAGTATTTTGAGCGCAATGGACACAAGGTCGTCCATTCGTCGCCGCTGCTGCCGGCTGACGACCCGACGCTGCTGTTTACCAATGCTGGGATGAACCAGTTCAAGGACGTCTTTCTCGGCAACGAAAAGCGTGATTACACGCGTGCCGTGTCCTCGCAAAAATGCGTTCGCGCCGGCGGAAAGCACAACGACCTCGACGAGGTCGGCAAGACCGCCCGCCACCATACATTTTTTGAGATGCTCGGCAATTTTTCGTTCGGCGATTATTTCAAAAAAGAGGCGATCGAGTACGCCTGGGATTTTCTCGTCAACGAGTTGAAGCTCGACCGATCGCGGCTGTGGTTCTCAGTCTTTGAGGGCGATGATGAGGTCGGACCCGACGATGAGGCACGTGCACTTTGGCAGGCGGTCGGTGCCAAACCTGAGCGTATACTCGGTTACGGCCGCAAGGACAACTTTTGGCAGATGGGCGACACAGGCCCTTGCGGGCCGTGCTCCGAGATCCATTACTATATGGGCGACGACCCGAATGACCCTGAAAAAAATCATCCAAAATGGGTCAACGGCGAGGGCGACACGACGATGGAGATCTGGAACCTCGTCTTTATGCAGTACAACCGCACAATGAATGATGACGGCAGTTTCAAACTGACTCCGCTGCCCGCACCGTCTGTCGACACCGGCATGGGGCTCGAAAGGATCACGGCCGTCATGCAGCACGTCAAGACAAATTACGACACTGATCTGATCAAGCCGATCGTTGAATTTGCGGCCGCGCTGAGAGCGTGATCCCCACTGCGTGACCCTATGGACGTGAGCATCGGCCTACTTTTGATCGAAAACCAACCGCTGACACGACTCGGTGTGCGGGCGGTGGTCGCCGAGATGGATGATATCGATATCATCGGTGAGGCCGACAACCTCGCGGACGGGTCTGCGTTGTTTCGCGATCTGAGTCCGGACGTCACGGTTCTGGGCCTTCGATTTCCGGAATCGTGCTCGATCGACGACCTTGATAGGTACTTTGCGGAGAGGCCAAAGGCTAAGATCATTGTACTTGCCGAACACGCGGGCGACGCTGAGATCGCCAAGGCCCTCAAGAAAGGTGCCGCGGGCTACATTTGCAAAGACGTTTCGCCCGCCGAACTGGTCGATGCGATCCGGACCGTCACCGCCGGCCGCAAGTACATCCCGGACGACATCGCCCGTATACTCAGCGAGCACGTCGGCAAGGAAGAACTGACCCCCGCCGAATCGAACGTACTGCGGATGGTCGTCGGCGGTATGTCGAACAAGGAGATCGCATTTGCCCTCGACGTTTCCGAAAATACCGTCAAAACACACATTCAGAACATTTTTTCAAAGATCGGCGTGTCAGACCGCACATCGGCAACAATGACCGCCATCAAACGCGGGCTTGTCAGAATAGACATTTAGGCCGGCACCGCCTCTCGTGGGCAGGCGGCAAATTCGACTATCAAGACGCTATGGCTTTTTCTCAAGAGATCATTGATTACGCTGAGAGTTTCACATCCGACGAGAGCGGCGTGCTCCGCGAACTGCGTGAGCATTGCTACGCCAATTTCGAAGACAGATCGATGCTCTCGGGCTTTGTTCAGGGCCGCCTGCTGTCGATGTTTTCGCATATGATACGGCCGCAAGTAGTGCTCGAGATCGGCACGTATCTAGGCTATTCGGCGTTGTGTTTTGCCGAGGGACTTGCCGACGGCGGCAAAGTAATCACATTGGACATACAGGAAGACACCAACGCCGTTGCACGCTCGTTTGTCGAAAAGAGCGAGTACGCGGACCACATCGAGTTTCACCTTGGATTTGCGACCGAGATCATACCCTCGCTCGATGAAACGTTCGATCTTGTTTTCATCGACGCCGATAAGCCAAACTATTCGACCTATTATGACCTCGTCATCGGCAAGGTCCGGCCCGGCGGATTTATCATCGCCGACAATGTGCTCTGGAGTGGTAAGGTCATCGAACCTGATATGGACGAAAACACTCGGGCGCTTCACGATTACAACCGGAAAGTACTTGCCGACAGCCGCGTCGAGAACATCTTGCTTCCGATCCGCGACGGGCTGATGGTAGCCAGAAAGATCTGACTCATTGCGGCATCGGCCTTTTGCTTTTCCTCATCCAAAAGTATGAGGCGTTTGTAACCGGATTTGCCGATGTGCATTTGCACCGGCCCGCGTAAGATCTTCATATAGATCGGCGACGAAGACGCCGAAGCCAGGAGAATATTATGAAAGCTAAGGTCTCAGCGGTTACTAAAAAGGTCGAACGTATTGTCGCTCCGCCACCCAGGCATTGGGTCGGCGACGGATTTGATGTTCATGGGTTTTTCCCGCACGGTCCGTTGACCGGAGCACGGATGAGCCCGTTTTTCCTGCTTGACTACAACGCTTTGTCCGAGTTTCCGCCGCGTGAAGAGCCGTTTGGCGTCGGGCCGCATCCGCATCGCGGATTTGAGACGGTGACGATCGCCTACAAAGGTAAGGTCGAGCACCACGACAGCCGCGGCGGCGGCGGCATCATCGGCGAAGGCGACGTTCAATGGATGACCGCGGGCAGCGGTCTGCTGCATAAGGAGTATCACGAGCAGGAATACAACCGGCAGGGCGGGCCGTTCCAGATGGTCCAGCTTTGGGTCAATCTGCCGGCTAGGTACAAGATGACCGAGCCCAAGTATCAGGCGATCACGAATGCCGAAATGGCTCGCGTCAAATTGCCGCTCGGCGGCGAGGTCGAGATCATCGCCGGCGAATACAACGGCGTAAAAGGCCCGGCGACGACATTCTCGCCGGTGCATCTCTATAACCTGAAGTTGAAAAAGGGCGAGACACTCGAGTTGGACTATCCGGCTGGCTACACTACGGCGATACTTGCGATCGAGGGCTCGGCGAAGTTCAATGGCGCCGAGACGCTGGCGACCGACCACCTTGCACTTTTCGAACGCGAGGGCGAGCACATCACCGTCACCGCCGTCGAAGATAGTGTTTTGTTGGTCATGAGCGGCGAACCTCTCAACGAACCGATCGCCCAGTACGGCCCGTTCCTGATGAATACGCAAGAGGAGATCGTCCAGGCGATCCACGATTTTCAATCGGGAAAATTCGGCCATCTGGATTGACAGTGAGGGCCGACGGTTCGACCATTTTGTTCGATCATCGCGACGCGCGGATGATGTCGGCAAATACGCCGGCGGCGGTCACGTCAGCACCGGCACCGGCACCTTTGATGACGAGCGGCTGCTCGGGGTAGCGGTTGGTGTAAAAGAGTACGGCGTTATCCTTGCCGGAGAGGTTGGCAAAATTATGGTCGGGCCCGATCGAGCGGAGCCCGACCTTTGCACGTCCGTCGTCGAATGATGCGATGTACTTCAACGCCAGGCCTTTGCCGGCGGCATCGTCGAGCAGGGCTCGAAAGTGGGCCTCGTGCCGGTCAAGTTCGTTGTAAAAATCCTCGACCGTCCCCTCGAGGCACGACCCCGGCAGAAATCCTTCGTTCTCAATGTCACCGATCTCCATCCGGTTGCCGGCCTCGCGGGCGAGTATCAATATCTTTCGCGCGACGTCCGTACCGCTGAGGTCGAGGCGTGGGTCAGGCTCGGTGTAGCCCTCGGCCTGGGCCTGACGGACGACGTCGGCGAACTTGCGCGAACCGTCGTAGTTATTGAAGACAAAATTGAGCGTGCCCGACAGTACCGCCTCGATCCGCCGCACTTTGTCGCCGCTGCTCAACAGATCGTTGAGCGTGTGTATGACCGGCAGTCCCGCCCCGACGTTGGTCTCGAAGAAAAAGTTTGCCCCGTACTCTCGCGAAAGGTCCTTTAGCCGGCGATAGCTGTTAAATTCGGACGATGCGGCGATCTTGTTGCAGGCGATGACCGAAACCGCCCTTGAGAGCAGCTTCGGATAGGTTTCGACGACCTCGGGGCTTGCCGTCACGTCGACGAAGATCGAGTTGCGCAGGTTGAGCTCTGATATCTTGTCCGTAAACGCGGCAACTGTCATCGGCTCGGCGGCCGCGAGGTCGTCTTTGTATCGGCTGAGCTCGAGACCGTCTTCATCGACGACGGCGCAGCGGCTGTTGGCAATGCCTACGACGCGCAAATTGAGCCGCAATTCCGCCAGCAGATGTTCGTGCTGGCTGCGGATCTGTTCCATCAGCCTGGAACCGACCGTACCGACGCCGGCGACAAAAAGGTTGATCTGTTTGCTGCCGTCCGAAAAAAACTCCTCGTGCAGCGTGTTGACCGCCTTGCGGACATCGGCCGATGCAATGATCGCCGAGATATTGCGTTCGCTCGATCCCTGCGCAATGGCGTGGATATTTATGCCGTTGTGCCCAAGCGTGGTAAACATCTTGCCGCTGACGCCGGTGTGCGACTTCATATTGTCACCGACCAGGGCAAGGATCGAAAATCCGCGTTCGACGCGCAGCGGGTCGATGCGGCCGACCGCGATCTCGTTCTCAAACTCGTGATCGACGGTCATTTTGGCCATGTCGGCGGACCTTTCCTCGATGGCGACGCAGATCGAGTGTTCGGACGAACTTTGTGTGATCAGAATGACGTTGATCCTCGCTCGCGAGAGCGCGTCAAACAGCCGCTTTGAAAAGCCCGGAATGCCCACCATTCCACTGCCCTCGAGACTAAGGACCGCGATCTTGTCGATGCTCGTGATGCCGCGAATTATCTCTTTCTCAGCCGACGATTCCGACTCGATCAGAGTGCCGTGGTCGTCCGGCTCGAATGTATTTTTGACGAGAACCGGTATTCCCTTTGCCATCACCGGTTGGATGGTCGGCGGATATATGACCTTAGCTCCAAAGTGCGACAGTTCCATCGCCTCACGGTAGGTTATGTGCGATATCTGCTTCACATTGCGGACAAATCGCGGGTCGGCCGTCATCATTCCCGAAACGTCGGTCCATATCTCGAGCACCTCAGCCCCGAGTGCGGCGGCGATGATCGCGGCTGTATAGTCCGAGCCGCCGCGGCCGAGCGTGGTGGTGTGTCCGGCGGGATCTGCCGCGATAAAGCCCGGCAGAATATGCAGGTTTGCTGCCGATTCGCCAAAATGGTCACGGATCTGGAGGTCGGTCCGCGCAAAATCGACCGCCGCAAAACCGTAGTTTGAATCAGTACAAATAAGGCGGCGGCTATCGATCCATTCATTCGAAACGCCTTGCCGGCTGAGCCTCTCAGCGACGATCCGCGATGAAACGATCTCGCCGAAACTCAATATGCGGTCGAGCGTCTTGGGCGTCAACTCGCGGACGAGCCTCACGCCCTCACACAGATTCTCTAGTTCGCGGAGTGTATCATCGACAAAATCAGCGACGGCGTTCGAGCTGACATCGCCAAACAGTTTCCTGATCGTTTCGGCGTGAGCGTCGCCGATCCTGCTCAAAATTTCGAGATAGCCGTCGTCACCGCGTTCGGCTGAGCGGCCGGCTTCGATGAGGGCGTCTGTCGTCCCCTGCATCGCCGACAATATGACGGCGCATTCGCCGCCTTCCGCCGCTTCGCGGATTATCGCCGTTACTTTTTCGATCGTTTCGGCACTGCCGACCGACGACCCTCCAAACTTTAGGACCTTCATAGTTTGCTCAACAGCACTTTGCGCACCTCGTCATAATCGTTCTCGACAGGCGTGCTTTGCTTTTGCTTGGTCAAAAGGTCGGCGACCTGGGCCGGAACTTCGCCCGCCGTCCCGATTATCTCATTTACCGAGTCAAATTTGACCGGATGAGCCGTTTCCAGAAATATTCCCTTTTCGTCCGGGTGCCGCTCGATATGGTCGGCTAGAGCCCTATAACCGACGGCCCCGTGCGGATCGAGAATGTAATTACATTGTGCATAAACCTCGCGCATCGTCGCGGCGGTCGTTTCGTCCGAGATGCTGTCGGCCTCGAGCTTGTTGATCAAAAACGGAAAGTCGTGCTCGAATATTTCGAGTATCCTGACGAAATTGCTCGGCGCACCAACGTCCATCGCGTTTGAGATCGTTGCGACCGATGGCCGCGGCTCGTAGCTTGCCGTCCTGATAAATCGCGGTACGACATCGTTGGCATTGCAGGCGGCGATAAATTTCTTGACCGGCAGGCCCGAGATATGGGCCAGAATGCCTGATGCCAGATTGCCGAAATTACCGCTCGGGACCGAGATGACCGGCGGTCGGCCGCTCCACTGTTTGATTGCGTAAAAGTAATAGAACTGCTGCGGCAGCCAGCGCGCGATGTTGATCGAATTGGCCGATGTCACATGATGCCGCGAGCGTATCTCGTCGTCGGCCAAAGCCCGTTTGACGATCGCCTGACAATCGTCAAAAGTGCCGTGTAATTCCAATGTGGTCACATTGCCGCCAAGCGTCGTCAACTGCAGTTCCTGGACGTTGCTGACCTTGCCGCTTGGGTAAAGTATCACGACCTCGACGCCCTCGACACCGTGAAATCCGGCCGCCACCGCACCGCCCGTATCGCCGGACGTGGCGACGAGGACGACCGTCTTTTGCTTGCGCTGTGCCGCAAAGTACCTGAGGCAGCGGCTCATGAACCTTGCACCGACATCCTTGAATGCAAGTGTCGGCCCGTGAAACAGCTCAAGCGCCGAGATGCTGTCGGTCAACTCGACGAGCGGAAAATCAAAATCGACGGTCTGCCGGCATATCTCGAAAAGCTCGTCGTCCGGTATCTCGCCGCCGACGTACGGCCGTATGACGTCAAACGCGATCTTCTCGTTTGCCGAATCATGAAGCTCGTCCAGAAAATCGTGCGTCAGCGACACGATCTCGGAAGGAAAATAGAGCCCCTTATCGTCCGGCTGCCCATTCAGAACCGCATCCCTAAACGACGCGTGAGGCGATCTTCGGTTTGTGCTAAAGTAGTGCATCGGCGAGAATTTGGGCCGCGGTCCCGTCCTCTAAATGATATAACGGTTCAGCCCCTTTTGCGAAAATATGGACCAGATCACTGTTCAGTCACCGGCCACGGTATCAAATGTCGTCTGCGGATTCGACTGTCTGGGGTTTGCACTCGACGGGCCGTTTGACGAGATGACCGTTCGCAAGATCCCCGAGCCGGTCATTCGCATCACGCACCGCGACGATTATGGCCTGCCCACCGACCCGAAGCTCAACGTAGCCGGCGTCGCCCTGCAGGCGCTGATCGACGCGGCCGAAATCGATTTTGGCTTTGAGGTCGAGATCGTCAAGCATATCAAGCCCGGCAGCGGCATCGGGTCGAGTTCGGCGAGTGCGTGCGGGGCGGTCGTCGCCGCCAACCGGCTTTTGGAACATCGGTTCTCAAACGTCGAGCTTGTCGAACTGGCGATGGCGGGCGAGATGATCGCTTCGGGCTCGCGTCACGCCGATAACCTTGCGCCTTGCATCTACGGCGGTTTCACGCTGGTGCGTTCGTCCGGGCCGCTCGATATCGTCGAGATCGCCTTTCCCGAGCTCTTCGCGACCGTCATCCATCCGCAGATCGAGGTCAAGACCTCTGAGGCACGAGCGATACTGCCAAAGGACGTGCCGCTTCGCGAAGCGGTTCGCAACTGGAGCAATCTGGGAGCATTTGTCGCGGCTCTCTCGACCGGTGACCTCGACCTGCTGGCACGCTCGATGGTCGATACTATTGTCGAACCGGCCCGCCGGGCCCTGATCCCGAGATTTGACGAACTCAAGTCCGCAAGCCTCGCCGCCGGTGCTATCGGCGGCGGCATTTCGGGCAGCGGGCCGTCGGTCTTCATGCTCAGCGAGTCGCGCGAGATCGCCGAATTTGTCCAAGAAGCGATGAATATCGTTTACGCCCCAACCGGCATTGATTTCAACACTTACGTCTCGCGGATCAGCCCCCACGGCGTGCGGACGGTCTAAAATGCTCGCGATTTTTTGCTTTCTGCCGGGCGAAAACTGCTAAGATATACCTACGATGTTGACGCGGGAATTAGAAGAGACCCTGAGTTTGGCTGTGGACGAGGCGGTACGTCACAAACACGAGTTTGTGACGATGGAGCACCTGCTTTTTGCTCTGCTCGAAGATCCGGCGGCCCGCGAGGTCCTCGCGGCCTGCGGTGCGCAGATCGACGAGATCGCCCGTGCTCTGCAGGAATATTTCGAGGGCGTTTTGGAAAAGGTGCCGGGCGAAGAAAAGGTTATGCCCGAGCTGACCAGCACGTTTCAATCGACGATCTCATATGCCGTACTTCAGGCCGAGGGCAGCGGGCAGCCTGCCGTCGATGGTGCCAACATCCTCGCCGCTCTCTATCAGGCCGAACAATCCTATGCCGTCTATCTCTTGCTGCAGCAGGGGATAACGCGGCTCGACGTGCTCAACTACATCGCGCACGGCATTTCAAAGGTCGATCCGGCCGACGCGTTCCCCGATCTCGACTTTGACGAAGACCAGGAAATGCCCGCCGGGGCTCAACGCAAAAACCCGCTTGAGAGCTTTACCGTCGAGCTTGTGGCCAAGGCCGCCGCGGGCGAGATCGACCCGATCGTCGGGCGTGCCGACGAGATCGAACGCACCATCCAGGTGCTCTGCCGCCGAAAGAAGAACAACCCGCTCTACGTCGGCGAACCCGGCGTCGGCAAGACCGCTCTGGCCGAGGGGCTCGCGCTGAAGGTCAGCGAGGGCGACGTGCCCGAGGTTTTGGCCAACGCCAGGATATTTGCCCTCGATATGGGTGCCGTGCTCGCCGGCACGCGGTACCGGGGCGATTTCGAACAGCGGTTCAAGGCGATCATTACCGAGCTCAAACAGCAGGAGAACGCGATACTCTTTATCGACGAGATACACACCATCGTCGGTGCCGGAGCCGTTTCGGGCGGCTCGATGGACGCGTCAAACATTCTTAAACCGGCACTCGCGGCCGGCGAACTCCGCTGCATCGGCTCGACGACACACACCGAGTACAAAGCCGCGTTTGACCGCGACCGCGCGCTCGCCAGACGGTTCCAGCGGATCGATATCAATGAACCGACCGCCGACGAGACGTTTGAGATACTCAAGGGGCTCAAGCGCTTTTACGAGAGCCATCACGGCGTCAAATACTCTAACGAATCGCTCCGCACCGCCGCGGACCTTGCCGGCAAGTACATAAACGACCGCTTTTTGCCCGACAAGGCGATCGATGTGATCGACGAGGTCGGAGCCTCGGTCAAGCTGCTGCCGGCGGGTCGCCGGCCGAAACGCGTAACCGTCCAGATGGTCGAAAATACCATTGCCCGAATGGCAAAGATACCGCCGAAAACGGTCGTCGCCGACGAAAAGCTGCGGCTGCGCACGCTGCGCGACGACATCAAAAAGGCGATCTACGGCCAGGACGCGGCGATCGACGCGATCGTCGACGCCATCCAGATCTCACGGGCCGGGCTCGGTCACGAGACCAAGCCGGTCGGATCATTTCTGTTTTCGGGGCCGACCGGCGTCGGCAAGACCGAGGTCGCCAAACAGCTGGCCGAGATATTGGGCGTCGAGTTCATACGGTTTGATATGAGCGAGTATGCCGAGCCGCATACCGTTTCGCGTCTGATAGGTGCTCCGCCGGGATACGTCGGTTTTGATCAGGGCGGGCTATTGACCGAGGCGATCATGCGCACGCCGCATGCCGTCCTGGTGCTCGACGAGATCGAAAAGGCTCACCCCAACCTGTTCAACCTGCTGCTGCAGGTGATGGATTCGGCGACGCTGACCGACAATAACGGCAAAAAGGCCGATTTTCGCAACGTGATACTGATAATGACGACCAATGCCGGTGCCCGCGATCTGTCGTCGGGCGGCCTCGGGTTCAGAAACGCCTCGGATACCAAGGGCAACGCCAAGGGCGTGATCGAACGGACGTTTACGCCGGAGTTTCGCAACCGTCTGGACGCGTGGGTGCCTTTCAAAGCACTCGATATGGACGTCATCAAGCTGATCGTCGATAAATTTATCAAGGAGTTGAACGGCCAGCTGGCCGAAAAGCGCGTTCTGGTCCGCCTGACCGAGGACGCCCGCGAGTGGCTCGCTAAAAATGGTTTTGACGCCCGCTACGGCGCCCGCCCGATGTCGCGGCTGATCCACGAAAAGATCAAACAGCCGCTGGCAAATGAGATACTATTCGGCGGTCTGGTGAACGGCGGCAGTGCCCTCGTCGAGGTCTCGGGCGATGAACTGGTGCTGAAATTCTAATATGGCAAAAGAACGAAACCTGAAAACGGCGATAATTTCGGCATTGATCGGCTGCCTGATCGGAACGCTGGTATGTATCCTTTTCTTCTGGGTACTGTCGCCCGCACCGCCGCCCGAAACCCAGCAAAACACTGCCGCCCAACCGGCCCCCGCACAGCCGAATTGACGCTCGGACACGCTCCGCTCTTTACGGAACCGGCATCGGCATTCAGGGAACTAAACTCAAAGCTCAAATAACAAAACAGTCAGCTCTCGATGCTGAGCGGCTCTACAAAGTGATCGTCGATCAGCGGGCGAGACATCTCCAAGATCCTTTGGCGCCGATCATCCCGGCGTCAGATCTCGTCTTCGACCCCACCCGGCCGACCGAGACCGACTGGGAACACATCCTCTCGCAACATACCGAAAGGCTTCTGCTTCGTTTCCAAAAACTCGAAGCCAAACGCTCGAAGTCCGCTCCCAGGCCCAACATCGCCTGACCGCCTAAAACTGCAATAAGGTGATATATATCTCGAACTTGCACACTATGGGTTTCTCTAAGTTATCAAATATCAATACTTATGTGAGTTGACCTTTTCATGAATAATAGTAGGTCGCATCCGGCGTGCTGCCGCTGTTACTCGAATCGAAATACTCCGTCTGATGATTTTCGGCATCGTAAGAAAAGCGCTCACCCTCCGCGTTGGCCGTCAGATTGCCGTTTGCATCAAAGCTGTAGCCGCTCTGTGAAATGCGGTTTGTGCTGGTCGAGATGGTCGGATTGCAGACTGTAACCCTCCCATAAAATAGTACCAGACAAGAATAGAGTTTCCGGTCAGGGTAGGAAGTAGGAGGAGGACTGGAAATGACGAGATCGAAGTTCAGTGAGACGCAGGTAATCGGGATCCTGAAGCAG
>JAIBCA010000019.1 GCA_019694345.1 Pyrinomonadaceae bacterium | reverse complement strand
GGATATTCGCTCGCTGCCCTTATGCGGCCGCTGCTCGCATTAGTGACGACCTGGCCGCAGGTGCTCGTCGTCAGGATGGGCGACCGTATCGGCAAGGGCATTCGCGGCGCTCCTCGGGACGCACTGATCGCGGCGAGCGTCGAGCCGGCCGAACGTGGATTTGCATTTGGCTTTAACCGGGCTGCTGATCATTTCGGCGCAATACTCGGCCCGGTCGCGGCATACTTGCTGATGTCGTATTTTGCAGCCGATCCCGCAGATCCGACGGCTGGCGAGTTTCAGAGCGTATTCTGGCTCGCATCGCTTCCGGTCGTTTTCGGGATGTTCATTGTCATCTTTTTCGTAAAAGATGAGTCTGCCCCCGTGGCCGCCAACAGCTCGCCCGTTAGATTGACACTGCGCGGATTTGACGGCAATTTCAAGCGATTTCTGGTCATCATCGCCATCTTCACGCTTTCAAATTCAACCGACGCATTTCTGCTGCTGCGTGCGGAGCAAGCCGGGATCTCGCCCGCCGTGTTGCCGCTGGTGTGGATGGCACTGCACTTCAGCAAGGTCGGATTTTCGCTGATCGGCGGTGACCTTTCGGACCGCATCGGCCGCAAGAAACTGATATTTGCCGGCTGGATGGTCTATGCTCTCGTTTACCTCGGCTTCGCCTTTGCAAGCGCTCCGTGGCACGCTTGGGCTCTGTTCATCATTTACGGCATGTATTTTGGTTTTACCGAGGGTGTCGAAAAGGCGATGGTTGCCGATATGGTGGGTGAAGAGAAACGTGGAACGGCTTTCGGGCTGTATAATCTCGCGTTCGGGATCGCCGTCTTTCCGGCATCGCTCTTGTTCGGCTTGATCTGGAACCAACTCGGCGCCCCGGCTGCATTTATCTTAAGCTCGGTCATTTCCGTCATCGCCGCGCTGATGTTAACGACGGTCAAGCCTGTCAATGCAAAAGCGGCCGAGCAGATCTGATCACCGCCCGGCCGCCTCCCATTGCCGTGTAAGCCCTATTCGCTCAGACGGATCGAACCCAGCATACTGCGAAATGCCGACGAATAACTCGACGCTTCGCCCTCAGGTGCGACCGTTATCACGTAAAACAGATCGCCGCTATTCAGCTGAGTTGTGTACACCGTGACGACCTCGATCCGGTTGGTCACCGGCGAACGGCCTGAAAGCACCGTCGAATATCCCTGCCGCCCGGCCACGTATGTACGATCGTAGTTACCACGTTGCCGCAGATAATCGTTGGCTTGCAAAATGCCGTTGACGTACTCCTGTGTGCTGTTGCTCAGATTCGCGTTCTGGCTCTTGCTCACACCGATCATTGCTCCGTGCGTGATGCCCTGTGCTCCGAACGCTCCGTCCGGTGCAAACTGAACAGAGCTGTCTGACGGAAACTCACGCCAATTTGAAGGCACACTCATCCGCAGCCAGTTTCCGCCGGAGTATGTCCGCACCCGCGTCGAGGGATACGGGACGTTCGCCGAGTATTTTCCGTTCGCGGTCGGGTTATTGGTCGCTTCGGCCTGTTTTTGGATCTCGGCCATCGTCCTGGCTTTCGGCATCGCCTTGAGCCGGGCCTGGGTCCGTTCGAAGTCTCGGGTCAGCTTGATCGGATTCGGCGAAACATTCAGGAACGCGGCTTCTTTATTGATCTTTTCAAATCGGTTACCGGGATCGGGATGGCTGCTCAACCATTCGGGACCGCTCCCGCCGCCTTGCGCGGCGATCGTCTTGAACATATTTGCGAGATCGCGCGGATCATATCCCGCATCCGCCATTATTCTGGCCCCGAGCACGTCGGCCTGGGTCTCGTATTCGCGGCTGAACTTTGTCATCCACGCAGCGGCTCCGAGCATGCCGAGTTGAGCTCCGGCCTCACCGGCGAGGATCGCTCCGCCCAGGATCATTCCGATCATCCCGATCTGGTTGCCCAGGCTTCCCTGTTTGGTCTGCTGGGCCGTCGCGTGACGAAGAGCCACGTGCGATATCTCGTGCGCCATCACGCCGGCCATTTCGCCTTCGTTCCGGGCTGCCTCGATCATGCCGCGATTGACGTACATCGGCCCGCCCGGCAACGCAAAAGCATTGATGTCGCTCGCGTTTACCAGTTTGAATCGATAATCGAACGTCGTCTGCCTGAATTGAGGCGGGATCGCTGAAACGAGCCGTGCGCCAACGCGTTCGATGTACCGCGTCGCGTCGGCGTCATTCAGGATCGGAAACTGCTTTTCGACCTCAGTCGCGGCTTGCGAGCCGATCTTGACGTCATCCTGAACCTTGTATTTATTTTTCGGCATTGTGACCTGTGTTTGCGAGATCGCGGTGATCGGAACGATCAGGATCGCAAACATCAGGGACGCAACGGTCAGTTTTCGGTGTATCAGAACTTTCTTCATCATCTTCTCCGGCGGAAATCGGTTTTGGGGTCTTTCGAACTATCTTAACAGATATCGTCATCTGTCGATCGTTCGGTTTCGATGAGGTCGCCCGTAGTCCGCGTTTGCCGGTGATTTGCCGCGGCAAAATATTACGTCAATGTTAACGATATGTTACAGAACTGATCCCGAACCTGTCTCACGGCGAAATGTTACGTATAATGTAACCCAGTGGCCGACCGAGCTGAACTATAATCGTGCGAGTAGTTTATGGGTGAAAGGATGAACTTGCAGGAAGCCGGCCCGGCGGGATTTACGCCGCACAATTTTTGTTACCCGGTTTCGATGACGATCACTGAGATCACAACCCAACTCAACGCGCTTCGCGACAAGGTTTTGCTGCTCGGCGGCAAGACCGAGGACGCCGTGCATCGGGCAATGCGCTCGTTGAAAGAGCGGGACTCTGACCTCGCCCGGAGCGTTTGCGAGGATGATAAACTGATCGACCGGATGGAACTCGAGATCGACCAATTGGCGGTCGAGATACTCGCGACGCGGCAAATGGCCGAACACGATCTGAGATTTGTGGTATCGGTCGCGAAGATCACGCCGATACTTGAGCGGATCGCTGACCACGCATCAAGCATCGCCGAGGCCGCGATCGTGCTCAATAACGAGCCCCAGATCGACAGTTATATAGATTTTTCGCTGATGGCCGATATTGCCGGCGGCATGCTGAGCGAGGCTCTGAACGCCTTTACGTCCGAAGACGCGGGCGCATCGCGCGAGATCATCGGCCGCGACCGTGAGCTCGACCGTTGTTACGGACGTGTTTTTGACGGATTGATCGAGACAATGATCAAGAGTCCGTCGGCGGCCAACGGCGCCGCCAGGCTACTGTTCGTTGCCAAGAACATTGAGCGCATCGGCGATTATGTTAAGGATATCTGCGAACTCAATGTTTACCTGACCGAGGCAGTGTTCATAAAACATGGCTCGGCAAGATAGGGCTCGTTAGACATAAGTTTTCTGTTCGAATATATTTAGTTTCTCGCTTTAAAAGTTTAACGATACTGGAGATCAAATAAGATGGCTTTTAGCTTTTTGCCGAAAGAAGATCACTATTTCACGTTGTTTTCAAACATGACTGCCAAGATCCAGGAAGCTGCGGATCTGTTGGTCGAACTGATGCAAGGTTCGGATGAGAATTTTGACGGCCTTTCGAAGAAGATAAAGAGTGTGGAGCACGAGTGCGATGAGATAACTCACAGCATCACGACAAAGCTCAACAAATCATTTATCACACCATTTGACCGCGAGGACATTTACACACTCTCGGTCGCGCTTGACGACGTATGCGATTACATTGACGCCGCGGCCCGTGCGGTCGTCATGTACAACATTCACGAATCAGACCCGTTCGCCGTCGAATTGGCCGTTGTTCTTCAAAAACAGGCGACTGAGATCCACGGGGCCGTTTCGCACCTCAAGACCGCCAAAGGTATGGAGCAAAATCTGCTCGATATCCAGCGACTCGAAAACGATGCCGACGAGGTCTATTTCCGCGCGATGGCGGCCCTGTTCAAAAACTCGGATGCCGTAAAGATCATTAAGTGGAAAGAACTCTACGAGATCCTTGAAAATGGCACCGACCGCTGCGAAAGCGTCGGAAACATTATTGAAAGCATCGTTCTTAAACATAACTAAAGGCGAATATGGACGCACAATCAGTTTCCCTGGGATTAGTTATCCTGATCATCGCCGTCGCCCTCATATTCGACTATGTGAACGGGTTTCATGATGCGGCAAACTCGATCGCCACGGTCGTCGCTACGCGAGTTCTTTCACCGGGCGTGGCGGTTGCCTGGGCGGCATTTTTCAATTTCATTGCCTTTTTGGTATTCGGCACCGCGGTCGCAAAGACCATCGGCGGCGATATGGTAAATATCGCTGTCATCCCCCAAGCCGATCAGCTCTACGTATTGCTGGCGGCCGTGCTCGGCGCGACGATCTGGAATCTGATCACTTGGTGGCTCGGGCTGCCGACCTCCAGTTCGCACGCCCTGGTCGGAGCCTACGCGGGCGGAGCTATTTCGTCGTACATCTATTATTTTGGCTTCAACAGCGTTGAGACCGTCCTCAAGGCCGAAGGCTGGATCAAGACCCTCAGTTTCATCGTTCTGTCACCGCTGATCGGTATGACTCTCGGCTTTTTGATGATGCTTGCGGTTTACTGGATCTTTCACCGCTTTTCGCTGCACAAGGTGGATCGGGGCTTTCGTGTTGGGCAGCTGTTTTCGGCGGCGGCATACTCGCTCGGGCATGGCGGTAACGACGCTCAGAAAACTATGGGTATCATCACCATCGTTCTCGTTGCGGGCGGCTTTCTGCAAATGACGTCGGCCGGCAAGCTGCCTGAAATTCCGTTGTGGGTCGTTCTGTCAGCGCACGCCGCGATCGGTCTCGGGACACTTTCGGGCGGTTGGCGTATCGTCAAAACGATGGGAACCAAGATCGTCAAGCTTCAGCCCGTTGGCGGATTTTGCGCCGAGACCGCCGGAGCTCTGACACTATTCGGAGCCACTGCCGCCGGCATTCCGGTTTCGACAACGCATACGATCACCGGTTCGATCGTCGGCGTCGGATCTGCGAAACGATTTTCCGCAGTAAAATGGGGCGTCGCGGGCCGCATCGTTTGGGCTTGGGTGCTGACGATCCCTGCTGCCGGATTTATCTCGGCTCTTTCCTACGGCGTCATTTTGATAATCGAAAAACTTTTGGGGGTCAAATAGATCCTCACAAGATCCGATTGAACAAATAGCCGGAAACAATAATACACATCGCGACTATCCCGAAAAAGATGGCGGTCAGTTTGATCGTCATCATTTTTTTTTGCAGCATCGCGGGTCGTATCGTCTCAGCATGGGTAATTACTATTCTTGCCGCCGACATTATCGCGACATTCTCATATTGTGCTGTGCTGCTGTTCGAAAGATCATTCGGCTGCGCGTAAGTATGTCGGTTGCTATGGCCAGGATATCCTGGAGATCTGGACACGATTCGACACAGCGGCGAATTGCTCAGGCGTGTCGTTTTCGGTTCTAAATTTTGTAACGAACAAAAATTGTAGTACTCCGTGATTTGCCGTATAACAGTCGAATAGGCCAAATTCCAGGAACGTACTTTTGCAAATAGACATGGAAAAGATCAAACGAACCGCGCTCATTCATATTCACACGATCTCAACACTGGCTCTCATAGTATCCGGCATTTTCGGGTTTTGGTATTTCGTTGATCGAGCCGCCGCTCAAAAGCGGCCCACGACTCTCGGAGACCACAAACCGAAACCATCTGAAATTTACGAAGTCAAATTAGCGGATGATCAGGACATCTCATTTATGCGCGGGAACTCCAGATGGTCGGTCAATTCCGGGCGACCGATCGCGATATTCCAGGAGACATTTCTTGCGAGATCGGGAGATCCCGAGACGCAGGCGAGGCAGTATCTTTTAGCGAATCAATTGCTCTTTGGCTTGTCGCCGGCGGAGATCGCCGGCCTTCGTTTGCACTTCGTTCGATCCGGCGACGCAGGTACGGTCGTGCGGCTTCGGCAGATGTGGAAAGGGCTGCCGGTAAATAAGAATGCCGAGATCACGATACACATCAACAAGGCCAATGTCGTGGATCTCGTCATGAATGGTTACCAATATGGGATCGAGCTTGAAAATACAGATCCATCGATCTCAGCCGAACTCGCGCGAGCGGGATTGGCAGATCACCTCGGCGCTCGAATTGACGCAGACAGCGCTAAGACCGAATTGATGGTGCTAAGGAACGGCGGACAGGACTATCTCGTTTATCGGGTTAATTTCGCTTCGGACTCGCCGGTTGGTGATTGGGAAGCGTTCGTTGATGCGAAATCCGGCGCATTGATCAAGGTCGAAGATATCGCCTATTACGATCACGGCAAGCGGGAAAAAAGTCTGCAAAAGAGTGCACCAAGACCGTTTTCCGTCTTGGCTACCGGCACGGGGAATGTATTCGATCCCGATCCTCTGACAACTGCTTTGGCTACTTACGGTGGTTCATACGTTGACGGGAGCGACGCAAACACGGCAGTGCTGACGGCGCAGCTCAAAAACCGGACGCTCAACGACATTACACTTAGTGCCGGTACATATTCGCTGACCGGGCCATATGCAGAGATCAGAGATTTTGAAGCTCCGAATAAGGGGCTATTTACACAGGCGAGTTCGACATTCAATTTTGACCGTAATGCCGACGCTTTTGAGGCGGTCAATTGCTATTACCACATTGACGCGTCGATGCGATACCTCAATACGACTCTCGGTCTGAGCATCATGCCTTATCAGTATGCGGGCGGGGTTCGGGTCGATCCGTCGGGGTTGAGCGGAGCCGACAATTCGCACTACGTGTCGGGTTCGGGCCAGTTAGCGTTTGGCGAGGGCGGTGTTGACGATGCAGAGGATGCCGATGTGATCATCCACGAGCTCGGACACGGTATCCATGATTGGGTCACCGCCGGAGGGCTTTCGCAAGTCAACGGCCTGAGCGAAGGCACAGGCGACTATTGGGCCGGGTCTTATAGTCGGGCAAAGGGTTATTGGCCAACGGGAAATGCAGCTTATAATTGGACCTTCAATTGGGATGGGCATAACCCTTTTTGGGGCGGTCGCGTACTCAACTATTCTGCCGTGTATCCCGCCGGTTTGACGGGAGCTATCCATACCGATGGCCAGATATGGGCGACGGCAAATATGAAGATCTGGGACGACATTGGTGCTTTGAAAGCGGACAAAGCTTTCTGGAGCGGTCTCGGCCTGACGAACTCTACTACGAACCAAAGCGATGCCGCCAATGCTGTCTATACGGCGTCGGCTACTCTTGGTTATACGACACTGGAGCGTGTTGCTATGCGAGACCGCTACGCCGCGGCGGGTTATACGATGCCGCTCGCTCCGACCGCGGCTGGCGTTGCCGTCACTGGCCGAGTTTCGACAAGCGATCGGCGCGGAGTGCAGAATGCCGTCGTGACGATGGCCGGACCGTCCGGCAACACTTTGACCGCTCGTACAGGAGCATTTGGCTACTTTCGTTTCGAAGATGTCCCATCAGGACTGACCTATGTGGTTTCGGTCGCGTCGAAACGATTTTCTTTTGTCCCTCAGGTTATTAATCTGAACGAGGGACTTGTCGATATGGAATTTTTGGCTCAGTGAAGTAAGCGGGATCTGGCGTTCCCGCTTGCCTAACTACCTCTGAAATGACATCATTTTTTTTGGAGAAAATGATGCCAGCCGTACTCGAAAAAGCGCAGACAATCGAAGATTACCTTGTAATGCCCGATGCGGAGATGCATGAAAGGATCGAGTTGGCTCGTCAGGAACTCGGCAGCCGCGTCGTCATTCTAGGCCATCATTATCAACGTGACGACGTCATCCGCCATGCCGACCTTACGGGCGATAGCTATCAGCTTTCGGTGATGGCGTCGAATACCGCCGCTGACTACATCGTTTTCTGCGGCGTACATTTTATGGCCGAGTCGGCCGACATCCTTGGCAAAGATCATCAACGCGTCATCTTACCGGACCTTGGTGCCGGCTGCTCGATGGCCGATATGGCGACGATCGATCAGGTCGAGGACGCCTGGCAGCAGCTGCGGGAGATCGGTGTACTAAAAGACAAGGTGGCCCCGATCACCTATATGAACTCGTCGGCGGCGATCAAGGCATTCTGCGGGCGAAATGACGGCGTGGTCTGTACGTCGTCAAACGCGATCCCGCTGTTTGACGTCTATTTGAAAGAATTCGACAAGATGTTCTTTTTTCCGGATCAGCACCTCGGGCGCAACACCGGTTCAAAGTTCGGAATTCCGCTCGACAAAATGGTTCTTTGGAACCCGCACGAAGAACTCGGCGGGAACACCGAAGAGCAACTCCACGACGCCAAACTGATCCTATGGCGAGGCCATTGTTCGGTCCACGGGCGGTTCAAGTCATGGCATGTCGATAAGATCCGCGAAGAGCATCCGGGAATGAAGGTGATCGTTCACCCCGAGTGCCCAAAGGAGGTCGTTGACCTCGCCGACCTCGACGGATCGACGTCGTTCATAATCAAGACCGTTGAAGGCAGTCCGAGTGGCTCGAAATGGGCGATCGGGACCGAGGTCAATCTGGTCAATCGCCTGCAAGAGCGATTTCCTGACAAGGAGATCCGGCTGCTCGCCCCCGACCTCTGCATGTGCGCGACCATGTATCGCATCGCTCCGCAAAATCTGGCGTGGGCAATGGAAAATCTTGTCGATGGACAGATCGTCAACGAAATCGTCGTCGATGACGAGACCAAACATTTTGCCAACATCGCTCTGCAGCGGATGATCGACTTTACCGAAAAGAAAGGCTGATCCGGTTGTCGGCGGACGATCGGTCGAATAAATTCGGTCCATTCTGATACCCGTTGCCCGGTCACCGGCATCTCGCCGCTCTACTGCCATATTTCCTTGCTTTATTGCCGTTAGTCGCACAAAATAGGTCTATCAGGAGTTCCACAATATGACCGATTCTGGCAGCCCCGCAAAATCGCGAATGAAGTGCCGTGAGATCATGACCAAGAGCGTCAGGACCGCTTCGCCGACCGACACGATCAGGCAGGTCGCCGAACTTATGCGCGACGGCGACATGGGAGCTGTACCGATACTGGATCACGGCAAACTCGTTGGTATCGTCACCGATCGCGACATAGTCGTCCGTTCGATCGCCGAAGGCGTCGAACCGGCATCGCCGATCAGCAAGGTAATGTCCGGCGACCTTTCCACCGTCACACCTGACGATTTTGTTTTCACGGCCATCCGCCTTATGGGCGATCGACAGGTTCGGCGTATTCCGGTCGTCGATGATGAAGGCGGGCTCGCAGGTATCATCTCGATGGCCGACATCGCTCTCGAGACCGAGGACGAACTTGAGATCGCCGAGGCTCTCGAAGAGATCTCGAGCGGCAGCAGCTTTTGGGGAAAGCGGTAAACGGATCCGTTGCGGATCGCTTTGCAATCAGCATCAATGGCAAGATCTATCAATCGCAATTTTCAATTTCTCGGCACGTCCAAGAACGTTCAGTCCGGACGTCTCTGGTACCCCGCCGCCGATGTCTTTCAAACGCCGGAAGGCTGGCTGGTCAAGGTCGAACTCGCCGGCGTTTCACCCGAGGACATCGAACTCGATATCCAGGGAAATGTTCTGTACATCGCCGGTTGCCGCAAAGACCGGTCGTGCGGAACGGGCGTGTCATACCAGCAGATGGAGATCACTTA
>JAIBCA010000122.1 GCA_019694345.1 Pyrinomonadaceae bacterium | reverse complement strand
ATCATTTGAGGCAAAGCCTCCCAGAATTCAAGGTCGTCTCCCGGTGAAGCATAGCTTCACCGCTCGGCGAAAGGCTGGGGGATAGCGAATCGTAAATCGTCGATCGGGAATCGTGAATCGAGAATGGACGGGAAGATCGAGCGGTCGCAAACAAAGGCGGCCGGAGCACGGGGCCGCCTACTTCGGCAGGACGGCGAGGGTGTCGGTAAGTCTTTGAGCGGCGTCGCGGGATGACGCTTTGGAACGCCGGTGGCGTGTGGGCCGCGGAGGTGCGGAAAACGGTTAGAAACCGATCCACTCGGTCGGTTGTTTGTGGTGTGAGATGGTTATTTTAGTTTCGGCCCGAAAGAGCGGTGAGCGCATTTGCAGGGCGGTTTCGGCCATAAGTCGGGCGAGGTGCGGTTCGTTGGCTCGCTGCGAGAGGTGAGCGAGGACGACGTGGCGGGCGGTGCCGTCAAAATCGTTCTGCAGCCAATCGCTGAGGTCTTCGTTAGAGAGATGTCCGGTGCGGGACATGATCCGCTGTTTGAGGTCCCAGGTGTAAACTGAGCAGGCGCGGAGCATATCGCGGCTGTGGTTCGACTCGACGACAATGGCGTCACAGCCCGCAAGTTTTTCCTTGATCAGGTCGGTCATGTGGCCAAAATCCATCAGCGTTGCCACCTTGACGCCGTCCTTTTTTGCGGCAAAGCCGAAATTGTCGGCCGCGTCGTGCGGCACGCTGAAGGGTTCGAAATCGATGTCGCCGATGCGAAATTCACGGGTCGATTCGATCTCGACGGTCCTGTCTTTTAGTGCGGCACGGCGTTTTGAGGATTCGCTGTCGCCGTTTTGGCCGCCGGCACGCGTGTCGTAGTACGAGTCTTCGGTCGGCCTCGAGATAAAGACGGGGCAATCGACCGATGCCATGAGCACCCGCAGGCCGCCGGCGTGGTCGCCGTGCTCGTGCGTGATCAGTATGCCGTCAAGGCGGTCGTGTGGGATGCCGACCTCACCGAGACGCCGCAATATCTCGCGCGCGCTCATACCGGCGTCGACAAGGACGTTGGTATTTTCGCTGGAGATGAGTACGGCGTTGCCGGTCGAGCCGCTGCCGAGAACGGTAAATCTCATTTGTTTCCCTGATACTTTGGCCTGAGGGCCCTGGCCATCGCCCTCGACGACAAAACGTGCGGCGCGTGGCCGCCGAGAAATGCCCCGACCTTGTTGGCAAGGCCGGAAACGACCTTTGCCCGGCTGCCCTTTAGAGCCTTGAGGGCCGTTTCGACCACGTCCTCGGCGGTCTGCTGGCCCTTGACCTCGATCGGGCGGTCGATATTTGAGGCGGCAAAGAAGTTGGTCTTGGTCGAGCCCGGACAGAGGGCGAGGATGCGTATGCCGAGCGGCCGATTTTCTTCGGCGATCGCCTCGGAGAATGACGAGACGAAGGCCTTGGTCGCCGCGTAGGTCGCCATGAACGGTATCGGCTGGAATCCGGCCGCCGACGAGACGTTGATGATCGTGCCCCGCCCGCGATCGCGCATCGGGCCGAGGTAGCGGTGGGTCAGGGCAACGAGCGAACGGACATTGAGATCGATCATCGCGAGTTCACGTTCGCCGTCGAGCACGGCAAAATCGCCGACCGAGCCGAACCCGGCATTGTTGATCAGCCAATCTACCTCAAAGCCGTGCTTTTCGGTCTCGGCCCACAGCTCGGCGTCCGATCCCGGCGTGCCGAGGTCGAGCACGACGTAATGGGCCGTGATCTTGTGCTTAAGCATCAGCTCGTCACACAGTTCGTGAAGCGCCTTTTCCGAGCGGGCGACGAGCACCAGGTCGTGGCCTTCGGCGGCGAGCCGTCTTGCAAATGTCTCACCGATACCGCTTGACGCTCCGGTAATGAGTGTAACTTTCATAGTTCTTCGTCGATCGCCGGCTCGGCCGGCTGCAGCGAAAAGTAGATCGCCATGGCCCCGGCGGCAATGATCGTGACCGTGCCGGCAAAGCGTATGATCTTGGCCACACCCTTTGTCGAGTCGAGCAGGCCGAAATGCGTGAGCATATAATTCCAGTCGTGAAAGCTGCCCTCGCTGCCGGTAAAACCGCTCGTCAGTACCAGCTGCATTACGACCGCGTCCGAGGCATACACCCAGACGTTGAGTATGCTCTGCCCAACCCACAGAGTGACGATCGCGGCCGAGTAAAAGCTCCGCTGCCAGATAAAATAGCCGACAAATACGATCGGGAAAATGACCTGAAACAACGAGCCGCCCGCGACCATCATAAACTCGCCGAACGGACGGAACAGCAGATGACCGGTCTCGTGTATCGGCAGATCGACATTATCCAAAAAGCTGCCCTGCATCGGGTCATAGGCGATCCAGAGCACGTAGAGCGTGGCCGCGACGGCGAATAACAGCTTTGGTAGGTTTGGTTTCATCGACCGCGTTTACATCAGTTTGACGACGATATCGTCGCGCTTTGGTGCGAGAAATTCATCGCGGGTGATCGCGTAATAGACAACGTCCATATTGTAATGAAATCCGGACTTTTCATAGCGCATACCGCACTTTTCCATAATTCGCCAAGACCCTTTGTTATCAGGGTGGGCGACCGCGACGATGCGGTCGAGCCCGGCGACCTCAAAGCCGTATTTGAGCCACGCCATCGCACATTCGTAGCCATAGCCCTGCCGCCAGTATCTCTCCGAAAGGTTGTAGCCGACCTCGATCTCGCCGGTGTCGTCAAGCGGCACGAGCCCGCTGGTGCCGATGGCCTCGCCCGTGCTCTTGAGCTGCATCTTGCAGAAGCCGAAACCGAGCTTCTCGTAGCTGTCGATGTAAAACTGCAGCCGCGTGGTCAACGCCTCGAGATTTTGCATGGTCGGGCCGCCGAGATAACGGTTGACGGCGTCGGGCGAGCGCATCTCGACCAGCCACGTCAGATCGTCGGGCGTAAGTTTGCTGATGATAAGGCGTTCGGTTTCGATCATAAGGTTGCGGTCACGGCGACAGACGCGAGTGCCGCCATACGCCGTCCGCGAGCTCGTAACAGATGCGGTCGTGCAAACGGCTCGGGCGGCCCTGCCAAAATTCGATGCGGTCAGGTATCAGGCGGAATCCGCCCCAGTGCGGCGGCCTCGGAACGTGGCCGGTCGGATGCATTGCTACGACCTTCATCACGCGTTTGATCAGGACGCTGCGCGAGGCGATCTTTTCGCTCTGGCGCGATGCCCACGCTCCTATGCGGCTGTCGAGGGGCCTCGACGCAAAATAGGCGTCGGACTCTTCGGCAGAGGCCATTTCGACCCGGCCGGAGATGTCCACCTGACGCTCGAGCTCGGGCCAGAAGAAATGCATCGCGGCAAAAGGATTTTCGGCCAGATCGCGGCCCTTTCGGCTCTTGTAATTGGTGTAAAAGACAAACCCGTTGTGGTCAAACCCCTTGAGCAGCACGACCCGCGACGACGGGCGGCCCTCGGCCGAGGCGGTCGCGAGCGTCATCGCCGTCGGTTCCGGCAGGTCGGAAGCGAGGGCCTCATTCATCCATTTGCCGAACTGCTCGAACGGATCGGCCGTGACCGACCGTTCGGTCAACTCCATTTTCGAGTATGTCTTGCGCAGGTCGGCTAGATTGGTTTCGATCATACAGATCAGATCATATGGACGAGCAGGCCGTCCTTCAATTTTGGCTCGAACCAGGTCGATTTCGGCGGCATGATCTCGCCCATGTCCGAAACGGCAAAGAGGTCATCCATCGTCGTCGGAAACATCGAGAAAGCGACTGTCGCCTCGCCGCCGTCCACCATGCGTTCGAGTTCGGCGGTGCCGCGGCGGCCGCCGACAAAGCCGATCCTCGCGTCGGTGCGGACGTCCATGATCCCGAGTATCGGCTCGAGTACATAATTCTGCAAAATGCTGACGTCCAGCCGCTCGATCGCGTCGGGCTCGCGGACAAACTGGACATTGAACCGCAGCGAGTACCATTGGCCGCCGATGTACATACAGATCTCGCCACGTTCGGCCGGCGCTTTATGATCGCAAGGGGCGACGATAAAACTCTCGCCGAGCCGTTCAAAAAACTCACCCTCGCTAAGGCCGTTAAGGCCCGATACGACGCGGTTGTAAGCCATGATCGCGAGGTCATCCGACGGGAAAATGCCCGCGAATACATAGTTGAACGGCTCGTCGCCGGTAAAGCCGGGGTGACGCTCGCGCATTTTGGTACGTGTCAGGAACGCGCTCTCGGCACGATGGTGGCCGTCAGCGACGTAAAGCTCGGGCAGCTCGGCAAAGGCGTCGATCCAGGGCCCCGCTTCGGTAACGCGCCAGACCGTGTGCCGCACGCCGTCCTCACCCTCGAAATCATAGAGCGGATCGTTCTTGACCGCCGCCGCGAAGAGCCCGGCGGTTTTGTCGGTCCCGCGAAAAGCAAGAAAGATCAGCCCTGTCTGAGCGCCGACGGTCAGGATGTGCTCGGTGCGGTCCTCGACCTTATCGGGGCGGACCTTTTCGTGCTTTTTGATCAGCCCGTTCTCATACTCGTCGATCGAGCAGCAGGCGACGAGGCCGGTCTGGGACTTTCCGCCGAGCGTCAGGCGATATACATATACCGCAGGCTCCGGATCGACACTATAAACGCCCTGGTTGATAAGCGAGTCGAGATTATGCCTTGCCCGCAAAAAGAGCGTCGCGGAATCGGGCTGCTCGCCCTCGGGAAAGTCACCGTCCGGACGCGTCACTCGCAGAAAGGTCTGGGGATTTCGGGCCGCCTCATTGCGGACCTCGGATTCGTAAACGACGTCGTACGGTGCGCTCGAAACTTTTGCCGCAAGGTCGGCACGCGGCCTGAGGGCCTTGAACGGTTTGATCTTTGACACAAAACTCTCCTATTTCGGGGTCACGGGCTGCGGTGCGAGATCATCGATGCCGTCACCGCCGTTATTGATCATCTGGTCGATCTTTTTGTTGTTTTCCTCGACATCCTTCATCAACTGCTCGGCATATCCGGCCTTGTCGATCTTCCAGACGCCGTCCTCGCGGACGAACGGGACCGTTTCCCAAGTTCCGTATGCGTTCTTGACCTGCAGCGTGGCTTTGTCGCCGTTGATGTTCTCATTGCGAAACTCGACCGACTTCTGGTTCTCGCTGAACAGCGTCTCGCGTTTGACGATGTCATCGACCGTTACGCCCTGGGCCTTGGCCTCTTTCTCATGCATCTTGATGGTCGCATCGGAAAGCAGGATCTTCATCGTCGTCGTATCCTTCTGCTTGATCGCCTTGGTGTACGTCTTAAAGGTCTCAAGCGGCGTCGCGGGCGGCTTGGCCCCGCCGCACGAGATCGCGGCGGCCACCGCCGAAAAAAATAGTATCCTTGACCAAAATCGCATCTTAAATATACCTTTGAATAAAGTCCGAAAAAGGTAAATTATAGCGTAGATCAAGGGTTCGGAGAAAAGGATGGAACGAAAATTACTATCGGCCGAGGAGGTCACTGCAGCGCTTTCGGCGCTGGACGGTTGGCGGGTCGACGGCAACTCGCTGAAGCGGCGATTTGAGTTTGAAAATTTTGCCGGTGCACTCGTGATGGTGAACCGCATCGGCGAGATCGCCGAAGAGATCGATCATCATCCGGACATCACCTTTGGCTGGGGCTACGCTGAGATTTTGACCACCACGCATGACCGCGGCGGCGTCACGCCCTTCGATATTGAGCTCGCGGCCAGGATAAATGCAGCCGCCGGATGATCGCGATCACTGGCAAGCGATCAAAATGGGCTTGCCGAGTGTGACCGAGGCGTCGCCAAAGGCATTGTTCATCGAGTCGAACGGCTGAACGATATCGGCGGTGCCGTAGAAGCATGTACCGTCCTTTTGATACAAAAACACGCCGGTCGTCTTGCGGTACTGACGGACGCTGATCGGCTGATCGCTGTATTCGAGCCAGTTGTCACCTGCAAAATACATTCTGGACGGCACGATCCCGGCCTCGGCCAACTTTCCGGCGAGCGACGCCCGTGCAAGGGTGTCATCGAGCTTGCCCTCGACCGGCAGTACGCGCTCGTCGAGCGAATCACGCAGAACCATAGACCTGTACGCCGGCAGCATTGCGGGGTATTTCGAAATGCCCCTTGAAAAGTCGCAGGCAAAGCCGATCTTGGCCAGATAGTCATTGGCTCCGCGGGGAAAGCCCTCATTCCGCGACACACGCAGCTCGTTATTCCAAAGGCCTGGCTTCGAGGCGGCGATGTTCTTGATAAAGATCTCAAGCGCCTTGTTGTTGCCGGCCTTGCCGGGAACGAGGCTCATCTTCATCTCGGTCATATTGAGATCGTCCTTGCGAAACTCGATCAACTGGTGGCTCTTGGCAGTGACGTCGCCCTGTGGGCCGAATTCGACAAAAAGCAGGTAACGCTCGGTGCCGTCCGGGTTGCGCATCGTGTGGACCCAGTTGCCGAGTTTGCCGTTGAATTTGAAGTAAAGCCAGAGCGGATCGCCATCGGCGATGCGGGTGACGTTGAAAGGCTTGGCGGCAGCGAAATCCTTGTATTCCAGCTTGGTCAAAACCAACTGGACATCGACGTTCATCACCGACGGTTTGATGACCGGAGCGGAGCTCTTTGGGTCGCCCTCGAGCCGACGCTTCTCTTCCTCGACGCGGCGCACTTCCTCGGTTTTTTGCTGTGTTCGCTCCTCGATGGTCCGCATTTGCGGAAACTGCGCCGATGCGGATGCCGCAAAGGCGAGTACGAACAGAAATATTGCTGGCAGTTTATTCACAATACGGTTTTCACGAAACGGGCGTAAATAAGTTCCAATAATGCCGCTTTCGCCGGCCTTTCGATCAGAGAGATTTGATGCCCGGCCGGCCAAATAGATGTCAACTAAATGGCCAAATTGCCATCATTTCCGCAAAATGTTCGCGGCCGATGGCCATTGCCGACCCGCCAAATGAACTCCTAGATACCGTCAACGATCGCGTTGAGTGTCGCGGATGGCCGCATCGCGGCGTAAGCCTTTGCCGTATTCGGATGATAGTAGCCGCCGACATTCTGCGGCCGCCCCTGAGCGCCGATCAGTTCATCGTTGATCTTTGCTTCGTTCTCCTTCATCGCACGGGCCACGGGTGCGAACTTAGCGGCGATCTCGGCGTCTGCGGCCTGGGCTGCCAATGACTCGGCCCAGTACATCGCCAAATAGTAATGCGAACCGCGATTATCGATCTGTCCGACCTTGCGGGCCGGTGACTTATCATTAGCCAGAAACTTCGCGTTGGCTTCATCAAGTGCGTCTGCCAGGATCTGCGCCTTTGCGTTGCCCTGGGTTTGTGAAAGGTGCTCCAAACTCGCCTGCAAGGCCAAAAACTCGCCGAGCGAATCCCATCGCAGGTAACCTTCGTGCAGAAACTGCTCGATGTGTTTTGGGGCACTGCCGCCGGCACCGGTCTCGAACAAACCACCGCCGTTCATCAGCGGGACGATCGAGAGCATTTTCGCCGATGTGCCAAGTTCGAGGATCGGGAACATGTCGGTCAAGTAGTCTCGCAGGACGTTACCGGAGACCGAGATGGTGTCATTACCCTCGCGGGCACGCCTCAGCGTTTCGGTCATCGCATCCTTGACGTCCATGATCCGGATATCGAGGCCGGTAAGGTCATGATCCTTAAGGTATGTTTCGACCTTTTTGATGATCTGTGCGTCGTGGGCCCGATCATGGTCAAGCCAGAATATCGCCGGTGTGTTTGAAAGTCTGGCCCGGTTAACGGCCAGTTTTACCCAATCCTGGATCGGGGCATCTTTGGTCTGGCATGCCCTGAAGATATCGCCATCACAAACATTTTGTTCGAGCAGGACATTTCCGTTCTCGTCTTCGACCTTGACGGTCCCGTCGCCCGAGATCTGAAATGTCTTATCGTGCGAACCGTATTCCTCGGCCTTTTGAGCCATCAGGCCGACATTTGGGACGGAACCGAAGGTCCTCGGGTCGATCGCACCGTTTCGCTTCATATCCTGAATTATCGCGTCGTAAAATCCCGCGTAAGTGCGGTCGGGAATGATGCAGACCGTGTCTTCCTCGGCACCGTCGGCATTCCACATTTTTCCGCCTCCGCGAACCAGTGCCGCCATCGAGGCGTCAACGATAACATCGGACGAGACGTGAAAATTTGTGATGCCCTTATCGGAATTGACCATCGCGATGCGGGGGCCATTTTCGATCGTTTGGGCGATGTCAGCCTTGATCTGGGCCTCGAGCGGGTGCCCGGCGATCTTTTCATTCAATGTTGCGAGGCCGAAGTTCGGGTTGATATCGAGCGATGCAAAAGTGTCCTTGTATTTCGCAAAGACGTCTTTGAAATAGGTCTCAACGATCGCCCCAAAGATGATCGGATCAGAGATCTTCATCATCGTAGCTTTGAGGTGCGCTGACAGGAGCACATCTTTCTCTTTGGCCTCGGCCATTGCCCGGGCAACGAATGACCTCAATGCTGAAATGCTCATCACCGAAGAGTCGATCACCTCGCCGGCCTTGAGCGGGGCGAAGTCTTTCAATACCTTTGTTTCGCCGTCAGCGGCATAAAAAACGATCCTGAATTTACCTTCACTCTCCACGGTCGTCGAGTTTTCCGTCCCGAAAAAATCGCCCGACGTCATATGTGCGACAGATGTTTTGGAGTCCGCTGCCCAAACGCCCATTCGGTGCGGGTTGGCTTTGGCATAGTTCTTTACGGCCTTTGGGGCACGCCGGTCAGAGTTTCCCTCTCGCAAAACGGGGTTGACCGCGCTGCCCAGTGCCTTGGCATATTTCTTGTTGATGGCGATCTCTTCGTCCGTTTTAGGTTCGGCCGGATAATTCGGCAAGGCATATCCCTGTGACTGAAGCTCAGCGATCGCCTCCTCCAACTGTGGAACCGATGCCGAAACATTCGGCAATTTTATTATGTTGGCCTCAGGCCTTGTGGCCAATTCGCCCAAAGCCGACAGTGCGTCGGGCGTTCTTTGATCGTCGGTCAAATACTCCGGAAAATTTGCCAAAATTCGTCCCGCAAGCGAAATGTCGGGAACTTCGATCTCGATATTTGCGGCTCGTGTAAACGCTTTTACGATCGGCAAGAATGAATGTGTCGCCAACATCGGCGCTTCGTCGGTCAGGGTATAGTAGATCTTTGACATTATTTTGATACGGCCGAAACAGGATCGGTCTGAATATTAAATTGATCTTGATCGCCAAATAACAGTTTGCCCCCGATGCTCGCGATCAAACAATGATAATCAGTAAAAAACGCTATCTTTGTCAAATTTGCCGCTGCGTGCGTGCCGCCGAAAGCACCGGTTATCGATTGTGACAAATCGCACAGCTATTTCAGACAAATTCGAGATACACTGATATTTCACATTTCTTCCGTTTGAGGATCATTCAACGGTGTGTGGAGTGGACGCATATAGCAAACCCATTGCTGACGTTTTGTCGGGACTTACTACTACGCCCGATGGCCTGACCGGGACCGAAGCCTCTGAAAGAAAACTAAAGTTCGGCCCTAACGAACTGGTAGAAAAACCCCCTGCATCACCGTGGGTGATCTTTCTGGATCAATTCCGCGATCTGATGATCGTAATACTGGCCGCCGCGGCGATGATCTCGGGCTGGATGGGCGACCTGACCGACACGGCGATAATTCTCGTCATCGTGGTCCTAAATGCCGTCATCGGCTTTGTTCAGGAATATCGTGCCGAACAGGCGATGGC
>JAIBCA010000040.1 GCA_019694345.1 Pyrinomonadaceae bacterium | reverse complement strand
GGTTAAGCTTATCGCGAAACTCGAGAAATCCGATCTGAGCCATTGACTCGAGCACATGTATCTGGCCGACCATCACCTTCTCAATGGCCGTCACGGCACGCAGGCTGTGGTTCACGCGGAACGCCCTACCCTCGCCGAGCCAATTGACGGTCGCGTCAACTTCGTGAAGGATCTGCTTGAACCACAACTCATAGGTCTGGTGGATCACGATGAAGAGCAGTTCGTCGTGGCTTGTGGGTTCCGAGAGCGTTTCCTGCAGACTAAGCAGTTCGCGGACCTTGAGGTATTTGTTGTATGAGAGCGGTGGATCGATGCCGTATTCTGATGCCATAAATATGGTTCCTGTACACGCTGTATCATCGTTTATGCCGATATTTATGTCAATTTTCGCGGTTTTTAGGATTTTTGAAGGAAAACCTCTTGACACGCCAAGGTGATTTCGTTAAATTGGCGTTCGTCAAACGAAAAACTCGCTCAAAATATTCCCAAGGATCTTGCAGTTTAAGATTACTTTGTCCCGAGATAGTTGTTTCTTTTTCGGGTAATGTCGCGGTCGCGTGGTTAGAAGCGCGGTCGTGATCAAAGTGAGATTTTCGTGGAATTTATGTCCGCGGCGATTGGCAACAACGCACGGCATTGAATTTTGTTTTTTAATTTTTCGGAGGATTTAAGAAGAGATGTCAAAAGCAATCGGCAAGGTCAAGTGGTTTAACAACGCCAAGGGATATGGGTTCATCGAGCAGCCCGGTGAACAGGATATTTTCGTGCATTACAGCGCGATATCTGGTGATGGTTACAAGACCTTGATCCAGGGTCAGGAGGTCGAATTTGAAGTGACCAACGGGCCTAAGGGACCGCAGGCGGAGAACGTGGCGACCGTAATGTAAGGGTCGACCAACCAGCAAACTGAAAAGGCGGGCCCGAACTCGGCCCGCCTTTTGCTTTTTTCAGCTCCTGAGGATCACAAAAGCTCTTCGCCTTTTGCTTTCAGACATCGACGCCATAATTCACGATAGGACGTAAACCGCGAAACAAGTGTATTGAAATAGTACCTCTGAGCAAACGTTAAGTTACGGTCATCCGCCATTCGCTTGATCTGTGCTTCAAGCCGAGCCCTCGATTCAAATGGCGGCCGCTTGGTCGCACCGTTGAAGTAGATGTCAAAATCGATCTTCAGCTTCCGGATGTCATCCTCAAGCCGCTTCAGCGACATATCGATCTCGATAGCTTCTTCCTTCTTAGACTGTACCCCGCGGTAAAGCTTGTTTCCTATCATTGCCATATGTTAAATGTCGGGCCGTGGCAGGCGGGAGAGGCCTCTAATTAAAATATATTGCCAAGAGACGTCATATTCCGCAATTGTGTGTCTGTGAGTTAAAATGCCGCTATGTCCACAGAACAACTCACGGTTCAGAACATTTTGCGCGGCCTGCCGTCCATCGATGAATTGGTTCGCCAGCTTATGACACACTCTGACATGGCTGAGGCCGGCCTCGCTCGTGTCACTGAGTTTGCGAGGCTCTCGGTTGATTCCCTGCGTAGCGAAGTAATAGCCGGAAGCGTGACCGATCAGGATCTTGCCCGACTGGCTGAGGACCGCGCCGTTAAGATGTGGCTCCGCACTCGACAGGAACGACTAAGGCGCGTGATCAACGCGACCGGAGTAGTGATCCACACTAATCTCGGACGGGCGCCGTTGTCTGAAAGTGCCCGCAGGGCTATAGTGGAATCGTCGGGTTACTGCACTGTCGAGTACGACCTGGAGGCCGGCGGACGCGGACACCGAGGAACATATGTCGAAGACCTGATCGCCGATGTATGCGGAACTGAGGCCGCCATCGTGGTCAACAACTGTGCCGCAGCCGCATTTCTCGTTCTGACCGTGTTGGCGAGCGACGGCGAGGTAATAATATCCCGCGGCGAACTCGTCGAGATCGGTGGAGATTTCCGCGTCCCGGACGTCCTCAAGGCGACCGGTGCGCAACTGCGCGAGGTTGGAACCACAAACCGGACAAAGATCACGGACTATGAACATGCCTGCGGTGAAAACACCCGAATGATCCTGCGTGTGCATCCATCGAACTATCGGATCGTCGGATTTACCGCATCCCCATCGATCCGGGCTATGGCCGATCTGGCCCGGCGAAAGAACGTTGTGCTCTTCGAGGACATTGGCTCGGGAGCATTGCTCGGCTTGGGTGATGAACCGGTACCGTCGGAATCATTGTCGGATGGCGCCGACCTGGTGGCTTTTAGCGGAGACAAATTGCTGGGAGGGCCACAATCGGGGATCATCGCCGGCCGACGCGATCTTATTGACAAGATCCGGAAGCATCCGATGTACCGAGTTTTGCGGGTCGACAAGCTCATTTACGCCGCTCTGGGCGCTACGCTCGAGTCGTATACGGCCGGCAACGCAGAACGTGAGATACCAGTCCTGCAGATGATCAATTGTTCCCGTGAGGAGATAGTGGAAAGAGCGGTAAGATTTGCAGGGCGCATCAAAAAGCTCAATATGGGCATATCCGCCTCAGTCTGTGACGGCAATTCTGTCATCGGCGGCGGATCAGCACCGGATATCCACCCACCAACCTCACTGATCGCAATAAGCCATGCTGAACTGTCGGCCGACCGCATCGAATCGGCTCTTCGCCGGGCAACGCCGCCGGTCATATCGCGAATCGAGAACAACCTTGTCCTGATAGACCTGCGAACTGTCGCAAATGACGAAGAAGATCTTCTTTTTAATGCGATTGCCGAGTCTTTCAGCCCTTTCTCTCGGCAAAGTCCCGCATAAATTGGACAAGGGCTTCCACGCCCTCACGCGGAAATGCATTGTAGATCGATGCCCTTATGCCTCCGAGCGAGCGGTGACCGCGGAGGCCATCCAAACCGATGGCGGCCGCTTGTTCGCAAAACTCGATATCGAGATTTTCATTCGGCAGGCGAAACGTAACATTCATCAAGGAACGTACGGCGCGATCCGCGTGGCCCGAGTAGAATCCGTCGCTGCTGTCGATCGCGTTGTACAGGATCGCGGCCTTTTCGATATTTCGCCGCTCAAACTCACCAACGCCTCCGTTACTCTTGATCCATTCACAAACAAGGCCGATGAGATAAATGCCCCACGTATTCGGCGTGTTCGGCATCGAGGAATTTTCGGCAAATTTTCGATAATCGAGGAGCGAATGAAGTCCGCCGGGGCATCGTTCGAGCATATCATCACGAATCATCACCACTGTGACACCGCTCGGGCCGATGTTCTTTTGCGCACCGGCGTAGATCAAGGCGTACCGATCGATTTCAAATCGCTTCGACAATATGTTTGACGAGGCGTCGCAAACAACCGGGATCCCGCCCCCGTCGAGCTCATATTTGAACTCAACCCCCTCAATGGTCTCGTTGGAGGTGTAATGGATATACGCAGCGTCGCGGGTAAACGAAAGTTCGTCTGGGTCAGGGACGCTACGATAACCGCTATTGGCAGACGAATATACAACGTTAACAGTACCTGCCTTTCTGGCCTCGACCAGAGCTTTTTCGCCCCATGCACCTGTTATCACATAATCGGCGGTCGTACCCTCGCGGAGGAAGTTTATTGGCACCATCGAAAACTGCATCGTAGCACCGCCTTGTAAGAACAAGATGCGGTAATTGTCCGGAACCGAAAGCAAGTCGCGAATGCCGTTTTCGGCTCTGTCGAGGATCGCCTCGAACCGCTTTGAGCGGTGGCTGATCTCCATCACGCTCATCCCGCAGCCATCGACGGAGAGCAGCTCCCGTTGAGCTCGCTCAAGTACCGGCGTCGGCATTATAGCCGGCCCTGCGCTAAAGTTGTATATCCTATTGGTCATAACTGCTGTCCGGCAGGCGGCCGAACACTGTATCCGAACGTTAACGATATCACACGGCCGATCGATTTTCATTCGCGGTTGATCCGGCCGAAATTGACGGCCCGGGTCCTGCTTTGCTTCGATTATTGCTCAAAAGTGGGTTAGAATATGTGTTATTAACGAACTCTTTTTTTGAGTCCGGCATCAAATGAGCGCGCCCGGGTTGGCGGTCGTAATCACTTTGGAGGATTTCCATGGATCGCAAAGCTTATTCAATATTTTTTCTAACTGCTGCACTTTTGATCTCAGGAGCGATCTCGACGGTTGCTCAGACCGTCGTTACTTCCGGATCGGTTGAATTACTCAAGGACGACGGTACCAGAACGCCGGTCAGCGGAGCACTTGTCGAGGTGTTCCGTACGGATGTAAAGTCGGGATTTCCTTCCGGCAAGACCGGTAAGAACGGTGCATTCAGCTTTGCCGGTTTTCAGCCGGGCGGTATCTATGTTTTGTCAGTAAGCGCTCCTAACTGCTCGCCGAGCTTCTTGACCAACGTAAAGGCCGGCCAGGAGAAATTGCTCATAACGCTCAAGCCGGGCGATGGAAAGCGTTGGACCGAAGACGAGGTTAGAAAGGCTGTTGCCTCGAGCGGCAAGTCCGCCGGCAATAGTGAATCCAGCAGCGAACTGACGCCCGAACAGAAAAAGGCTCAGGCTGAGTACGAAGCGAAGAAAAAGGAAATCGAATCAAAGAACGCAAAGGCCGAAAAGACCAATGAGGTCGTCAATCGCGTGATCAAAGAGGGAGCCGCTGCATTTGAGGCTAAGGATTACGATACGGCCATCATCAAATACACCGAGGGTTACGAAGTTGATCCTGAATTTATCGGCACCGCCCCTGTGATGCTGCTTAATCGTGGTTCTGCCCTTCGCAACCGGGGTGTGGATACTTACAACAAGAACGTCAAGAATACTGATATCACGGCCAAGCTTGAAGCTTTTGGCAAGGTCAAGGCTGATCTGGCCGGAGCTCTTGAGGTATTCAAAAAGGCGTTCACGATGATCAAGAACGCTAATCCGGCCGATGTACCCGACCAGAACAACGCCAATCGAACCCGCGACGAGGCCGTTCGTGAGGCCAAGGAAACCATCAGATTGATGGTCGTCACAGAACAGATCGGCGATGGCGTTATCGATAATGCCCAGATAATGCTGCCCGAATATGTTGCTCTTGAGGCCGACGCAGCAAAGAAAGCCGAAGGAAAACTGCTGGTCGCCGATCTTTATCGCGTTGCCGCCGAATCAGAAAAGGCGATCGAGGCTTATAAGGCCATTCTCGAAACAACGCCGGACAATATTGACGCACTCGCCGGAGCGGGCCTCAGTCTCGTCAATCTCGGCTATATCAATGGCGACAAGACCAAACTTCAGGAAGGTGCTAACTTACTGCAGAAGTACGCCAGCTTGGCTCCGGATGGTCATAAATTCAAGGCAGATGCCTTGGGGCTGATCGACACGCTTAAAAAGGAACAGAACGTTACCCCGCAAAAGGTGACGACCAAGAAAAAGAACTAGGCCTTGCTCGATAGGGGTTATATTACGCCGTACCGGGATACTCGGTACGGCATTTTCTTGTCACAAAAGGCCGGACAGCGGTGTTTCCATTTTGATCAGTAATTATCAACACGTTCTGGAGGCAATAATCATGAGTAACAAATTTATTAGATCAGCAGTGGGCTTGTCGATAGCATTTATAATTATCGTCATCGGCAAGTATGTCATCGTCGCACAGACGGCGATCAGCGGCGAATGGAAAGCAGATACGCACGCCGGCAAAACCCGGAGCGGCGAAGACGCGGGAAAACTGAACATCTCGTTTTCGCTCAAGTCTGAGCGGGGTCGCAATCAGAATGGCAAGTCGTTTGCCTATGACGAACTGCAGGGACTGCGACCCGAACAGACCGAGGGCGGCAAGGTCAGCTTCAAACTAACGCGCGAGGCCGGCACTATCGAATGCGAAGGCTCATTCACCGCCGGCAAGGGCTCAGGAACGTTTCGTTTCACGCCCGCAAACGGTTACGTTGAGGCAATGCGCTCCCGCGGTTTCGATTTCGAAAAATTCAATTCAAAGGGCAACGGTACTGTCGAAGAACGGCTTTTCGCCGCGGCGATGATTGATGTTACGACCGCACTCGCCGACGACCTGCTGTCGGCAAACTTTGGCCAGCTCGACGTTGACGATCTTTTTAAGGCAGCCATCTTCAAGATCGATTCGCAGTTTATGGCCGAGATGAAGGCCACCGGCTTTCCGAACCTCTCGATGGAGGACCTCGTAAAAGCCCGCATCTTCAAGATCGACGCCGATTACGTCCGTCAGATCAACGACATGGGTCTTGCCGAAAAGGACTTTGAAAGCCTAGTCAAATTCCGGATATTTAAGATTACGCCCGAGTTTCTGGGTGAGTTGAAGGCAGAAGGTTTTACCGGACTGTCGTCCGAAGAGATCGTCAAGTTTCGTATCTTTAACATCAATGCCGACTTCATCAAAAAGGCAAAGGCCGAGAATCCGAATGTGACCGTGGAGGAAATGGTTCAAATGAGGATCGGCGTCCACCGCATCAAGATCACGGACTGAACGCCGAAAAGTTTTCGCTCTAATTCTGGAGAAGCCTCTCGGCTTCTCCATTTTTTATTCAAACTGTCGTCGAAATTGCTCGAAGGTCTGCTTTATCTCATCGATCTCGGCGCGCATGGCAGCTACTTCTTCTTCCAGCTTCTCAACCCTTTCGCTCTCGACGGCGCCGCGGCTCGAACGTGATGCGTGAGCAGCAGCGAGTGCCTCGATGTCGATCTCACCCGACAGAAGGTGCGCAAATCGAGCTTCCTTCTGGCCGGGCTGAACCGGAAGCTTTACAACAATTGGATCGTCGCGGCGTGCGAGTCGGTCAAGCGTCTCCTGTATTTCGCCAAGGCCCGTAAAATTGAACAGCCGCTCGGTCCTTGTGCGCAGTTCGCCGAGCGTTTGCGGCCCACGAAGCAGCATTACACAAATGACCGCCACCTCGTCCGGCTCAAGCTCATAGATGCTTGGCAGCATATGCTTATATTTGGGGACACGACTCGTGCTCCCGTAATAAACGTAAACAATATTGCGGTCGCGGAGCCGTTCCAGAACGCCCGACACAGTGGACTCGTCATAGTTGACGACAGGGTCGCGGTTGCTCTTTTGGTTACATGCATTGACCAGTGCATTCAGCGTCAGCGGATAATATTCCGGCGTGGTCAGCTGTTTTTCCACCAGCGAACCAACGATGCGAGCTTCAATTTCATTAAGTGTTTCGGGCATATCGATCGAATTGTTACTACGGCTTTTCCGGAGTTTAAGTTATGTAATTTACAATTTACCCTGTGAATGTTCTTGTTGCACGGACCGAAAGCGAGATTGACGCTTCATACGGGCGCCTCTCGGCAGCCGCTCGACTTGGTTGCGATACTGAAACCTCGGGTTTGAGCGCCCGTCACGGCCGGCTTTTCTCCGTTCAGTTTTCGGACGGCGATTTTAACGTTCTGGTTCCTGTCAGTGAGGGGGTTTCGCTCGGAAGACTGAGGTCCATCCTCGAAGACACATCGATCGTCAAAATTTTCCACAATGCTAAGTTCGATCTGGAGTTTCTGGCCGAAAACGGCTATCGCGTCGAAAGTATCTTTGACACGATGATCGCGGAAAAGCTACTGACACGCGGAGCAAACCAGTCAGCGTCGCTCGCCGAAACGCTTTATCGTTACTTCGCTGTCGATCTGGACAAGACACAGCGTGCCAAATTTAACCGCAAGTGGGACGGCATCTGGACCGAGGAGTTGGTCGATTACGCTCTCTCCGACGTAATTCACCTTCCCCGACTTATGGGTGAGCAGGTCATGTGGCTCGAAAAGCTCGGCCTCACAGGTGAACTCGAGATCCAATTGCAAAAGATCTTCGAGAACTCACAAACAAAAATATCCTACCAGCGGTGATACGCCGGATGGCCTTCTTTAACGGCGACAAAGGTTCCACGGCAGGTGGCGCAAACCTTTTCGTTGGCTATCAACTCAGCTTCGACGGTGGCACGGTCTTCGCGAGACTCGACTACGCGGGCTTGTAAATGGATCGGCGCTCCGAACGGCGTTGGGCGCAGCAACTTGACGTGAAAATCAGCAGTTACGGTGCAATCGGGCTCAGATTTGCCGTCCCGCATCATCATGAAATATGCCGCGGTCCAATTGGAGTGACAATCTAACAGCGAACCGATGATGCCGCCGTTGAGCATTCCCGGAAAAGCCTGGTGGTGTTCCTCAGAGTGCCATTCGGCGACCACTGCGTCGCCCTCCGGAAAGCTGTTGATGTGCAGACCTTTCTCATTCGCCGGACCGCAGCCGAAGCAAATACTTTCGGGCGAGTATCGCTCTTGCAAAGATAGTTTTTTGCTCATAGTATATTCCCCAAGATTAGCACAATCTCGTAAATAATATGGAGCATTCAACCGTCTCCCGACAGCGTACGCTGCTCGACATGAACGGGTACCAGTGGACCGTACTCTTTGCCGCGTGGCTCGGTTGGGGCTTCGATATTTTCGACAGCATTTTAATGAATTACGTCGCCCCCAACGCGGTGCCGACGCTTCTCGGAATACCGCTCGGTACGCCTGAGGCTCAAAGTGCGACATTGTGGTGGACGGGAATTTTCACGTCCGTATTGCTCGTTGGATGGGCTATTGGCGGCATCATTTTTGGCAAGCTTGCCGATCGGATCGGGCGAACCAAGACGCTGCTTCTGACAATGCTGCTGTACTCGATCGGCACCGCTGCCTGTGCTTTTGCCCCCAATATTTGGGTCTTGCTACTGTTCAGAATAATCGCAAGTCTCGGGATCGGCGGTGAGTGGGCCGCCGGTGCGGCGATGGTCGCCGAGGTCGTACCGGAAAAACGCCGTGTCGAAGCCGGAGCCCTCCTTTACACCGCAGCCCCGTTCGGATTGTTCCTTGCAACTTTTGTTACGTTTCAAATAACCGGAGTTTATTTTACCGATGCGGCGGTTTCTTGGCGTTACGTGTTCCTTTTCGGGCTCGTGCCGGCGGCAGTCGCGTTCTTTGTTCGTCTGTTTGTCAAAGAACCTGAACGCTGGAAGAAGGTCGGTAGCGAGCATCGTGCGAAGATCTCTGAACTATTCTCGCCCAAATACCGAGCGTTAACCATCAGCGGATTTTGTATGGCCGTCACAGCCCTCATTACCTGGTGGAGCGGCAACGCGTTTATCCCGATCGTCGCCAAGGGATTGGCTTCACGCGAATGGACTGAACTCACCAACGCCGGAGTTACCGGCCTGCCGACGATGGAGATATTGGGTCAGCAATGGGTCAAAACGGCTACCAATGCCTTCAACCTGGGCGGCCTTATCGGTACCCTGCTGACGATCCCGATCGCTAAGAACTTTGGCCGCAAGACGATGTTCTTTGTCTTTTATATGTTTGCAGCGGTGTCGATAATGGCTGCATTCGGGCTCGATCTGGCACCGCATACTCGGCTCTATTTCTACTTCCCGATCGGCCTTTCTGTATTTGGTATCTTCGGCAGCTTCACATTCTATTTGCCTGAGCTTTTTCCGACGCGGCTGCGCGCCACGGGTTCGGGTTTTACGTACAATATCGGCCGGTTCATCGCCGCGTTCGGACCATTTCTTGTGGGTAGCATCGCGGCTAGCGGTGCGAATGCACTAGATAGTGCAATCACGGTGTTGTTCTGGGTCGGCGTGATCCCGCTGATCGGCTTGGCGACCCTGCCGCTGGTTATTGAGACGCGAGGTCGGCCCTTAGAGGATTGATGACAGGAGGATAGACGATGAAGCTCATCGGTGCTGGATCGATATTCACATTGACGCTCGCCGGCGGAATTCTGCTCATGGTATCGATTGGCTGCGGAGG
>JAIBCA010000041.1 GCA_019694345.1 Pyrinomonadaceae bacterium | reverse complement strand
CCGTAGCCGAGTGTGTTCGCACATTTGTACCGACGCCCTGCGAGACAATTGCGGCAGCGGCCGCAGACGAGATGGCCTTCGACACTGACGATGTCGCCGATCTCAAAATCATAGACGTTCGAGCCAATTTCGACGATCTCACCGACGAGTTCGTGACCGAGAATTGTGGGGACTTTGATGGTCGATTGCGCCCACGCGTCCCAATTCCAGATGTGAACGTCGGTCCCGCAAATTCCCGTGCGTTTCATGCGTATCAACACATCGTTGATGCCAATCGTCGGTTCCGCCACGTCCTCAAGCCAAAGTCCTTCTTCGGCCCTGCTTTTTACGATCGCTTTCATGATCCCAGGCTCCCAGTTATTTTTATGAATGCCGCTAATGCAATAATAACAGAGCCACTGCCTCGCGTACACAGCCCCGGCGACGCCTCGGAGAGGTGATCGCGCCAAATAACAATAATGTTTTACGTTGACGCCCAAGCCTGTTAAAATCGAGGTTTGTGTTTCTGCCTGTCCGAGGCTTTTTTTGAACGGAACCAAGTTATGTCTGAAGAAAGAGAAAAGGTCGAAGAGGTCCGAACCGCTTTCCTGAACGAGTTTGACCGATTTCGCGATCTGGACCTGAGTACAGCAACGCTCGCGTCAGCCGATGAGGTTTCACGCGAACTCGCGGAATTAAAGGTCCGTCATACCGGCAAAAAGTCGGCGATAGCCGGTACGATGAAATTGATCGGCCGCGTCGCTCCTGAAGAACGCAGTGCGTTCGGCCAGTTGGTGCAATCGGTCGAAAAGGACATCGTCTCGATGATCGAAGCCGCCGAAGCAAAACTTAGCGAGTTTATCTCCGATGCCCGCATCGAACGCGAACGTCTGGACGTCACTCTTCCCGGCCGGCGGCCGCGAACCGGACATCTGCACCTGATAACGATACTCAGGCAGCGGATCGAGGACATCTTTGTCTCGATGGGATATCACATCGAGGACGACCGCGAGATCGAGACCGACTATTACAATTTCGACGCACTGAACATCCCGGACGGCCACCCTGCGCGCGAGTCACAGGACACTTTTTACACGACCGACGGCTTTGCGTTGCGGTCACAGACCTCAACCGTACAGATCCGCGCGATGGAACGCCGCGGCGTGCCGATCCGCATCATTGCACCGGGTAAGGTGTTTCGCCGCGATACGCCCGATATGACGCACGTGCCGATGTTTCACCAGATCGAGGGCCTGTGCGTGGACAAAGACATCACGATGGCCCACCTCAAAGGCACGGTGACCGAATGGCTTCAAAGGCTCTTCGGCAGCGACACGGTGACGCGCTTCCGGCCGTCTTACTTCCCTTTTACGGAACCTTCGGCGGAATTCGATTTTTCGTGCTTCAAATGCAGGGGCACCGGGCAATTTGAGGGCGAACGCTGCCGGCCATGCAAGGGCTCCGGCTGGATCGAACTCGGAGGCTCGGGCATGGTGCATCCGAACGTTTTGAGGGCCGTGGGCGTTGATCCGGGAGTATATTCCGGATTTGCATTTGGATTTGGCCTCGAACGCATGTGCGCGATGATGTATTCGCTTGACGATATCAGACTGATGTTCGACAACGACGTGAGATTTTTGGAGCAATTTAGATGAACATCAGCTACAACTGGCTAAAAGACCTGATCGATCTGAAAGGCAACGCCGAAGAGGTTGCCCGACAATTAACGCGCGTCGGCCTGGCAGTCGAGGGCATACATCCGCACGGCGACGACCTGGTGCTTGACATTGACTTGACGTCGAATCGGCCCGACTGCCTTTCGCATCTCGGCATTGCACGCGAACTATCGGTTTACACCGGCAGCCCGGTCAAGGTGCTGACCGAAGATGTTCCTGACGTGCCAATGCCCGCGGTCCTCGCCGGCGATATCGTCAGGATCGACGCTCCCGATATCTGTCATCGATTTACTGCCCGCATTGTCCGCAATGTGAAGATCGGACCGTCGCCGAAGTGGCTTGTGGACAGGCTCGAGGCGATCGGTGAGCGTTCGATCAATAACGTCGCGGACATCACTAATTACGTAATGCATGAACTTGGGCAGCCGATGCATTCGTTCGACCTCGACAAGCTTGAGGGCGGACGCATTGTCGTTCGGCGTGCCGCGGCGGGCGAGACTATCACGACCCTCGACGAGGTCGAGCGAAACCTGGACGATTCGATGCTGATGATATGCGACGCTGTGAAACCGGCAGCGATCGGCGGCATCATGGGTGGGCTGAACTCGAGCATCACCGACGATACGGTCAATGTTCTGCTTGAGGTAGCGTTTTTCAAACGGGAAAGCATTCGCTCAACGTCACGCAAGCTAAACCTCACAACCGAGGCGAGTTACCGTTTCGAACGCGGGGTCGATATCGACAATCTTGTCCGTGCATCCGATCGTGCCGTGCGGCTCATTTGCGAGTTGGCCGGCGGCGTTGCCGACGATCTGATCGACGTTTATCCGAGCGTACATCGTGCCGGCCGGGTCGTCTCAAATGACATCTCGGCGGCGGTCAAGCGGCTTACGGGGCTGACGGTCAGTACGGACGAATGCGATCGCATACTCGAATCGCTCGGCATTACCGCCGAAACGGGAGAGGAAGGCGAAAAGTCGTATCTTTCGCCGACCTGGCGGCACGACATCGCGATCGAAGAAGACCTGGTCGAAGAGGTCGCCCGACACACCGGTTATGAGAATATTGGCGTCGAACTGCCGCCTGCATTCGGTGCCGGCGAATATCAGCACAACGAACCGCGCGAGAAGCGGCTTCGACAGACTCTGGTCGATCAGGGTTTTGACGAGGCGATATCGTACAGTTTTATCGACACGCGGTTCGACGGAATGTTCGACGCGGTGCCCGGGCTTCTGATCCACGGCGGCGGCGACCGGTTTGTGACACTTAATGATTCGGTCATCGAGGGTGCGGTCCGTATGCGGCATTCTATCCTGCCGGGCCTGTTGGACGCTGTCCGCCTGAATCTGAACTTTCAACGCCGCGACGTGCGGCTATTCGAGCTGGGCAAGGCATTTGCGGCGGTCGGCGACGGCGAGCCGCCTAATGAACAAGAGTTATTCGCTCTGGTCGTCACCGGCGGTGAGGTCCATCAGGACCGGGCGATGACGACCCGCGAACTCGATTTTTACGACGCCAAAGGTGCGGTCGAGGCCGCAATGGCCGCCGTCGGGGTGACGGATCTCTCGTTCCGTGCTGCTGACGTTCAGCACCTCCGCAGAGGTCAAGCTGCGTCGATCGCGGTTTCCGGCGAAATTGTCGGGTCGCTCGGCCGTTTGAGCGACAATATCGCCGCCGGGTACAAGTTCAAACAGCCGGTCTATATTGCTGAGATCAATTTGCAAATGGTCTTAGGCAGTGCTGCCAAGACGCCTGTATATCGCCCCTTGCCCAAGTTTCCGGGCATCACACGCGACGTTTCATTCATTGCGGGCCGTGATGCTGCATACACATCGATGCGCGACGCGATACTGAGCCAGGGTTCTGACCTGATCAAGGCGGTCGATTTTGTCGATGTTTATGAGGGCAAGGGCCTCAGCGAAGGAGAACGCTCGATAACGATCCGTATCGAATATCGCAGCGACGACCGGACGCTGGTAGATTCAGAGATAGACGGGCTGCATCTCCAGGTACTTTCGGAAATTGAACGCAAAACGCGAGCGAGGCCGCGGTTTTGACCCATACCTTAAACTTTTACTTGAAGTTTTGCGGAAAAGTGCCCATAATCACTGTCTAAACGATTACTACCCAGATTGGAGAGCAACAGATGAACGGCCTAACCGGAATGGAGAAGTTCTCGCACCTCGAGGACAAGATCTACTTGACGATCGAATTCGTCAAGAAACTCCGCGAAGAGAAAGAGAGCATTGTCGGCAAGTTTGATGACCTGCGGACCGAGCTCCTGCAGGCTCAGGAGCGTATCCAGCAGCTCGAGACCCAACTTGAAGTAATGCATTCAGAGCGTGACGCTATCCAATTGAAAGTAGAGGCGATGCTGGAGGCGATGACCGTCATCGATCCTGAGGTCGCGAGGGCGATCGGGAGGTGATCCGTATGACCGAAGAAAAATCGCTGAGAGTAGAGATATATAACCAGACATACAGCATCCGCTCGGACGGCGACAATCAGTACATCCTCAATTTGGCGGATTACGTCGATAAAAAGATGCGCGACATTTCGTCGGGGACGCTGACCGTCGATTCGCTCAAGGTCGCCATTCTCGCCGCTCTGCACATCGCCGACGAATATCACCAATTGCTCGCGGCTCAGTCGCAAATGGACTCGCAACTGGGCATCCGCAGCTCGGAATGCAGCGAAATGCTCGACCGGATCCTGAAACATCGTGAACCGATCCCGCTCGATTTTGAACCCCAACCACAATGATCACGCGGTCCTTGCTATTGGCCGTCTCCGCTGTGATATAGTTCTCTTAGGCGAAGGAAGTTTTCTGCGTTGTTCGTCACCGAACGCACAAACAATTGAGCCAACATATGAATGCCGGGAGGCTAATGCTGTTGTCAGTGCGATCCCCTAAGGGGGAATCGCCATAGCCAACGGCTCTGATGTTCGAAAGGGCAAAAGGCCACCCACCTGTCCAATACAGGTTCAATTCATACGTTCGAACGGCAACGTGGTTTCCGCTCGCCGAAATAATTGCAAAAAGCCGTGATCATCAGATCGCGGCTTTTTGTTTGTCAATGACCCTCTTTTTCAAGTTCTGCCCGTATCTCTTCTGCCATCTTGGCTTCTTCGAGTGCAAGCGGCAGTTCGGTAGCACGTGCGGATAGCTTCTTTAGCACCAGCTCAGAATCGGCAACGGCTGAACCGCGAACCGACGCCGCCTCGACCATCTGCAGACGGGTTTCGGCCTCGGCCAACATTACCTTTGCCTCTTTATTGATCGAGTCGATCTTAGCGATATCGCGGGCCAGTGTCTCCTGAAAGTCCTTTGAGCTCTGCGTGCCCAATTGTTTGAGCTTCTGCTGCCGACGCTGCATTAGCTGCAATTCACGTTTTGAGGACTTGATGATCCGCGTGGCCGTGAGTCTGGTGGCCAGCGTGTCGCGATAAGCGTCCGCCAAAAGTGCGTCGCGGGCCGAGATCTCTTTCAACGAACGCCGCTCGTTCGAGCGCAATTCGTTCTTGAACCACTCGATCTCCTCGGCACGTATTCCGTCAGCCGCGATCCGCTCGCGCATTTCAGCGGTCCAGTTCGCACGCCGGTACCCGAGATAGCCCGAGACCCCGAGCCCGATCAGAAAGCCGATGGCTCCGGTTATCAGGCCGAAGAATAGGAAAGCAGCGGCCGCCGGCGGGGTTGCCCCGAAGATGAACATGAGCGTGAAAAACACGATCAGCGGCAATCCGCCAAGCACCAGCGGGGCCGCCACGGCTCCGACGAGCAGGTTGCGGCCCTTTGCCAGGTCGCGGCGTGTAACGTCATATCTGAGGGAAATTTCGTCCATCTCAACGTTGTACTTTACAAACACTGTCAACGCAGTTCAAATTTACGCCATCACAAAGTTTATTATTTGCGTCAAAATGTATTATCATTTCAACACTTTCAAGCGGTTGAGCGAATTATGAGACCTTTTTCCGCAAAGCGGCTGATACTTTTGATCTTGACGCTGATCGCGGCGTCAATTCCCGCCTTTGCGCAGGAACCTAAGCCGATCGATAAACAAAAGGTCCGTACCGTGACGGTTCCGATCTCGATCTTTACCATAAAGGAACTCAAGACCGATCAGGCTGAGGAGTTCATTCAGGCCGACCGCTTGGTAGTCAAGGAAGACAAGGAAGAACAGACGATCCTTTCGATCCGAAGCGTCACGAATACGCCGCTCGCTCTGCAGGTGCTTATCCAGGACGACCTGACTGGCAACATCAACCTGCAGCTGGCGGAGATCGCGTCATTCATTCGCGGGCTTCCGCGTGGATCGCGGGTAATGGTCGCCTACATCCGCGGCGGCTCGCTGCTCGTCAGATGCAAGTTTACCGAAGACCTCGAAAAGGCTGCCAGATCGCTGCGGGTCATCGCCGGAAGTGCCACCTCCACAGGCAACGGGCCATACAGCGGCGTTTCGGATGCGGTCGGCCGTTTTGACGGATTGCCGGCCGGCAGGCGTGCGGTTTTTCTGGTCTCGGATGGATTGGACGCGTCACAGGGCCTTACGGGATTTGGTTCGCTGCAGTCGATCGAGCTCGATCAGGCGATCATCCGTTCGCAGCGTCGCGGCATTGCGATCTATTCGATATACTCTCCGACGGCACTAACACAGTCTGGCAACAGCGGGACTGTGGCTTCGGCTCAGGCCGCTCTCGCCAAACTGTCGGACGAGACCGGTGGCCGTGCATTCATTTCGGGAAGTCTCGGCCCGGTCAGCTTTGAGCCCTTTTTCAAAGACATGACATTGCTGTTAAGCCGGCAGTTTGCCCTGACCTACCTCTCGACCCACATGAAAAAGGGCTATCATAAGCTCGAGATAACAAGTACCAATCCCGAGGTCAAGATAGAACACCCGAAAGGCTATTTTTATCGTTAGTTTAGAGAGGGCGGTCACCCGACCTTCATATTGCAGCCGGGACAGATCCTGACATCTTCCTTGATGAGCAGGCCGATCCAAAAAAGCGGAAAAAAGAAGACCAGCAATACGGCGAACGTGATCCAACCGGCCGTGGATATCCGGCGCTCGACCTTGGGCAGAAACTGGCTCATGCAGTGCGGGCAGCGGTATGGCTGGCTGAACTGCTGTCCGCCCTGTTGCATCAGCGTCTGGGGCTGATAGCCGCCGATCGGCGTGGTGCTGCCCATTTGGCCGATCGGAGCCGTGCCGTCTATCGTCTTGCGGGCCTCGGTGCTGGTGGTAAATTCATCGGTCTTCCACGCGTAAGGACGAGGCGCCGAATAATCAAACGGAGCAGCCGGCGGCGTTTGCCGCTGTTGAGGCAGCGGCTGCGGTGTACCGAACTTGGACCCGCAAAACCGGCAAAAATGACTCTCCGGGCTATTCAAATTTCCGCAATTTCCGCATTTGATCATATGGATTGTCCCGCAGGGTCAAAATCTAACCCGCTCGCCTGATCTGATCGACGCATAGACTGACTCGACCAACTCGACGGACTTGAAACCGTCCAATGCCGATACCGGCGGCGGTGTCCCCGTCAGGATCGAATCAATGAAGGCCCGATCTTCCTGAACGTATCCCCACCGCTCTTCCTTTTCGGTCATATGGAACGTAAGCGTCTCAAAATTAGCGTCCATTCCGCGTGAATCCAGGATCCGCTCCATCTCCTCGGTCATGATCGTACGGTGATGTGCAAAAACCTCGATCCGCTCGAACGGAAAGTGCCAACTCGCATCGGACGACGATGCAAAGGTGCAATGGAAACCGCTCTTGAACTTAAAAATTATCGAAAATTCGTCGAGTTCCGGATATTCATGCTGTGAACCGTAGGCGATAAGCTCCTCGATCTCGCCGAATTGAAAACGCATCATATCGAACAGGTGGATGGTCGTTTCGTACAAAAAGCCGCCTGTCACGTTGACGTCGCCCGTCCAAACTGGATTTTTCAACTCACCGCGGTTCATTTTAATGTGAGCCGAATGTGCCTTGTCGTCCGCGAGAAACTCCTTCAGCTTGGCGTAAACCGGTGCAAACCTTCGATTGTGACCGACTTGAAATACACCGCTGCCCCCATTGGCTATATCGAGCAGCCTACGGGCGTCGTCAATGCCGATGGAAAAGGGCTTTTCGCAAAAAACGTGCTTTCCTGCCGCAACTGCGGCTGATGCGATCTCGGTATGCGTTTTGTTCGGCGTGCAAACGAGCACCGCGTCGCAATTGTCGAGCAGTTCGTCGCGTGACGAGCAAACTCTGCCGCCGATCGACCGGGCGGTACGTTCGGCGCGCTCCGGCACGATATCGTAAAGCGCCGAGACGACGGCCCGCTCTTCGCGGGAGTATATCCGGCCGTGCACGTTACCGATAAAGCCGGTACCAATTATTCCGATCCTAACCTTGTCCATAAATTGATGATCTCACCGAAGCAACTATTACCAACTGCCGCCGGCCGCATACTGGCCGAGCCCCAGAACCTGCTCGGTGGCCGCTTTGGCACGCCGGGCGACATCGAACGGATCCTGAGCCCAATACTCAGGGCGAAAGATCTCGATACTGACCATTCGGTCATACCCGATGCGGTCGAACCGCGCTTTCATCTCACCGATCGGCAAGATACCTTCGCCCGGATAGAGCCTCTGAGCGTCGGTAAGTTGTTCTTTGGGCAGGTCCTCGGCGTCATTGATGTGGAAAATAAAGAGTTTCTCGGGATCAAGCCCGTCGATCGCCTCAAAGGTCGAATTTCCGGCGTAAAAATGAAAAGTATCGATGACAAGGCCGATATTCGGCCGGTCGATGATCTCGATGATCTCCCTTGCAAGGTCGAGCGTCTGGACGCTGCAGTCGGTCTGTCCGAGAAATTCAAAAGCGAGCCCGACGCCGTGATGGTGGGCGATGTCGCCGAGTTCGTTGAGGACGGCGACCGATTCGTCAATGATCTGCTGCTTGCTCGCCCCCTCGGGCAGTTTTCCGGGAACAACGACGATATAGGGGCAATTCAATTCGCCGGCGATCGCTGAGAGCCTCTCGCACTCGTCCTTGATCGCAGCGTAATCCTCGGGCGTACGAAATGTAATATGCTCGATCGAATTTATCGACCACGGCTCAAGAGAGGCTTCGTCAAGGAGCCGGATCAGGTCATGGACCGAGTTGTCCTGCAGATAATCGAGCAATTTCGATTTCCACAGTTCGATAAGGTCAAAACCGGCTTCGTGCGCCGCCTTAATATCGGTAACAAGGTCGGCGTGCATCGTTGTGGCGCCGTTAAGTGCTATTTTCATCGCGGTATGGTGCCGGTGTCGGCAAATAAAAGGGAATTTTAGCACGAATATTTGTTAATATGTAGGTTCAGTTGCTCGATTGTTTTCCGCTGTGGGACAGTGGCGTTAGGCGTGCAACTTTCCGGGCCGGCCGGCCGTCATAACAGGAGTTCGGAGATATGATCGACCCAAGCAATCTCCGCAGATACATAATGAAAAAACTCTTCGCCGCGTTCATTCTCGCGATGTGTCTTTGCTTTTCGGCATCCACACAAACGTCCAACGACTCGTCTCTTCGCGGTGTTACGGCACTTGATGAAAAGGACCGGGACTCAAACGGCAAACTGCTCACGCTGCCCGCCGCCGAGCATATCACTCGCGGATTCGTTTACCTCGATAACCGCCATTTTCCGGAAGCTCAGGCCCATTTTCAGCGATTTTTGGATGTGTATCCGAACGACGCTCTTCTGCCGCGTGCACTTTTCGGGATGGGAAGGTCCTTGATGTGGGAACGAAAGTACATTTCCGCGATCCCGTTCTTCGGACGTGTCTCGGCCGAGTTCCCCGCTACAAAGGACGGCCGCGAGTCACTCGCTTTCATGGGAGCCTGTCACGTCCGTCTCGGAAAGAATGAAGAGGCCGCGAAGATCTACGAACGTTATACAACGATGTACCCGACGGGCGAACGGATCGATTCGGCTTATCTTAATATCATCGACGCGTGGCGTGAGGCCGGCAGATATTCGGACGCTCTCGCATGGGTCGAGAGGGCAAAGACCCGTTTTGTGGACACGCCGACCGCCGTCAACGCCATGCAGGCTCGCGTAAGGCTTGAGATCAATCGTAAGAACTGGATGGACGCCGTCGCGGCCGCCGATGAACTGTTAAAGGTCAAAACCTTTACCGGCTCGATGGCGACCGAGGGCGAGATCAAATACCTGAAGGGCCTCGCTCTTGAAAGCGCCGGGAAAAGGACCGAGGCGATGGCGGTATATGCATCTAT
>JAIBCA010000119.1 GCA_019694345.1 Pyrinomonadaceae bacterium | reverse complement strand
GCCGCCGGCCGCATCGATGTCGGCACGCACGTCGTCGAACTTCTCGAGGCCGATGAATTTGCAAAGGCCCGCGGACTCGCGGGTTTGCTCGACGCCCGCAACCGCGAACGCCAAAAGCTCCAGCGTGAGGTGACCGAAAGTGCGATCCTTGAGGCGTCGTCCTTTCCGGACCCCAATTTTGTCGTGGTCGCCGCCGCCGGCTGGCACAAGGGCGTTGTCGGGCTGGCCGCGTCGCGTGTCGCCGAGCGATTTCACCGCCCGGCCATCGTATTTTCGATCGAGGAAGGCATCGCCACCGGCAGCGCCCGCAGCATCGCGGGATTTGACCTGTTCGAGGCTCTGCGGTCGGCCGAGGATCTGCTTGAGACGTTCGGCGGACACGTTGCCGCGGCCGGCATGAAAACAAAGGAATCTAATATCGACGCCCTTCGCCAACGCCTGGACGCGTATGCCGCCCAATTGATCACCGGCGATGCCCGCGTGCCTGAGCTCAAGATCGACGCGGTCGTCACGCCGCAAACGCTGAACCTAAGCCTCGTCGAGGATCTTGCGATGTTCGAGCCCTTCGGTGCGGGCAATCCGAAGCCCGTTTTCGTCACTCGCGGGCTTTACCTGGCCGCCGAGCCATTTGTTATGAAGGAAAAGCACCTCAAGCTCAAGCTCGCGAGCGGTGACGGCCATTCGTTCGAAGCGGTCTGGTGGGACGGCGTCGAACGTTCAAAGGGGCAAACCCTCTCCGCCGGCACGGGCATCGAAGTTGCTTACGTTGCCGACGCCAATTCGTGGCAGGGAAACACGCGGCTGCAACTTGTGGTACAGGACCTGAGAGCGGATAATTGACCGAAGTGCCCGAGAGAAAGAACCACGATCTACGCGAATTTCGACTGCGTGCCAAGCTGCCGCAGGTGATCCGCTACGCCGCGCTTGCGGTGATCGTCGTGACGATCGGTGCGGTGCTCGTCGGTTTTTACCGCGAACGGAACAAGGCCGGCTTTCGCCTGAAGAGTGAGCACACACAGCTCTCCTCCGACGTCATTGCCGAGATCAACGGCTACGAACGCCTCGAGTCCGACGGCACATTGCCGAAGTACTACATTAAAGCCGCGTTCGCGCGTACCTTTTCGGACAATCACCAGGAGTTACGCGACGTTTACCTCGAAACCTACGATGAAAAGGGCGAAAAGGCAGACGTCATGACCGCCAGGGAGGTGCTCTACGTACCTGAGGCCGACAAGAATTTTACGGCCTACATGAAGGGCGACGTCAAGATCGAGAGCCGTGACCGCCTCAAGGTCAAAACGCCCAACATCGTCTATACAAAGGCCAACGAGACGGCCGAGGCCGACGAACTGGTCGAGTTTGAACGCGATAATGTCCGCGGCCGTTCGACCGGCGCGACCGTCAATATGGGGCAGAGGCGCGTCGATCTGCTTCGCGATGTCGAGATCGAGACGTTCGAATCCGCCGAACTTGCCGCATCCGGCGTTCGCTACGCCAAGATCAACGCCGTTTCGGCCGCTTTCGATCAGATCAACGAGCAAATATCGCTCAATGATAACGTCAAGATCCACGTCGATTCCAAGTCAAATACGTCCGGCGCCGCCGTCCGCACGGACGTTGCCGCTGGAAGGGCCGTTGTTTATTTCACCGGTGAGGACAAGCCGGCAGAGAAAAGCTTGGATCCGCGATCGGCGTTCACCCCGGGTTCGGCACAGCTCAAGAAGTTCGAGCTTTTTGACGACGTTCATATCACCTCGGCCGACGGCGATGCTCCGCCGACCAACATCGACGCAGGTTACGCCTTATTTGACAAGGCTGCCGACCGATACGAGCTCAAGACCGGCGTCCGTATCATTACCGTCGCGTCCGACAAGCCGACCGATATTCGCGGCGATAACGCCGTCTACGAGCCGTCAGCTCTTAAAGTCGCCATCACGGGCGCAGCCGAAATAACTCAGGCGACCGATTATCTAAAGGGCAATTCGATCACGGCGGACCTGTTTCCGGAGAAAAAGCTAAAGTACGCACTGCTCCGGGGCGATGCTCTCGTCCGACAGACGACCGATGCCCGCACGACCACGGTCAGCGGGCCTGAACTCAATGCCGCATTCGGCGACGACCGCCAGCTTCAGGCAGCAAACGCCGTCGGAGCCAGCGTGGCCGAGATCATCCCGAACCGCGATCCTGAATATTCGCGCCTGACGATGTCCGCCCCAAAGGCGATCCGCGTGACATTCGCCGGTCCCGGCCTTTTGCGGCAAATGACGACCGAGGGCCGCACTACCATTCAGGCCAACGCCGTCAACAACGCCGCCGATTCCGCCAATAAGCGAATAACCGCCGACGCCGTAAAAGCCGTTTTCGACGACGGCGGAAAGGACCTCAAACGTGCCGAGGCCGTCGGCAATGCCGAGCTTTATGTCGAGCCGCTCCGCTCGGCACCCGAAAATTACCGCAGTACGGTCACGGCACCGCGGTTTGACTGTGATTTTTACCCGGGCAACAATGCCCGCAACTGCGTCGGGGGTAAAAGGGCCCGTGCGGTCCGTGTCCCGACCATTGCCGCGGATGGCCGCGGCGAGCAGACATTGACCGCCGAAACGCTCAACGCGTCGTTCAGCGAAAAGAGCAAGGATGTTGAGCGGTTCGAGGCCGTCGGCGGCGCAAAATTTACCGAACTCGATCGGACCGCCACCGCCTCGCAGATGACATATACGTCGGCTGACACCACCGTTCGGCTTCGCGGGGCAGACCCGATGGCGTGGGATTCGCGTTCGCGGGTCAAGGCACGCGAGATCGACTGGAATACGTCCGCCAAACGCTCGTACATGCGCGGTGCCGTCAGCACGACATACTATTCCGGCCGGACAATGGGCGAGGCTCTGCCATTCGGTTCGTCCGATAAACCCATTTTCGTCACGTCCGAAACGGCCGAGTTCGATCACGCCGCCGAGACCGCCGTCTTTGCCGGCAATGCCCGAGGCTGGCAGGAAACTAATTTTGTCCGGGCAGATCGGCTCTTCATCCGCCAGCGTGAAGGTCAGGTCCAGGCCGACGGCAACGTCCAGAGTGCGATGTTTGACGTCAAACAAAAGCAAAAGGGCCGCGAGGTCGATCAGCCGGTTTACGCGTCATCGGGCAAGCTCAGCTACGACCGCGGCACCCGGCTCGTGCAGTATCGCGAAAATGTCGATATTCGGCAGGGAACCGACCGTATCACTGCCGCCTCGGCAGACATATTTCTCAACGATCAGAACGAACTTTCGCGGACCGTTGCCGAAACCTCGGTCGTTATCACGCAGCCCGGACGCAAGGCGACCGGTAATTGGGTACAATATACGTCGGCCGACGAGACCGCCGTACTTCGCGGTACACCGGCAATGGTCAACGACGCGGTCAACGGCTCGTCCCAGGCGGCCGAACTTACCTTTATGATGCGGGACAACCGCGTCATCGGGGAGGGCAAGACGAAGCCCGGCGGTTCAGGCCGTATTCGGTCGGTCTATAACGTAAAAACTAATTGATCCTGATGACAGATACGTCAAATACCAACGGTAACTCCAGCCATCTCGAGGCGGGCATGCTCGCCGGCTTTAACCTGCAAAAATCGTACGGCGGCCGCCGCGTCGTCGATGATGTGTCGGTCAATGTTCACAAAGGGGAGGTCGTCGGCCTGCTCGGCGCCAACGGCGCCGGCAAAACGACGACGTTCTATATGATCGTAGGGCTTGAACGCCCCGAAAAGGGCGATGTTTCACTCAACGGCCGCGACGTTACCGATTTGCCGATGTACCTTCGGGCCCGTTTGGGCCTTGGGTATCTGCCACAGGAAGCATCGATTTTCCGCAAACTCACGGCCGAACAGAATATCCTGGCCGTGCTCGAAACGATGAAAATGTCGCGCGAGGCGCGTTTTGCCAGACTCGAAGAACTGCTTGAGGAGTTTGGCGTGACGCATGTCCGGCGTGTTCGCGGCGACGCCCTTTCCGGCGGTGAACGGCGCCGCGTCGAGATCGCCCGATGTCTCGCGACCGACCCCGAATTTATCCTCCTCGACGAGCCCTTTGCGGGCATCGACCCGCTGGCTATTGATGATATCCGCGAGATCATTCTTTACCTCAAGGGCCAGGGTATCGGCATTCTGATCACTGACCACAACGTCCGCGAAACTCTCGGCATCACCGACCGCGCTTACATCCTCGCCGACGGCAGGATACTTCGCTCGGGTGCTCCGGCCGACCTCGTCAACGACCCTGATGTTCGTCGTCTCTATTTGGGCGAAAGATTTACTTTATAGCCCAATCCGTTTACTTTTGGTTCCGAAAGTAGCTATAATTTGACTTAGGAACGGTAATTGCAGTTGCCGGTTCAAGATCGTCCGAAAACGTCCGATAGAACCGTCTATGTCGTCACTCAGACTCACACACCAACTCCAGCAAAAGATGATCCTGACGCCGCAATTGCGGCAGCGGATCGAAATGCTGCAGATGACCTCGCTCGAACTTGCCGAGCTCATCGAACAGGAGATGGTCGCCAATCCGATCCTCGAGGAGATCCAGCCCGGCGACGAGGTGCAGGAGATCTCGGACAACATACTTGACCAAAATTCTGACGGCCACGACGCCGAATTTCAGGCCGGCAACGATCCGGGCTCCGACGCCATGAGCGAGGCGGTCGTCGATTATGCCGACGCCGAACCGTATATGCCCGAGGTTCCGTCGCCGAACGGCGACGACCCGGTCAATCTCGACACGGCGGCAGACGATGACTTTCACACCGAAACCTCCGATTCCTTTGACGAGATCGACTATGGCCGCGAGTTTCAGGACTATCTCGACCCCGGATACCGCACGCAGGAGATCGAGTACAAAGAGGACGGGCCGAGCTTTGAACAATTTCTTACCCATTCGCCCAACCTTAGCGAACATCTCGAATGGCAGCTGAACATGCTGTCGCTTGACGAGGACCGCGATTACGCGGCCTCACTTATTATCGGCAATCTCGATGAGGACGGCCGCCTGACCGCGACCAATGACGAGATCGCCGATATGGCCGGTACGACCGAGGAACTGGTCGAAGAGGCACGCCAGGCCATTATGCAGCTTGACCCCGTCGGCTGTGGTGCTCGTGACGTCAAGGAGTGCCTGATCGCCCAGCTTCTCGCCCGCGGCGACGGCGACAGCCTGTCCGTAATGCTCGTCCGCGACCACCTCGAGGATCTGCAGCCGCACCGTTTGCAGCATCTTTCGAAAAGGACGGGGATCGAGATCCATGAGCTCGACGACGAGATCCGCCGTATCCGTACGCTCGACCCTTATCCGGGCCGCCGATATTCGTCCGAAGAGGCGATCTACGTCGCGCCCGAGGTTTACATCGAAAAGGTCGATGACGAGTTTGTCGTGTATTTTGCCGACGACGGCAGCCCGCGGCTCCGCATCAGCCCGACGTATCACAAACTGGCCGAGCAGAGCGATACGACCAAGGAAACACGCGATTTTATCAAGGAAAAGGTTCGTTCCGCTGTCGATCTGCTCCGCAATATCGAGCACCGCCGCCAGACCATCTACCGCGTGGTCGAGTGCATTGTCGAACGTCAGCGCGACTTTCTCGAATACGGCGTCGAGCACATTAAGCCGATGATGCTCAAGGACATCGCCGAGGATATCGGGATGCACCTTTCGACCATCTCACGCGTGGTCAACCGCAAATACGCTCATACGCCGCAGGGCGTCATCGAGCTCCGCCGATTTTTCAGCGAGGGAATGATGAATGAGGAGGGCGAGGAAGTGTCGACCCGTATCCTCAAACTTCGTATCAAGAAACTGATCGAAGAAGAAGACTCTAAGAAACCGCTCACGGACGACGATATTGCAAAGATCCTGAGCAAAGAGGGCGTCAAGCTTTCGCGCCGGACGGTGGCCAAGTATCGCGATCAGATGCAGATCGCCGGCTCGCGCGAACGCAAGACGATAATTTAACATAATACCTTAGGGTATAAGGCGTAAACTACTATGAAATTTGATATTACCGGCAGGCACATTGACGTTACACCCGCGATCAGGGCGCACGTCGACTCGCAATTGGCGAAGATCGACAGCCTCTTCGACGGGAAACCGGCCAACGCACACGTCATCATTGAGGTCGAACGCGGCCGCCACAATTCCGAGATCGTTGTCAATTATCGCAATGACACTCTCACCGCGGCCACCAGCGACGCCGATATGTACAATTCGATATCGATGACCGTCGATAAGATCGAAAAGCAAGCCCGTAAACTAAAGGATAAGATCGTAGAAAAATCACGCAAGGCCGAAAAGATCGGCAAGGTCCCGACGGCGGACCGGCATTAAGATCAATATGACAAACGGCACGAAGGCAGATCACGATCTGCCTTCGCTGATCATCATCACAGGACTCAGCGGTTCCGGGATGAGCTCGGCGACGAACGCGTTCGAGGATCTCGGGTATTTCTGCGTGGACAATCTGCCGCTGACGATGCTTTCGACATTTGGCAGGCTGCTCGTCTCGTCCGACGGCCGTCCGCCGGCGATCGAAAAAGCGGTTTTGGTGATCAATATCCGCGAACGCCATTTCCTCTCGGAATTTTCGGCCGAGCTCAAAAAGCTCGCCCGTAAACGGCTCGTGCCGTTCGTCGTGTTCTTTGAGGCGTCAGACGAGGTTTTGCAGCGTCGTTTTTCCGAAACGCGGCGTCCGCATCCCGCCGATCACGGAAAAGGGCTGATCGCCGCCATTCGGGCCGAAAAGCGTGCGATGACCGACGTTCGGCGCCTCGCCGACCTCATCATCGACACGTCCGAACTTACGGTACACACGCTTCGGCATCTCGTAGTGCAAAAATTCAGCCCGCACCCGGACGGCAAGGCTCTGAATGTCGAGATCATCAGTTTTGGGCATAAATACGGCAATCCGCGTTCGCTCGACCTGCTTTTTGACGTTCGGCATTTGCCCAATCCGTATTTTCAGAAGGAACTGAAGGAATTGCCCGGCGATACGCCCGAGGTGCTTGCTTTCTTCGGGAAACATCCCGAGGCGGACGAGACCGTCCGGCGGCTGACCGACCTGCTCAACTACCTTTTGCCCAAATACAAACGTGAGGGCAAATCGTATTTGACGATCGGCGTCGGCTGCACCGGCGGGCGTCACCGCTCGGTCATGGTCGCCAACGCGATCGGAAAAGCGTTGAAAAAGGGCGGCGAATTCCAGGTTTCGGTGTCGCACCGCGACATCCAGAAATAGCCGATCTCTATCGCGTTCGGCCGGAGTGAGATTTATGGAAAATACCGGAAAAGTTGGCGGCGTTATAGTTTCGCATGGCCAGGTGGCAAACGAACTGCTTGCGGCGGCCGAGGCCGTCGTTGGCGACCTGACCAATATCACGGCAGTGTCGATCGGCTGGCACGACGATGTCGAAACGGCCCGCGATGAGATCGCCCGTGCGATCAAGAATATGTCCTTCGGTTCGGGTGTCCTGGTGCTGACCGATATGTTCGGCGGCACGCCGACCAATATCTCGGCGATGTTTCTAAGCGAGGGTGAGGTCGAGATCGTCACCGGCGTTAATCTGCCGATGGTCATCAAACTCGCTACCGAAACTAGGCCGATCGGACTCAAACAGATGGCCGCCGAGGTCGAGGAAGAAGGCAAATCAGCGATCTGTCGCGCGGGCGAACTGCTGTCGCCGGCAAAATTGAAAAAGGATGCTTGAGCGTGAGATCCGCATCATCAATCCGCTCGGGCTGCACGCCCGGGCCGCCGCCAAGGTCGTCCGCTGCTCGGTTCGGTTCGAGAGCCGCGTCGAGCTTCGCCGCGGCGAGGCTTCGGCTGACGCCAAGTCGATTCTCAGCATTCTTGCCCTCGCGGCCGGTTTCGGCACGGTTGTCACCGTGATCGTTGATGGCAGCGACGAAGAGGACGTCATGAATGAGCTGTCGGTGCTCTTCTTGTCTGGCTTTGGCGAAATATAGTTACTATTTATGTCGATCGAAAAAGTTGGTATTTTAGGCGTTCCGCTCGGTTTCGGTGCCGGACAAACGGGAAGTGAGCTCGGCGTCAACGCGATGCGCCTGTCAAAGATCCGCGGCAGCAGCCTTGCCGAGCATATTCGTATGCTCGGGATCGCGGTTCGCGACCACGGCGATGCGGTCATTGCCCGGCCGCACGACGAGGCCGCCCCCGAAAATCCGAAACATCTGGCCGAAATGGTCGAGTCGAGCCTCAATATAATCGCGAGCCTCGACGCTATTCTGAACGCCGGCGAACTGCCGCTGATACTCGGCGGTGACCACGCGATCGCGATCCCGACCTTTTCGGCGATCGCAAATCACTATCGACAAAAGGGAACCGAGATCGGGCTTATCTGGTTTGACGCTCACGCCGACATCAACACGCCCGAAACGTCGCCGTCAGGCAACATTCACGGTATGCCGCTCGCCGCCCTGCTCGGTCACGGCAACGACGAACTGACCGGCCTTTGCGGCTATTCGCCAAAGCTCGATCCGGGGTATTTTGCCCATATCGGTGCCCGCGATATCGACCCCGGCGAACGTTCGCAGATCGAAAGGCTTGGGCTTCGCGACCATTTCTTTACGATGAGCGACATCGACAAACGCGGCATGGCCGCCTGCGTCGAGGACGCTCTTGCCATCGCCTCGCGTGCTCCGGGCGGTTACGCCGTTACGTTTGACGTCGATATGATCGACCCGCGGTTCGCCCCGGGCAGCGGCACGCTTGTCCGCGGCGGTGCCACATACCGCGAATCGCATCTCGCCCTCGAAATGATCGCCGCCGCGGGCGGCATGCGGTCATTCGAGATCGTCGAGGTCAACCCGCTGCTCGACCAAAGCAACATCACCGTCGAACTCGCATGCGAACTGATCCTGTCGGCACTCGGCAAGACGATCCTCTAGGCATTGCGCCGGTCGGTCGGCGGTAATACAATCTTGTTTTTCTCCATCGTTTTATGAAACAGACCATCGGCGTAATTTTTGGCGGGCGTTCGGGCGAACATGAAGTTTCGATCAGATCGGCCAGGACCGTTATCGATCAGATCGACAGTTCACGTTACCACGTGGTTCCGATCGCCATCACGCACGAAGGGAAATGGCTCAGCGGCACCGAGTCGCTGGCTTTGTTCCCCGAGCTAACGCAGGCAAAGTACCGCGAACGCTTTGGCGAGCCGTCAAACCTGCCCGTATCGCTCGCCGGTGACACATCGCAGCATGGCCTGACGACGATGGAGATACCCGGCGGCACCATCCCGCTCGATGTCATTTTTCCGGTTTTGCATGGCACTTTCGGCGAGGACGGCACGATCCAGGGCCTTTTCGAGATGGCGGATATCCCGTATGTCGGCTGCGGCGTCCTTGCAAGCTCGACCGGGATGGACAAAGTGTTCATGAAAACCCTTTTTCGCGACGCCGGCCTGCCGATGTGCAATTATGTCTGGTTTCTCCGCTCCGAGTGGGAATCGGCCGCCGATACGGTGGTCAGACAGGTCGAATCAAAGATCGGCTTTCCGTGCTTTGTAAAGCCCGCCAATCTCGGCTCCTCGGTCGGAGTTTCGCGTGCCGACGACGACGAGAGCCTCCGCCGGGCGATCTCGCTCGCTGCCGAGTACGACCGCAAGATCATAGTCGAAGAAGGGCTGGACATGCGTGAGATCGAGTGCGCCGTGCTCGGCAATGACAGTCCTGAGGCGAGCCTGCCGGGCGAGTACATCATCCGCGATGCGTCGAAAAAGTTTCTCGACTATACCGAAAAGTACGCCGGCACGGGCAATAATGAGTTTATCGTGCCGTCGCCGGTGTCTGACGAACTTGTCAAAAAGATCCGTGCCTTTGCCATCGCCGCATTTCGTTCGATCGACGGTTCGGGCCTCGCCCGGGTCGATTTTTTCCTGCGCAATGACAACGGCATGCTTCTCGTCAACGAGATCAA
>JAIBCA010000128.1 GCA_019694345.1 Pyrinomonadaceae bacterium | reverse complement strand
GCGGTTTGCAACCTGCTGCGGCAGACCTATGGGACGACGACCGCAAACCCCGCGGCATATATGGCACGTTCGCTGCTCAGTTTCACGAGCGGCCACCGCTCGGACATCCTGTTCGTTCAGGGCCTGCAGGATTCGCCGATACAGCTTTTCTCCTGGCCCACATTCAGGCAGCAAATGACCGACTGCACGACGTGCCAGAGCCGCCAGTTCTTCGAGGTCCCGGGCGGCGGCCACACATCGCTGTTCGACAACCCCGAGGCGATCGCGGCCTACAACGAATTCATTAACCGCTGATCGAAGCTATTTAGACTTAGCTGAGAAGTGATCCCAGGCTACCTTTGCGATGTCGGCGATGATGCGTTCGTTCGTATCAAAGTCCTCTTTCGAATCGGCGACGAAAACGCTGATGTAGAAATACTTGCCGTCCGGCAAAAATAGGATGCCGATATCATTGACCGCGGCGTAAACGCCGGTCGTCTTGTGAGCACCGGAATAGCCTGTTTTGTGTGCGACAACGGTGCCGCCGGGCAGTTGGCCTTTGAGACGATTCGGGCCGGTCGAGGTTTCACGCATTACCCGCCAGATAAACTCGTGATTCTTTGGCGAGAGCAGCTTCTTTTTGTTTTCGTAGAACCGTCTCAGAGCGTTGTTAGCGGCCGTTGGCGTGGTCCAATTCTGGAACATCATGTCCCAGTTCGACTGCATCGTTTCTTCGTTGATCTTGATCGAGATGTCCTTGACGCCATTTCGTTTTACAAACTTCTCGACCGCCTCGGGGCCGCCTAACAACCGAAGCAGAACGTCGCAGCCGACATTGTCGCTTTGTGAGACTGTGTATTTCAGGATCTCGGCGATCGTGAGGGTCGTGCCTTCGGGAAAGGCTTCGCGGATCGGGCTGTAGAGTCCGGGCAGCATCTCGCTTTTTTTGATCTCGACCTTCTGGTCAAGCGAAAACTTACCTTTGTCGATCTCGGACATCATCGCAAGTCCGATGTGAAACTTAAAGACGCTCTGCATCGGATAGCGACGTTCGCCATTGATCACTAATTCGTCCTTTCCGTCGCCGCCTGCGATCGCAACGCCGACGATGGCCTTCTTGGTCGAGATGATCTGTTCGATCTGCCGTTTCAGATCAGCGTTGCTCTGAGCAAAGGTCTGCACCGCACCGATCAGCACCAGTAACGCAACTACGATCAACGATGTTCTTTTCATATCACTTGCCGCCCAAATTGCAGATATTTATTGTCGAAAGGCCCAACTCTCTGACCTTTTTTTCGTCGGCGATCGATAGGTCCTTTTTGCCTTGTTCGCAGTAGATCGCCATTCGGCCCATGTAGGCGGTCGCAAGCGTCGGGTCGAGCGATATGGCTTTTGAATAGTCTGCCAACGCCAGATCTTTCTTGCCAAGGTCGTCGTAAACGCTTGCTCGGCCGTTGAACGCCTCGGCGTTAGTTGGGTTGTGTTTGATGGCTTGTTCAAAATCGGCTAATGCCAATTTTAGCCGTGCAATTGTCTCGGCGTCAGGCGTCGATCTGTTACGCATATCGGTCGAGTACATCAAGCCGCGTTCAACATACGCCGCGTCAAAATTGGGTTTGTATTTGATCGCCGACGTTAGGTCTTCGAGCATCTTTGTATGCTGGAGCCTGATCTTGTCGATCACGTTGCCGTCGGTACTGACGCTGTACGGAAACTTTTTGTAAGTGACGGCCCGGTTAAAATACGCCGTCGCGTACTCAGGCTTTTCGTTTATGGCCTTTGTAAAATCAGCCACAGCCATGTATCCGTCTTGCAAGCGAAAATAGAGCATTCCGCGGGTGTTGAAGTATTTCTCGTTGTATTTACTGAGTCTTATCGCCTCGTCAAAGTCCAAGAGCGCGTCCTTTAACTTGCCGTTATCGCGATGGACAGTTCCGCGAATGTAGAATGCCTCCGGATAATCCGGAGCGATCTTTACAGCCTGGTTCAGATAACTCGTCGCGGCCGCATCATCCAAATAATACTTGGCCAAACCAAGGTGCGCGAGTGCGACACCATTTGGTTTGATAGCGATCGACTTTTCGAAGTCAGTGATCGATTCTCTGTAAAAGCCAAATGCAAGAAGCAACTTGCCGCGGGCGTTGTAATACGGATATTCGTTCGGTGCGACATCGATCGCCTTGCTAAGGTCCGCAAGGGCCCTCTGAGCAAAACCGTTAGCGGTTTTGCGGTCGTTATCATCATCCTTGGTCTTAACGGCGATCTCGGTCAATGCCATTCCGCGATAGTGCAGGATCTTGGCATTACCTGGTTGGAGCCCCAGAACTTTGTCCAGATCGCTGACCGCGAGTTGGTATTTGCGGATCAGGAAATAGATCGTCCCGCGTTCGGCCAACGCATCGAAGTAGTTTGGGTGAAGGTTAATAGCCTTGGACAATGCATCGACGGCGTCGGTTATCTCGAACGCCTTCCAATACGCCTTGCCCTGCTCGTACAATTCAACAGCTTTCCCCGGAACCGCCGTTTGGGCCGCGGCCGATTGTTTTGGCGTCGGCTTCGGCATCGGCCGAACTGGCTGAGCGTTGATTGTCGTGGCATGTAGGAGACATGCGGCAACTATCGCGAGCATAAGTGTGAAGTTCTTGTTCATTTGTAATAACTTCTATCAGATCCGCCTGCTCCGAAAATCATTCTTGCTTTTCGGCTCATCCTATGATGCTCCTTCGCTCCATCCGGCAGATTGCGGTGATAGATCTCGCTGCCAGTGGCGACGAATCCTTTGGCCTTTTCGCTCATCCCCTACGGCGAGAACTTTCCTCCAACAAAATAATTTACCTTTTCCTCAGAGCCATACTTGATTTTCTGTGCCGGGAAGGTGTGCCAATTTGGAGATTCGCAGCTAGAGGGGACTTCTGCCTTGTAATTGTTATTAAGCGTGAGAAAACACTCGCTGCTGTCCCCTGAAAGATACGTTGAATTCCGAGAATCATACCCCGTTATGAATACGCTGTGGAGCCGCATGGCGTCTTTCATAACCGTCACATACGGTGTACATTTTTTCGGCCCTAACAGCCGCCATCCGTCTGTGTATTGGATGATCCCGGTCGCGCTAGGATAGATATAAGAGACCTTTACGTCGTATGAATACCCGTTGCATATCCTGAACTGCCACCTATTTGCCATGTACTGCCGGGCCTTCGCTATCTCTTCGTTATACCGTGAGATCTCGTTTTGTGTCAGCATTTGTGCGGCTTTCGCCTTTTCCATGGCTACGGCAAGTTTCCTAATTGCGTTTTCCGGATCGTCGAGATCATATCCGGCAGCAGCGTTATCCCTAAGGGCGTTGTTGTACCATGTGGCACTCAAACCGTCTTTACGGGCATCGGAAAGGATCTGCGCCAGGAACATCTCAGCCCGATAAAGCTCAGCACCCTTTATCTTGATAAGCATCAATTCAATCAGATATTCTCCCTGATATTCAGAGGCCTTTTGGTAATCCTTACACCCATACTTTATCTGCGCCAGCACCCTTGCCGCCACACGCTTTTTCTGAGCATCCTTATAAGCATTTTCCAGCCTGCTCGTATCGTAGCCGCAATCGCTGCCGGTATAGGCAAGATCGGCCTCAAGGCTTGCTGCCTGCGGAGCGTCCGACTTAGCGATTTTTCCATTTTCGGCGGAACTATCGGCGAATTTATTAGCAATGATGTCATTCAAGGAGCTTTTCCCGTTCATGATCGGCTGATTACTCCAAAAATAATCGGGAGCAGCTATTAAAGCGGCATAATCGGCTTTCGCCTTTTCGCCGTCGCCCTGCCGCGCATAGATGATCCCGCGTTGTAAATATGCCAATACATAACCCGACGACTTCGTGTTTCCGTTTGCCCAATGAATTGCCGCATCTAGATCCTTAAGCGCGCGTTCTCTTTGTCCTAGTGCGTAAAAGATGATCGCCCTGTTTACATAATTTGTAGAACTTGAATACCATCTTGGTATTGATTTGTTGGAAGCTTCAAGCGCTTTCTGCCACTGGTGGCTTTTTATCAGGAATCGAATTGTCCCTTCGACATCATCTTCCTTTTTGGTTGAGAAATTTGGCGTTTCAGGAACATAGTGGGGCTTTTGAAAATTTGCAGATTCGGTGACGCCGACTTCCAGAGCCGACGCTGAATCCGCTTGGGTCACGCATAGCTCGCTTTTCTTGCACCAAGGGCTAAACGGCATCGGCTTACCCGACATCACAGGCGGCGGCGAAGCGTCGATCACGGACTGCGGCACGGATGCTGCCCACTCCTTTGGCGGCTCGAACAGAAGCTGCGCCGTTACGCTAATAGCCGCCGTGTATATAAATGCACACAGGAAAAAGATCTTGATTGCCAGCTTTTTCATAACTAAAATTCAACCCCAGTGATCCACGATAAAATAAAGGACAAATATTCCAACAGATCCCGCAACGGCGGCGATCCAATGGGCCGTGTGGCTGTCCTCGTATCTCGTCCTTTTCAAGAAACTTGTCCCGAGCAATGCGCCCAGCGTTCCCGCCATCCCGCAAACAACCCCATTCGCCTTTAGATCGCCGGGAAAAAGTTTGAGCTCGAACGCAGCGACTCCAACCACGAACCCCAAACAGGCTTGTCCAAACATGTGAGTGAGGCCGATAAAGAAATCAGTCATCTTAACCACCGTCCAACACGATTTCCATTCTTTATTTGCCGCCTTTTTTGGCTAGTTCGATTTCCTTGAGAATTTCTTTGCGAATAGTGTCAGATTTTGCCGGTTTGCTTGAATCGAAAACCTTCAATGCCTCATTCAAACAAGCCAATGCGTCCGAATATTTTTTTAATTTGGTGTAGGCTTTTCCTTTGGCGAGATAAAGAGCTTCTCTATCCTTCAATTCGTGAAGCGTGTCCTCCTTAAAGATTTTGGGTTCAGCCTCAGAGAAGTCGTCAATCGCTTTTTGGTATTCGCCTGTCCGTAGATAGACCAAGCCTCTGCCGTAATGAGCCTTTAGAAAAAGGTCAAGGTCTTTGTCTTTTGAATTCAAAAAAGTCGTGTATTCACGAATTGCCTCTTCATCCATTCCCAGATGGTTTCGCTTGGATTCGGCGAGGTAAAAATAAATGTCTTTCGATTCGATACCAAGGTTAATGGCTTTGTTAAGATAATTGATGGCTTGCAAAGAGTGTTCACGGGAAGCGGAAGCTGATAAGGTTTCGCCCGCCGTCGTGTAGCAATCAGAAAATTTGGAATCAATCGAGATACATTTCTTAAAGTCTTCAACCGCCAACAACTGGTTTTTGTTAAGCGTTCCGTCTGCCAAATCACCCGGCAGATTTCGATAGCCTATTCCGCGATAATAATATGCTTGTGAATCTTTTGGATTCGCCTTTATTTTTTTAGCGTGCACCTCGATTAACTTGTTACATGCGTATTCATCACCGTGTTCGCATTTTTCACGAGCCTGGGTGGTGAATTCTTCCTTAAGGGAATCGAACGTACTCAATATGTCCAACCCCAACTTATCTTTTGATTCCGGTTTACTTTTTGAATCACCTTTGCTGAGGTAATCGCTAATCACCTTCCATCCATCGGGATCCGGCGTAAAAATCATCCAATACAACGGGAATTCATTGCTGATATCAGCCAGCTCGCGTTTATTAAAGTAGAACGAGTGAGAACCAATTTTGTCATGGCTGAAAGAAGAGTTGTTTTTAAGAAGCTGATTCTCAAAAAAACTCTTTACTTTATCAATAACCGCGCCCGAACCTGCGGAAACCCAAAGTTTATAAACTTTTGACTCTTTGTTGTAACGAAGTTTCGTATCAAGAAACCACGGTGCAAAGTAATTTTTATTTACAGCGTAAACGATTTCCTTCTCGTCTCTGGAAATTTCCTTCCCGCGAATCGCCGCAAAGTCATTCCCACCGTCTTTCGCCAGCTCCGTCAGAGCTGCGAGCAATCTCGGGTCAACTTCATCGTTCTTCGCCGTCTGCCCGAAAGCAAAGGTAAAACTCAGTAAAATCGTCAGTGTCGCTACAATGATCCTCATAACCTTACATACAAACATCAATTCGGTGCAAAAAAGGTAGAAGTCCCTCATTTCATGAAGTTCCTAATGATGTTCTTTCGCTCCATCCGGCAGATTGCCGTGATAGATCTCGCTGCCGGTTGCGACGAACTCTTTGGCTTTTTCGCTCATGCCGACAACAAAGGTACTTTCACTAATTTGATTTTATAGGGATCCAGATCTCTTCTTCAGAGTTCGGGTCATTGTTTTTATATTTTTCGCCCAAGACTTCAAAATGCGGCCTTTCGTCTAATTGAAAGTCGGAATTTGGCAGCCAACTGCTGAAAATATATTGGAAAACGGAGTTCGCGTCCGAGCCCTTGTGATCAAATACTGCGTAAAGCCCACTATCCAGCGTATATTTTTCCATTTCGCTTGGGATGTGTTCAAAATTTGAAACCTCAACCGTCGCCCATCTTACAAACTCGTTCAGAGGATTAAAGTCCTCAAAATATCCCGGCGGATAGATCACCATGGAAATTAGTTCATCCGTCAGGTTATTTCTTATTTCTCCGCGTCTGGGCAAAAAGCTCCGCCAGAGTTCGCCGATGTTGTAATTAGCCAAACTCATCACCAATTTCATGCCGACCAACCTCTTCTCACCGGAGATCTCTATTCGTGGTTTCATCGTTCGATTTCGATATTGTATTTTTTCAAAAGGCCGCTTACGCCGGAGATCGAGAATCTCGCCATCTTGATCTTGTTGCTATCTGGATCAATGGAGTAGTTATAAGCCGTACGAAAGTCCGCCCGCTCCAGATTCGTTTGGTCAAAAGCAGCGTTACGTAGATCACAATTATCGAAGACTGCTCCGGATAGGTCGCATCCGGAAAAGTCAACCTCCTGCAGATGTGTGTTTTTGAAGACGGTATTTTTGATCTTTGTATTGTGAAACGTAGAGTGTGCCAACGAGCAGCCATCAAATGAAAAGGACAGCCCGAACTTGTTGCAAACGTCAAAGCCAAGTCCCAGCATTTTACAATTACTGAAAATCACGTCACGCCAAACTGTATCGATAAGTTTTGCCAAACTCAAATTGCAGTCGTTAAAACCACAGTCGACAAACTTGAACTCGGAAAGGTCGGCCTCAGTAAAATTGCATTTATTAAACCTACAGTTCTCAAATTCCGCATATATCGGCGGATCTTGAGCAAAATCAATTCTGTCAAATAGTTCATCTTCCATACACGTTGATCGTGAGCTTGTGGTCAATGATGGTCGCCTGGGGCGGCTCCGTCGGGGCCGTGATAGATCTCAGAGCCTGTGGCGACGAATTCCTTTGCCTTTTCGCTCATGCCGACGGCCAGTGCTTTTTCGGCTTCGATGTTTTGTGACTCGGCGTATTCCCGGACGTCCTGTGTGATCTTCATCGAGCAGAAATGCGGGCCGCACATTGAGCAAAAATGGGCGAGCTTTGCTCCTTCGGCCGGCAGGGTCTCATCGTGAAACTCTTTCGCTTTTTCAGGGTCGAGGCCGAGGTTGAACTGATCTTCCCAGCGGAACTCGAATCGTGTTTTTGACAGCGCGTTGTCGCGATACTGTGCTCCCGGATGGCCTTTCGCTAGATCGGCAGCGTGAGCGGCAAGTTTGTAGGTGATAACGCCCTCTTTCACGTCCTGATTATTCGGCAGGCCGAGATGTTCTTTCGGCGTGACGTAACAGAGCGTTGCCGCGCCGGCCGACTAAGTAGAAGCAGCCGAAGAACTACTCTGATAACTAGTAGTTACACCCGAAAACGACCAGCTACTGCCGCGTTTTGTAACTATTCGGATGGTGATACGTCCATGCCAATCTATGCTTTCGACCTCAACGCTTTCGAGATCGGCCAATTCATCGCTTAGGTCAAAACCCTTCTGAAAATCGCTCGGTTGTGCCCGGCAGTTGCACGCCAGGTTGATACCGGTCACCAATTTATTCCAACCGTTCCTGAACGTAATACTATCAGTCAGCAAAGGAGTGATCTTCTTTCCGGAAAAGAAGATCGAATAGGTGGCGTAGATATCGACATCGAAGGCTTTATTCTCTTTTGATGTTGCCTCTCTCCCGTCACTATTGTTTCGGTTGGCGGGAACCAAAACGAGTTGATTGGGCCGGGATATCCTCATGCTGAGTTTGTTGTCGATCAATCCGACATCCAATTTTGGCGAAGCAACTCTTAGATAAAGGACAGCTCCCGAAAAATTTCCGTCAAAGTTCTCGGCCGGGCCGTCAAAACGAATTTCCCTGAGTCCGGCGACCAGCAGTTTGACGGCTTCCGAATCATTCTCGTTTATCGCTTGCTGAAGCAGCGCAAATCGTTTTGGATTGTTTTGTCTCAGATCCGCAAGGAACTTTAATTCGGCCAACTCTGCGGCTTCACGTTCCTGTTGACGCTTTTCTTCGGCAATTCGAGCCTGTCGGTCTTCTTCTGCCTTTTGTTCTGCTTTTTTCTTTCGGACTTCGGCAAGGCGTTGATCATAAACCGCGCTGCTATCGAAATCGGCAACTTTTGTATTGCCGATATCGTCCCGCGATAGTTTTGAGAACACTAAATTAGTGACACCGGAGAATTTTACCGTCCGAACAATTTCGCCGCGGTTCCGCCCGGCGATCAAAAAATCGGAGCCGGTCTCATCACGATTATCGAATTTTGATGAGCGATATTTATAAGTCCTGAAATTGCCGATGTTTGCGGCGGAAACAACTGTCAGAACATAAAAGCCTGAATCATATTTCGCAAAATAAAATTCGCCGTCGTTGTAGCATTGAAAAACGCCGAACTGCGTTTCCAAAGATCTCCACGCCGCATCAGGAATTTCATGGATCGGTCGAGAATTGTCGGTCAAAGAGAAAACTTTCATGCCGACGTTTTCAAAACGATGGAGCAAATAATCGTTTCCCATTTCGTAATGGCTTCGGTAGTCAAAGCTGAATGTAGGAAACTCATTTTGATAAATGATCGTCGCCGTTTTTGATCTGTAATCAACCTTTACGATCCGGAAAAGAAACTTCCCGTCACTTTTTAAGATCTCTTGCGGATACCACGCGATCAGATTTTTTTCGTCAAACGCAACGGCATCGCGGCTTGAAACTGAAACTTTCTTATCGTCCTTCAAATTCGGCGTAAAGCTGATACTTTGTTTGTTGAGTTCATCGCGAAGTGTATATTTACCGTCATTTTGGCTGACCTCCCAAATACCCGTGATCTTGTGGTTCTCAAAATCATAAAAGAGTTTCGGGTTTCCGGCTTTCATATTGTCTGCGTTGTAATCGCGTTGAAAATAGTTTAGACGCTCGGCATAGTCAGAATTTGGATTCGGGAAAAAGCCGATCAGCGACCTTTGAGAGACTGCGTCCCGCTGTCCCGTTTCAATATTCCAAATGACCATTCTTTCATTTTGGTAAAGACCGATCTCGCTTTGCGATGGCTTCATCAGCACTACAACATTCTTGCCATCGCCGGTCGGAAAAATATGAAAAGCGTCAAACGGAAGAATATGACTCGGCCAGTAAAAATCACGGTTTTTTCGTGTGATTACAGTTTCGTTCTTACTTTTGTCAGTCGTAACAGAATAGTCGTCAATATTAAATTGACTCAAAACATTTGATGCAAGTATGCCCAGGCATAGGCACAGGGGCAAAATTCTGATTGATATGTTCTTCATCATTTCATCTTACCGATCCTTTTTTGGCTCTTTCGATCTCGCCTAAGATCTCTTGACGGGCCAGATCCAATTGCGGTTGTTTGACAGAATCGTGGAGCTTTAAGGCCCTGTTCAGATCATCAAGTGCCAGCGAAAATTTACCTGTTTCGATATAGGCAGTGCCGCGAGCAAGATAGATCTTTTCAATATTTTTGCCTTGGTCAATTACCTTGGTCAGATCAGCAATTCCCAATTCGTAGTTATGACCGTCATACAATCCTAACTCGATATAGACCAAACCGCGGCCCATCAGAGCATTGGCGTTATTAGCGTTGGACTGCAAATAAGTAGTGTAATCCGAAATTGCGGAACGTTTACGGTCTCGGCTCCTGTGAGTTTTCTTTATAGAATCTTCGAGCGATTCCGAAGGATTGTTATAGATCCGATTTGCTTCCGCCCGATAGAGATAGGCGTCCGGATCAGAACTGTTGAGACGCAAAACTTCGGTAAAGCTCTTAGCCGCCGCGTCCATTTTGTCGCTCTCTAGCGCACCTAGTTGAGCCATCCCGAGAGCGTAAAAATAATCAGCATTTTTCGGATCGAGTTTAGTGGCAAGCTCGAGATCGGCAATTGCCAAACGTTTGTTCTTATTCGGCGAATTTAACAACCGCTCCTGGGCGGTCATCGGTTTGTCAGGCAAAAAATAATAGGCTGTTCCGCGTGCATTGCGAGTTCTTGCGTCATTCGGATCTAACTTTATCGCCTCGCTGCAAACCTCAACCGTTTTGGCATGATCCTCTCTTTTGACATTTTCTTCGCATTGGTTGAGCAGATTCATGTAATTGCTCGAAGTATTGGCCGTGACCGGTGTCTTTTTTGAGTCTGCGAACACCTTATTCATTTCACCGACCGCTTTGTCGAGCCCAACACTGCGGTTAACGACGGTCAAGCCCAGTATTCCTGTATCTACTTTAGAAAGTTTGTTGTTGATCGAGGTCCAGGCTGCCGGATTTGAGAAAAAACGCATCGCTTTGAAATTGCCGCTGCTCGTCAGCTTTGCGTCCAGCATCGAAATGATCTTGCCGTCGTAAAGAGCAGCATAATCGCCATAATTTGCGTCGCTCATCGAACCGACTTCTTTCAGCAGATAATACTTGAATAGTTCGATCAGGGCGTTGGTTGTTTGTTTTTGCGCGGGGTTGCCGGATTGATTTGTATAAAACGCAAGTTCGTATTTCATTTCGCTGCCATAATAGATCAACACGGATGTAAATCCGGCGGACTGAAAATACCTCTTTGTTACTGCATATTCGATCTCGCTGGAATTTTGAGATAATTTACTTCCGCGAATAGATGCAAAGTCTGATTGCGAGTCTTTTACAAACTCCTTAAATTCACGATAGATGTCTTCATAACTCGGTGTTTTGGCGTTGGAATCTTTTACTACTTCTTGCCCGAAAGTGCCCAAAACGAAGACCAAAGCTGCGATCACAGTCAAAAATATTCTCAATTCATTTCACCTCAAAAAAAACGATCGTATGATTTTACAACTAATCGCTCGAAGATTCACCTCTTGCGAGTAAAAATTTTTCGTTTCAGATCAGATGATCTAATGATGTTCGTGTCCACCGTCAGGCAAATTCCCGTGATAGATCTCGCTGCCGGTTTCGACAAATTCCCTTGCCTTTTCGCTCATGCCGACGGCCAAGGCTTTTTCGGCTTCGATGTTTTGAGCGTTTGCGTAATCGCGGACGTCCTGTGTGATCTTCATCGAGCAGAAATGCGGGCCGCACATTGAGCAAAAATGGGCGAGCTTTGCGCCTTCGGCCGGCAGGGTCTCGTCGTGAAACTCCTTTGCCTTTTCGGGGTCGAGTCCGAGGTTGAACTGGTCTTCCCAGCGAAACTCAAAACGTGCTTTTGACAGAGCATTATCGCGATACTGCGCGCCGGGATGGCCCTTGGCAAGATCGGCGGCGTGAGCGGCGAGTTTGTAAGTGATAACGCCCTCTTTCACGTCCTGCTTATTCGGCAGGCCGAGGTGTTCTTTCGGCGTGACGTAACAGAGCATTGCCGTGCCGTACCAGCCGATCATCGCCGCTCCGATGCCGCTGGTGATGTGGTCATAGCCCGGAGCGATGTCGGTCGTCAGCGGCCCGAGCGTGTAGAACGGGGCTTCGCCGCAAACCTCGAGCTGTTTGTCCATGTTCTCTTTGATGAGGTGCATCGGCACGTGTCCCGGGCCCTCTATCATCGTCTGGCAATCCATCTCCCAGGCGATCTTGGTCAGTTCGCCGAGAGTGTCGAGCTCGGCAAACTGAGCTTCATCGTTCGCATCGGCGATCGAGCCCGGACGCAACCCGTCACCAAGCGAGAACGCAACATCGTACGTCCGCATGATCTCGCAGATCTCTCGGAAGCGTGTGTAAAGAAAGCTCTCTTCGTGATGAGCGAGGCACCATTTTGCCATGATCGAACCGCCGCGGCTGACGATGCCGGTCGTGCGTTTTGCCGTCATGCGTATATACGGCAGACGGACACCTGCATGGATCGTAAAATAGTCGACGCCCTGCTCGGCCTGCTCTACAAGCGTGTCGCGAAATATCTCCCACGTCAGGTCCTCGGCTTTGCCGTTGACCTTTTCAAGTGCCTGATAGATCGGCACAGTCCCGATCGGCACCGGCGAATTACGCAAGATCCACTCACGTGTAGCGTGAATATTTTTGCCGGTCGAGAGGTCCATCACCGTGTCGGCGCCCCACAGCGTCGACCAGCGCATCTTTTCGACCTCTTCATCGATGCTTGAGGCGATCGCCGAATTGCCGATATTGGCGTTGATCTTGACGAGGAAATTGCGGCCGATCGCCATCGGCTCGCTCTCGGGGTGATTGATATTGCTCGGGATGATCGCACGGCCGCGGGCGACCTCGTCACGGACAAATTCGGGTGTGACGAAACTCGGGATGGACGCACCAAACGATTCGCCGCGGTGCTGATGATTGAGCGACGAGCGATCGCTGCGTTCAGCTTGGGTTAGCTTGTCGTACTCGGCTTGGCGGCCGAGATTTTCGCGAATCGCGACGTATTCCATTTCTGGCGTGATGATGCCGCGCCGCGCGTAATGCATCTGCGTGACGCAATGGCCGGCCTTTGCCCGAAGCGGGGCACGGAGCAGGCCCGGAAACTCTTCCAGTTGACCGCGTTCCTTGACTCTAGCGACCTCCTCGGCCCCCTTGGTCAGATAACCGTTATCCTGAGGCAGTACCTCGCGGCCCTCGTATTCCTCGACATCGCCGCGGCCTATGATCCAATCGCGACGCAGTGCCGGCAGGCCTTCGCGAACGTCGCATTTCACCTCCGGGTCTGTCCAAATACCACTTGTGTCATATACACGGACAGGAGCGTTCTCGACCACGGTACCATCCATCTCGCGTGACGGTGACAGGCTTATCTCGCGAAATGGAACCCGTAGGTCGTGTTTATTTTGATTGACGGTATTGCCGTTTGTTTCGACGTACGTTTTGCGCGATGCCGGTAACTTTACATGGTCGCTCGTTTGTTCTTCTGATCTCTGAGCTATGACTTCTGACTTGTGATCTTTAACTTCTTCCTTCATTATTTTCTCCCTTCGTCGGTATTATCCGCATCAGGTTTTGGGGTAACGCCCCAAAGAGGCGACTCTCAGCAAACCTCAGCTCCCCCGAAAACTTGCGTTTCACGATTGTAGCTAAAATCCGGCCGATTTGCTTGCCTCAACCATTAAGGTGGCTTTTCGCCCACTGACGGTGCGCCTTTTGTCGATCGGTAACTCTCGGCTGACGGCTAGCGACCGCTGGGTTAGGCGGGATTTGAATTTCACCTGACCGCCAAAGTTGACGATGGGCGGCAACCATTTTCTGCCAATGATATTCTAAAACCACGAGTGTTTATCATTGAACAACAGTAGTCTCGGTTCGGAGATGGCCATGAAAAAAGTAATCTTGGGGATTTTCGTCATATTGGTGATCCAAGCCGGGTTCATTTGGCTGACCTCGGTAGACCGAAAAACGGAGAATGATGCAATGGCGAAGCCGATCGTGTCAGAGCTGACACCGGACGCTATCGACATGATCGCCGATGTTGGATCTACGGGACCTGATAATGCTGACCTCCTGAATATTGGAGCTTCAACCATACGCCGACATCCATATTCCGCCGGGAGCCGCGTCGCGAAGGCTGGCCGTCGCGAGGTTCCGACTGTTTCGGCGAACGCCCCCCTACCGATGATCGCGGGCAGGTTGGAGCCCGTAGTCATTTCGGTGGGGGATACGCGAACCGCAAAGCGGTCGGCGTCACATCCGGACCCAGCGATCAATATGACTGAAGATCGCTCGGTAAGAACACCAAACAAGCGGTCATTTATCTCCAGATCCCTGTCGGTGGTAAAGGCTCCTTACCGTTGGATAAGGTCACTGCGGGCTAAGATCTTATGATCTATTACGGATCCGGCCAGACACTGCCGATACCTTGGGCATTTTGGGTATTAAGGTAATTGTTCTTGATCCGCCCGCAATAAACGAAAAAAGGCGGCCTCCCAAGCCGCCTTATATATCTCCAGGTCGTGGTGGCGGGGGGGAGACTTGAACTCCCGACCTCGGGGTTATGAATCCCGCGCTCTAACCAGCTGAGCTACCCAGCCACGAACTCTTGATTATAGATCGGCTATCGAAAAAATCAAGTACCGACGATAGGGGTATTCAGTGACGTCTGCGGCCCGCCGGCTGAGCCTGGTTCACAAACGAGTCCGGAGGAACTAATATTTAAGTACCAACGGCCCGTACATTTATGAATATTCCCTTCGTTCTTGGTGCAAACGTCGAGCATACCGCCATTCTACTCGACCTGTTCATAATGCTCGCCGCGGCCAAACTAATGGCCGAAGTGTTCGAGCGGCTTAAACAGCCGGCCGTGGTCGGCGAGATCCTGGCCGGCGTCATCGTTGGCCCAAGTCTGCTCAGATGGGTCGAGCCATCGGACATGATCAGTGTGCTGGCGGAGTTTGGCGTCATATTTCTCTTATTCAATGTCGGGCTCGAAACCAAACCACAATCTATATTTCAGGTCGGCCGCCGGGCGGCGATGGTCGCCGTGGCCGGCGTCCTACTGCCATTTGCCGCTGGTTATTTGATCGCGCTTGCCTGGGGCGGATCGTTTCTCGAGTCGATGTTCATCGCCGCGGCACTCGTCGCCACATCAGTTGGCATAACTGCCCGAGTGCTCGGGTCGATGGGGCTTCTTGACACTGAAACTTCGCGGATAATACTCGGTGCGGCCGTCATAGACGACATTCTCGGCCTGATCATTCTTTCGATCGTTTCGTCGGTCAGTCAGGGGAGCGTGAGCATTGCGGGCCTCGCAAAAACTGCGGGTGCGGCATTAGTTTTTACACTGCTTGTCGCTATTGTGGGTTCGCGGTTGATCAATCGACTGGCGCCGATGTTTGCCCGATCGCGTCTGGAACGGCCATTCTTTGCAATTGGGATGATACTCTGCCTCGGATTGTCTGTAGCATCGGCCTACATTGGCGTTGCGGCGATCATCGGCGCCTTTCTGGCGGGAATCGCAATGGCAGAGGCGACCGAGGACAACAAAAAGATGCATCAGTTGACGACCGGCGTCACCGAGTTTTTAGTGCCTTTCTTTCTGGTGAATATAGGCATGCAGCTAGACGTATCTGTGTTTCGTGAAGTATCGGTCATAGTATTTGCGATCGTATTGACACTCGTCGCCGTAATAACCAAGATCGTCGGTTGCGGGGCCGGCGCGTGGGGCTTATCACGGCGCGAAATGGCTCAGGTCGGTTTCGGCATGGTACCCCGCGGCGAAGTAGGCATCGTTGTCGCACAGATCGGCCTTGGGTTGGGTGTGATCGGCAAGAACTTTTTTGCGGCGGTGCTCTTTATGGCCGTTGCGACAACGCTGATCGCACCGCCTTTCATAAAAATGTTGTTTACGGTCGATACCGACGGCGACGGAATACCCGATCCGATAACCGAGATCGATGTGTCGGACCACTTTGGCCGGATAGGCTAGTTTGAAACAACGCGTTACGCCACATCGGCGTCGAATCAAGTGATGAAGCAGCTAATCGAATATATTGCGGCGATGAGCTTATTGTTTTTGACGATATCAGCGGTTCCGGGGATTTCGCAGGTTCGGACCAGAGCAGGTGCCGCACAGTTTCGTGTCATCCGAATCGCTTCGGTACCCGATGCGACGATATGGATCGACGGCGTCCGATTCGGCAAAACAGGTGCAGACGGCAAACTCGATGTCCGGACGATCTCGACGGGCGGGCATTCGGTGCGCGTTCGGGCCGACGGATTCAAGGAGCGTGTCCTGACAATAGCACCCGCGCAAAAGGGCGAGATCCGGGCCGATCTGACCAAGACAACGGACGCCGCTGAACTCGCATTTCAGGAAGCCGAACGCCTGACGCTGGTGGATCGCGAACAGGCGATCGAGGCCTATAAGAAAGCGATCAAGCTGCGGCCTGCGTATCCCGAGGCTTTTGTTGCACTGGCAAGAGTCCAGTCAGAAACCGGCGATCTCGAGGACGCTGAACGGGCCATAGCGGCGGCGCGCAAACTCCGTCCGGCGTACGCCGAGGCGTCCGCCGTTCTCGGCCGGATCCACAAGGACCTCGGGCAGGAGGACAAGGCCATCGCAGCATTCCAGCGTGCAATAACTGAGGGTAAAGGGTTTCAACCCGAAGCCCTTGCCGGACTCGGCTTGCTATTTAAAGAAAAGGCCGAGGGCTTTGGCGGTTCCGGTAATTTTGAAGAAGAACAGGCCAACTACACGGAGGCCGCCAAGTATCTCCACCGTTCGGTCAAGCAGATTTCGGGAGCGCCGGATGCCGTCGTAATTTATCAGTTGCTCGGGCTCGTTTACGAGCGAATGCAGAAATTTCAGGATGCCATCGCGGTTTACGAGGAATTTCTGCGAATCTTTCCTGACAGCTCTGAGGCAACTGCGATCCGATCCTTTATTGTCCAGTTGAACAAACAGATCACGAACGACCGGCAATGACCGCTTTTTGGTCTCCGCCTGTCAGTCTGACCGATTTCCGCTCATTTTGCAGAAAAGATTTGTTGACACTCTCAGGTTAAACATTGTAGTATTAGGTGTCAACGATGTTTATCATCGTTAGTCCGTTTGAATCCCAGCAAATAGATCGAGCATTTCTCTTCAAAAGTATCCGGCGGTTTGGGAACGCACTTGACGAGAAAACACCTACACTTAAATGTCAGCAAAACTTGGCGAAATACTTGTCCGCGAGAACCTCATTACGTCGCAGCAGCTGCGTGAGGCACTGGACTATCAAAGAACGAACGGAGGTCGACTGGGCTCGAACCTTGTAAAGCTCAATATCGTCTCCGATGACGTCATCACCGCTGTTTTGTCCCGCCAGTACGGAGTCCCCTCCATCAATCTTGAGCTCTTCTCGATCGAGTCCGACGTGATCAAGCTCATCTCACACGAGGTCGCACTCAAATATTCGGTACTTCCGATCTCGAAGGTGGGAGCCACATTGACCCTCGCGATGGCCGACCCGACCAACGTTTTTGCGATGGACGATATCAAGTTCATGACCGGCTTCAATGTCGAGCCGGTCATTGCTTCTGAATCGTCTATTCAATTTGCGATCGGTAAATACTATATCGGGTCGAACGAGATCGATATTTTCGACGCGGCATTTGCGATCGAAAGCGAAAAGAAAGCATCGAAGAACGGTTCGAACGGTCATCACACCAATGGATCGGGCGTAGCCGTTGGTGAAAGGCTGAATGACGCGGATCTCGACGTTTCGCTGGATCGCTTCGAATTCGGGGCGGCACACGACGCAGAGGACTTTGAGGTTCTTGAGGACAATGACGAGATCGACCTCGCTGCCCTCGCAAAAGCGAGCGAAGATGCCCCGGTCGTCCGGCTTGTAAATGTTCTGCTGGTAGATTCACTTCGTCGCGGGGCATCTGACATCCATGTCGAACCCTACGAAAAGGACTTTCGTATTCGCTTCCGAATTGACGGCGTGCTTTACGATGTAATGCACCCGCCGATGAAGATCCGCGACCCGCTCATTTCGCGTCTCAAGATCATGGCGAAGCTCGACATATCCGAGAAACGCCTGCCACAGGATGGACGCATCAAGATCAAGGTCAAGATCGACAATCGATCTCGCGAGCTGGATTTTCGTGTTTCGAGCCTGCCGACACTTTTTGGCGAGAAGGTAGTGCTCCGATTGCTCGACAAGGACAAGCTCATGCTCGACATGACCAAGTTGGGATTCGAGCAGGAGAGCCTCGACAAATTCAAACGAGCGATCTCCAATCCATATGGAATGGTGCTCGTTACAGGGCCGACCGGCTCGGGTAAGACCAATACACTATATTCAGCACTTCAGGCCCTGAACACACCTGAGACCAACATCATGACAGCCGAGGATCCGGTCGAGTTCAACCTCACCGGTATCAATCAGGTACAAATGAAAGAGCAGATCGGACTAAATTTTGCGGCCGCTCTACGCTCCTTTCTCCGACAGGATCCCAACATCGTTCTCGTCGGCGAAATACGTGATTTTGAGACCGCCGAGATCGCGATCAAAGCCGCCCTTACAGGACACCTTGTCCTTTCGACCCTGCACACCAACGATGCACCGTCAACAGTTTCGCGACTTGTAAATATGGGCATCGAACCATTTCTGGTCGCCACGTCGGTCAACATCATTCAGGCTCAGCGTCTGATCCGACGCATCTGTGTCGATTGCAAGGAAGAGGTGAGCCTTCCGCCCGAGGGACTGGCCGGGGTCGGCTTTTCGCCAGACGAGATAGGCACACTGAAACTGTACAAGGGCCGCGGTTGCAAGACGTGCAACAACACCGGATTCAAGGGTCGCGTCGGGCTATATGAAGTAATGGAGATCAACGATGAACTCCGTGAATTGATAATCATCGGCGCCAGCGCCATGGAACTTCGCAGAAAGGCGATCGAGATGGGAATGATCACGCTTCGTGAGTCAGGCCTGTGCAAGATACGTGAGGGCATAACGACCATTGAGGAGGTCGTGAAGGAAACGGTCCTTTAGGGCCGATTGGAGGAAATATGTTACTTAGGGCAATCGCATTATCATTGGCACTGTTGTTCGGCATCGGGGTGATCATCCCACTCGCGACGGACAATGCTGAGGCCGGACCGCGCAAACAACGAAAGCAGCGCAAGCACTACAAAAAATACTCGAAGAAATGGTGGCGTCAGTACCGGGCACGCGAGGCCAAGCGCAAGGCTCTACGGGCTCGCCAAAGAGCTTTGCGTTTACGTCAGATCAGACTCGCGAAGATGCGGGCGGCCGGCAATTCTGAAAAGATGGTCGCCAGGGTCCCAGGTCGAGCAGCCAAAAATCATGCAACCCAACCAGCCCGCGAAAATTCCCCTGCAATGGTCAATGCGGCACAGAGTCCGAATGGCGAGATACGGTTTCGGGTGGATGATTCGGCCGGATCGCAGGTCGGATCGGCGTCGATATCAGTAGTCGGGCCGGCTATCGGCGAAACCGCGATCGGGGGCCGCAATAAGGCGGTCGGAGGTGTTTCAACGGTTTCGCTTCGCCGTGAAATCATCAATCGAATGATCCAGGAGAACGGCTGGGTCGTGAACGACTACGAAAAGCAGATCGGCGGACGAGATGTATATGTTGTCGTCGCCCAATCACAGTCCAAGAACGGAAAAGTTCAATCCAGAATGTTCTATTTCACCGAGGTCGACGGCCGGATCTACAATGTCGCGACAAATTCTCCAGTTGAAGAGGCTGAACGACTCGCTGAAGAATCTGAAAAGGTCATCAATTCCCTCCAGAGCCGCATTCGGCCGGCTCAACGAGCTTCCTTAAAGGAATAAACACTATGAACTTCGAACAACAGGCCAGTGTCGAATCGCAATTGACACTCCCTGACCTCCTAAAAAGGCTCACCGACCTCGGCGGATCGGACCTCCACCTGTCCACCAATTCAGCCCCGCAGGTCCGAGTCAACGGCCATCTGTCACCATTGCCGGGTATCCCGGCAATGACAGCGGGCGATACCAAACGTTTGGCATACTCCGTTCTGACCGATGCTCAGAAACACCGGTTCGAAGAGAATCTTGAACTGGACTTTTCGTTCGGCCTCAAGGGAATGTCTCGATTTCGTGCCAATCTCTTTAATCAGAAAGGTGCGGTTGGTGCCGTATTTCGTGCTATCCCGTACGAGATCAAGACGTTTGACGCTCTCGGGTTGCCGCCGGTCGTGTCGGACCTTTGCAAAAAGCCTCGCGGCTTGATCCTTGTGACCGGCCCCACCGGCTCCGGTAAATCGACTACCCTCGCATCGATGGTGGACAAGATAAATGTCGATCGACACGATCATATATTGACGATCGAAGACCCGATCGAATTTCTGCACAACCACAAGAACTGCGTCGTCAATCAGCGCGAGGTTGCCGCCGACACTCATTCATTTGCTGCCGCCTTGCGTACCGCCCTCCGTCAGGATCCTGATGTCGTGCTCGTCGGCGAAATGCGTGACCTCGAAACGATCGAGATGGCACTTCGGATTGCTGAGACGGGGCACTTGACGTTCGCCACCCTACACACCAATTCGGCTTATTCGACGATCAACCGTATCATTGACGTGTTTCCCGCCGGCCAGCAGGCTCAGGTTCGCACGCAGCTGTCATTGGTTCTCGAAGGCATAATGTGTCAGACGCTTCTCCCCAAGGCATCGGGTGACGGACGGGCGATGGCCCTCGAGATCCTTGTACCTAATTCGGCGATCCGCAACCTCATTCGCGAGGACAAGATCCACCAGATCTATTCAATGATGCAGACCGGTCAAGACAAGTTCGGCATGCAGACGTTCAACCAGTCGCTTGCAACACTGGTCCACAAAAAGCAGATCACGCTTGAAGTTGCGATGCAGAGATCGTCAAACCCTGATGAACTGCGTGAACTTATCGAACGCGGCTCGGGGCTGAATGATACCTATGGCGGTGTCGGCCGCCCATTGACCCGGCCCGCAGGCGGCAGTCCGTATGCCCAAGCACGAAATATAGGCGAGCGCCCCCGCTAGTCGCCAATTGATCAATAGGAGCTAAAAAGCTATGCCAACATTTGCATTTAAGGGCAGAAATCGCCTCAACGAATTAGTCACCGGCGAACGCGAGGCCGCTACTCAGGATGAACTGCGAGCGCTGCTGCGTCGCGAGCAGATCGTTATGACCCAAGCCTCGGAAAAGGGGCGCGAGATTTCGATCCCAAAACTCGGCACGCGTAAAAAGGTCAAGGCTAAGGAGTTGGCGGTATTCACCCGTCAGTTTTCGGTCATGATCGATGCCGGTTTACCGCTTGTTCAGTGTTTGGACATCCTCGCGGAGCAGCAGCTAAATGCATTTTTTAAGGATGTCCTGCGTCAGGTCAGACAAAGTGTAGAAGAAGGTTCGACATTATTTGCCGCCCTTCAAAAACACCCGAAGGTGTTCGACAGTCTGTTCACTCATATGGTCGAGGCCGGCGAGACAGGCGGTGTGCTCGATCTGATCCTTCAGCGTCTCGCAACATTGATCGAAAAGGTCGTCAAGCTGAAACGAAGCATCGTTTCAGCGTCGATCTACCCAGCCGCTGTCATTACGGTCGCGATTGGTGCGATCGCGATCATCATGATCGTGGTCATACCTCAGTTCGAACAGATCTTCCTCGGCCTTCTCGGGCCGGGTGAGGCCCTGCCGCTGCCAACCCGCATCGTAATGTCGATCTCCGGTTTTATTGCCGGTTGGGGTGGCCTGACCACGCTTGTGGTTTTGATCGCTTCGGCAGTAGGTATCCGCACTTACTACAAGACACCCAAGGGGCGTTGGCAGATAGATGCTCTGCTGCTGAAAACCCCGATCTTCGGCAGCATTCTCAGAAAGGTCGCGGTCGCCCGATTTTCGCGTATCTTGTCGACGTTGCTTTCATCGGGTGTGCCAATCCTCCAGTCGCTGGACATCACGGCCAAGACCGCAGGCAACGTGATCATCGAGGACGCCATTCTTAAGGTCCGAGCCGGCGTAGAACGCGGCGAGAACTTTGTAGACCCGCTAAAAGCAACCAACGTATTTCCGCACATGGTCGGACAGATGATCGGTGTGGGCGAACAGACCGGTGCTCTCGATGCCATGTTGGGCAAGATCGCGGACTTTTATGAAGAGGAGGTCGATACCGCTATAGCTGACCTTCTCGGCTTGATGGAACCGGTCCTCATTGCTTTCCTCGGCGTAACCATCGGCGGCATCGTGATCTCGATGTATCTACCGTTGTTTTCGCTCATCGGCAAGCTCGCCGGAGGTGCAAAATAGGCGAAACCGTCTTAAATATCTGACCGAGGTATTCCTGCTGGATCTTCAGCTTTTCTTTCACTTCGTTTCATTACTTCAGGCCGTCCGATCAAGAATTGATCGGACGGCCTGCTCTTCAATATGACCGACCATATTTGCTCAACAGTTGGCAGACTACGATTTTCCCGCTGGACGTGTTATCGTCGCTTAAACGAATTGATCACGGAGGGTTAATTTTAATGAGCTCGAATTTTGGCCGACTGAGTCAGCACTTGTTTGGTTCAGCGGCGATGGTGTTTTTATTTGTGTGCAGTCTGTTGCTCTTGACCTTGACACAGACGATCGCGGCGCAGGACGGGGCAGTTCAGGACGGGATCACTATTGAGCCCGCAAAGAAATTTGACGTTTCGCCGCCGCTCAGATCGCTCAGGCCGGATCTTTCGACCAAGGCTAAGAAGGCTGACGACGATAAGGGTAACGAAGGCCCCGTTAACGACACCAGGCACTCGCCGGACAGGGCACTTCAGTCGGCTTTAGGCGTGGGAGTTTTTAGTTCGCCGGACCTTATCCCGGCCCCGCTCGCCAATTTTGCGGGAATGGGCGGCAACGGCAGTACGCCGCCGGACCCGAACGGCGATATCGGTCCCAATCACTACATTCAGACTGTAAACGCTAGATTTCAGATCTTTAGCCGTTCCGGCACGTCGCTATTCGGCCCCTCCAACATCAATACCCTCTTTGCGGGCTTTGGCGGTCCTTGTCAGACCGAAAATGCCGGTGACCCGGTGGTATTGTACGACCAGCTCGCCGACCGTTGGCTTATCAGCCAATTCTCAGACTCGACCGGCCCATTCTTTAATTGCGTTGCGGTCTCGACGACGGCGGACCCGCTCGGAACCTATTATCGCTACGCCTTTGAAACCCCGACTTTCCCGGATTATCCAAAGTACGGTGTATGGCCGAATGCCTACCTTTTGAACACTCGTGAAAACACTGGCGGCGTTCTTGGGGTCATGGCTCTTGAACGCTCGCAAATGCTGGTTGGAAATCCAGTTGCCAGAGTTGCTCGGAAGGAGGTGGTCCAGGGGGCCTCCGGACCGAACGGACTTCTGCCGGTCGATATGGACGGATTTGCTCTGCCCCCTGCAGGCAGTCCGGCATACTTCGTCGGCAGTTCGGACAACGACGCAGGGGCCGCGGCAGATGCCTTGCTACTTTACAAGTTCGACGTCAACTGGACGGCACCGGAAACCTCAGTACTGACGGGCCCGATCATTTTGAACTCGGCTCCGTTCGACACGATTTTCCCCTGCACCCCGACCTCGCGAAGCTGTATTCCCCAGCCTGGCACCACGGTTCGGCTCGATATACTCTCGTACCGACAGCGGCCGACCTTTCGCCTCGCTTATCGCAATTTTGGAACCCATGAATCGCTGGTTACATTGCAGTCGGTTGAGTCCAGTCCGGGCATGTCGGGAATGCGCTGGTGGGAGATCCGAAGCCCGAATCTCAACCCCGTCATATTTCAGGAAGGAACCTTTGGGCCCGGTGCTACCGATGGTATCCATCGTTGGATGGGCAGCATCGCAATGGATCGCAAAGGAAACATGGGTATGGGATATAGTGTCTCGAACGGTAACACGGTCGGACAGGGCGAAGTTTACCCCGGCATTCGGTACACCGGCCGACTCGTTACGGATCCGCTGGGTATGATGCCCCAGGGCGAGGGCACGATCATCAACGGCGGTGGAGCCCAAACAAGCTCAGGCAATCGCTGGGGCGATTATACGTCGATGAATGTCGATCCGTTAGACGACTGTACTTTTTGGTACACGAACGAATACTATTCGACAACTTCGACGACCGGGTATGCGACCAGGATCGGAACCTTCGTTTTTCCGGGGTGTGCCGCCACTCGCAAGCCGATCGCCGATTTTGACGGTGACAGTAAAACGGATCTGTCGATCTTTCGGCCGGCACAGGGCGAGTGGTGGTTTCAGCGCAGCGGAGATCAGAGTACCGGCGCGGCCCAGTTTGGGGCTTCGACCGACAAGGTCGTTCCGTTTGACTACACCGGTGACGGAAAGTCCGATCTGGCGTTTTTCCGGCCCTCGTCGGGTTCGTGGTTCATTCTTCGGAGCGAGGACTTTTCCTTCTACGCGTTTCCCTTCGGAAGCAGTACGGATGTGCCGGTACCGGGCGACTACGATGGCGACGGCAAAGCTGACGCGGCTGTCTTTCGGCCGTCTAATGCAACTTGGTACATCAACAAGTCGACTGGCGGCACCACGATCCAACAATTTGGGCTGACGACGGATCTGCCGGTACCGGCGGATTATGACGGCGACTCGCTGGCTGACATCGGAATATACCGTCCGACTGGCGCCAGTGGCGCCGAATGGTGGATATTGCGTAGTGCGGGCGGCACATATGTTACCCAGTTCGGTTCGTCAAGCGACAGGGCTGTACCGGGAGATTATACCGGTGATGGAAAAGCCGATGTTGCATACTGGCGGCCGTCGAATGGAACTTGGTATGTTCTCCGCAGCGAAGATCAGACGTTTTTTGCGTTTCCTTTCGGCGGAAGTTCAGACGTTCCGGCACCGGGCGATTACGACGGAGACGGTAAGATGGACGGTGCGGTTTTCCGTCCGTCGAATTCGACTTGGTATGTAAATCGGTCGACGGCCGGAACGCTGATACAGCAATTTGGACAGACCGGCGACATTCCGGTGCCGAACGCCTACGTTCGATAAGCACCTGAACGGCTACGGGCCGTTTTGCGTCGTGACTTTGCGGGACAAAAAAGGCGGCCGGTGTACGAACCGGCCGCATGTCTCAATGGACTAGTGGAGAAGAGACTAACTCGGTGGGAAGTGTTTTTGAGGCTTGTATGCGGAAACGCGTGCGAGCCTCAAATCTTATTGATTCACCAACCGCATTCGGCCGTCGGCTAGGCGTATAGTGATCGCGTTCGGTTCGTATACTGCCAGCGGGCGAGACTCCTTCTTTTCCAGCTTCACTGCCGTCTCGTTATTAACGCGCTTTGCCGAGCGAATAAATGACGGATTGGTGATCGAACTGTATCGTGCAGAGATGCGCCTTACATATTCACGGGTTTCTGCGTACGGGGGAATCGAATTGCCATACTTCATCACTGCCCCCTCACCGGCGTTATACCCGGCCAAGGCAAGATTGACGTCCTGACCGAACATATTGAGCAACATCCTCATATATTTAACGCCGCCTTCGATGTTTTGCTTCGGATCGTAGATATTCGTAACCCCGAGCCGGCGCGCGGTCGCGGGCATTAACTGCATCAGGCCACTCGCCCCCTTGTATGAAGTTGCACGCAACTTAAATGACGACTCCTGATGCATCTGCGCGTATATCAAGAGAGGGTCAATATTGTACCGGCGGCTGGAATCGACAATATAGGCGTCTATTACGGGGTCGCCGGTCGTAAATCCTTTCATGCTCGATCCGGCTGCCATCATCAGCCGCGTAACTTCGGCTGAGCGATCGGACTCTCGTTGGGTGAGACCGTCGCCGACGTTCATGCGGGATCTGCCAGTGACCACCACTTGAGCGGTCTTCTGTGTGAGCTTTTTGCCTTTTGCGGTTTGTTTGGTAAGCGGCGTGGTAACCGCCGGGGCTGGTCGGTAGACCTGTACGCCCTTGGCCGTGTCAAAATTGTCGAAAAAGCGTGGACGCTGTTGGGCAATTGCGGAGATGCTAAAGAGAAAGATTGCGACTAGGATCAGGTGAGACTTTTTCATTTTGGTAGGTTTGTTTGAGGTGAAGAGTGTGATCAAACCTGACCGGTTTTTCGACTCTCCATTAAATAGAAAGGATTAACGCCAACAAAGTTCCACAATTTTGTGCTCGGATGAACAATGTTTTGCACATTAGCTTTCCCTGCGATCGATTTTCTGACTGACCGGGGCTCCATGAGTAGTTTTTGGTTTCGACCTGTGGCAAAGTTGGGCTATCGTTTACCTATGCTCTACGTGTCGCAGATCATAAACCGTCCGATCTTTGACGCTCGCAACGAGAAGATCGCGGTCATCAAGGATGTGATCGTGCGGTACGGGCGCGAAGATTATCCGCCGGTCATAGGACTGGTCGCTCGTTATCGTCGTCGGAATTTCTTCATGCCCCGGCGGGACATCTCCGAACTCGGCCTTGCCGGCGCGAAGATGCGGTCATCGATCCTCGATCTCAATCCATTTGTTCGCCGCGAAGGCGAGGTGCTGCTGCGGAAAGACGTTCTCGACAATCAGCTCATCGATGTCGATGGCAAGCGCGTTGTGCGTGTTAACGACGTTCAGATAATTCAGGCCGGTTCAATGTGGCGAGTGTCCGGCGCTGATGTAAGTCTCCAGGGGTTTGTCCGCCGCTTGATGCCAAAAGGCTTCTACGGTAGCGACCGCGCGGTCGAGGTCATCGACTGGGCCGACGTTGGCTATCTGGCGACAGACACGGCAACGGTGACCGTGCAGCTTAAATCATCGAAGGACAAACTTTCGCGGCTCCATCCGGTCGAGATCGCCCAATTGGCAGAGACGCTTTCGCCGATACACCGGACGGAGGTTGTTGAGAGCCTCGACGACGAGATCGCCGCAGATACGCTTGAGGAGATGTCGACCGAGGCCCAGGCCAGGATCCTCGAGGATATGGACGAGGAGAGAGCAGCGGACATCCTCGAGGAAATGTCGCCCGATGATGCGGTCGACGTGCTCGACGAGATGGATGACGAAAAAGCACAGGAGCTTTTCGACTTGATGGAGGACGACGAAAAGGCCGATGTCGCCGAGTTGATGCATTTCGACCATGACACAGCCGGCGGACTGATGACGACCGAATTTGTGGTGTTTCCGAAAGAGTTTACTGTCGGCGAGACGATCCGTTCACTTCGCGAGATGGCTGAAACGCCGAATATGATCTATTATCTGTACGTCGTCGAGGAGGAAGGATCATGGAAGCTCTCTGGGCTTATTTCTTTAAGATCGCTGATCCTCGCCGACCCGACCTTTACGTTGGAGGACGTAATGCGAAGTGAATTTCGCTATGCGCATCCATCGGATTCAGCATCCGACGTGGCTCAAACGATCTCCGAGTACAATTTGCTTGCTCTGCCGGTGATTGATGACGAAGGCGATATCGCAGGTATCGTAACGGTGGACGACGCGATGGAGATATTGCTGCCGAAAAACCTTCAGCGGCGACTTCCCCGGCTTTTCGGGTAGATTATTCAGCAAGTACATCCGCTAATATTTGGGCCCGGTATTCTTCGGAACTTGTCGTATCCCGCCATGGCGGCGATCTTATGACCTTACAAAATGGGAGTTCAAATCGTGTTGAATAAGCGTATTTCCTGCTTACTGTTCTGCGTCTATATTGTGATCGTTTCGACGATCGTTGCTCAGACAGCGACAACCTCGCCCTCGCCAAGTGCGACGCCCGTTGCGGCTGCAACACCTACGCCGACACCGGACCCGATGGGATCAGGTGTATTTTCCGGACTTCGTTTCCGGTCGATAGGCCCAGCGGTGACATCAGGTCGTGTCATCGGCTTTGCCGTTGACCCGAATGACCGTACAAAGTATTTTGTGGCGGTCGCCTCCGGCGGCGTCTGGAAGACGGTGAATGCGGGCACTACTTGGACACCGGTTTTTGAGAACGAAGGAGCGTTTTCGATCGGAGCGGTCGCACTTGACCCCAAAAATCCGGCAACGGTGTGGGTCGGCACGGGTGAGCGCAACAGTCAGCGCAGCGTCGGGTACGGCGACGGTGTCTATCGCTCGGATGATGGCGGTAAGAGTTGGCGGAATGTCGGCCTTAAGACCTCCGAACATATCGGACGGATCGCTATTGACCCGCGCGACAGCAACGTCGTCTTTGTTGCGGCACAGGGCCCGCTCTGGTCGGCGGGCGGCGAACGCGGCCTTTACAAAACGACCGACGGCGGCAAGACCTGGAAAGCAGTGATCTCGATCAGCGAAAATACGGGTGTTACGGATGTCGTCATCGACCCGGTCAATCCGGACACGATGTACGCCGCAACATGGCAGCGTCGGCGCCATTTTTACACGCTCATAAACGGCGGGCCCGAAAGCGCTGTCTATAGATCGATCGACGGCGGCAACACTTGGACCAAGCTACGCTCCGGCCTGCCGCCGGGCGACCTTGGACGCATCGGGCTTTCGATCTCGCCGGCAAATACGAACGTGGTTTATGCCACCGTCGAGGCCAGCGGCAATCTCAGCGGCATATTCTGCTCAAACGATCGAGGGGCGACGTGGGAACGCACCAGCCCGAGTATCGCTCAGGGTATGTATTACGGGCAGATCGTCGCTGACCCAAAGAATGTGGATCGGATATACATTCCCAACGTTGTATTACAGGTTTCGGACGACGCCGGTCGAACTCAGCGGGCGCTAGGCGAGCGTTTGAAACACGTTGATAATCACGCTATCTGGGTTGACCCGGGCAACACCGATTACATTCTCGTCGGATGCGACGGGGGCGTTTACGAAAGTTTTGACCGCGGTGCTAACTGGAACTTCAAGGCCAACCTGCCCGTCGGCCAGTTTTATGACGTGACGACGGACAACGCTCTCCCGTTCTACCACGTTTACGGCGGCCTGCAGGACAACAATTCGGTTGGCGGCCCGGCTCGAACACGCAGCTCGGCCGGCATCCTAAATTCCGACTGGTACACGACCAACGGCGGCGACGGTTTTACGTCGCGGATCGACCCGCTCGACTCGAACATCGTATACGCCGAGAGCCAGAATGGCGGCCTTGTACGTTTCGACAAGCGAACGGGCGAACGCGTCAGTATCGCCCCGATCGAGGGCAAAGATATCGAGTCGCAGCGTTACAACTGGGATTCGCCCCTTATCATAAGCCCGCATTCGAATACGCGTCTATATTTTGCGGGCCACAAGTTATTCAAGAGTGACAACCGCGGCGACGACTGGAAGGTCATCAGCGGAGATTTGTCGCGCGGCCTAGACCGTAATGCCCTTCCCGTAATGGGAAAGGTCTGGGGGCCTGATGCCGTTGCCAAGAATCAGTCGACGGCACTCTACGGCAACGCTTCGGCATTGTCGGAATCTCCCAGGAAGCAGGGCCTGGTTTATATAGGTACCGACGACGGTCTGATCCAGATCACCGATAATGACGGGCAGAGTTGGCGAAAGGTCGATAGGATCGCTGGCGTACCAGAAAACAGTTATGTTCACCGCGTCCTTGCCTCGCAGCACGATGTCGGTACGGTTTACGCTCTGTTCAACAACCATCAGAACGGCGACTTCAAACCGTACCCAATGAAAAGCACGGACACCGGGCGGACCTGGATCTCGATCAAAGGCAATCTGCCGGAGCGTGGTTCGGTATATGCGATCGCTGAGGATCACGTCAATCCCGATCTCCTGTTCATCGGGACGGAGTTCGGCGCATATTTCACGGTTGACGGCGGAGCGAAATGGATACAGATGAAAAGCGGCCTGCCGACGATCGCCGTCCGCGATATTGCCGTCCAGAGGGCCGAGAACGACCTCGTACTCGGCACATTTGGACGCGGCATTTATGTTCTCGACGATTATTCGCCGCTGCGACAGGTCAACCGTGAGATGATCGATAAGGGCTCGGCAATCTTCCCGGTCAAGGACGCTTTAATGTACAACCGTTCGAATTCGTCATTCGCGGGTTCACAGGGGGCATCATTCTACTCGGCTCCAAACCCGGCATATGGTGCATCTTTCACATTTTATCTGAAGGAGTCGCCGAAGACGCTAAAGCAGAAACGGCAGGAGGCGGAGCGCGATGCCGAACGAAAGAAATCTGCATTTCGGTACCCGACCATCGCCGAACTCCGGGCGGAGACTGAAGAAGAACCGCCAACGCTGATCTTTACCATAACCGATAGCGAGGGGGCGGTCGTGCGACGGATCACTGCCCCGGCAGGACAGGGTGTTCAGCGTGTCGTGTGGGATATGCGGTATACAGCGCCATCCATTTCGGCAGCCTCGCCCCAAGGTGCAGGCGGACCGCCCGAAGGCGGTGGCGGAGGATTCGGCCAAGGTCCGCAAGGCAATCTCGTGATGCCCGGTAAATACAACGTATCGATGGCATTGCGTGTGAACGGTGTCGTTACGGCGATGCCGGGCTCTCAGAGTTTCAACGTTGTCGTCGAGGGCAAGGAGAACATGACTGTTGCCGAACGTTCACTGCTAGCTGAGTTTCAACAAAGGGTCGCTAAACTGCAAAGGGCCGTCGGCGGAGCGGTCGAAGTATCGGGCGGTACCAAGATCCGGATCGGGTTGCTCAAACGTGCCGCTGTGGAGGCCCAGACGGACAATAAGAAGTTGATGGATCAGGCTGAGGCACTCGACAACGAGATCGATCTACTGATTAACGAACTCCGCGGCGGCCGTGAAAACTCTGATATTCCGCCCCCGTCGATCTCCTCCAGGATCGGCAACGTCGCAGGAACGATCCGTCTATCGACCGTCAGGCCGACAAAAACCCAGTTGGATCAGTACGAACTCGCAAGTGTAGAATTTTCACCTGTACTCGCCCGCCTTAGGACATTGGTCGAGACCGATCTGCCAAGATTTGAAAAGGCTCTTGAGGCGGCCGGTGCACCGTTGACGCCGGGGCGATTGCCGCAGTAGCGACCGCCTCATAAAGGCATATAGGCCCTGTCGGATAGCGGTAACGAACTCCGTTATCTGGCAGGGCAGAACTGTCTCCAGAGTCCGGTTTCTACACGCCGAACTGTGTCAAATGGTGGTCAGTGTGCTTATGTATGATCAGGCCCCATTGCTTTGCGTTCATTTTCCCAAACATCGGATGATTCAGACATGCGTAATGGTCAGGCAATGTGCCGACCCGAGTCAACAGGTCCGTCAGGATCTCCCTATCGGCCGTAAATCCTTGGGGTGGCCGCCCTTTTTCCTGCTGGTTCATTTCGGCTGAAACCTTGACCTCTTTGGGGATTGGAAGGACGTAAAGCACCAAGTACTTAATAAGGTTACGAGAAATGAATGTGCTGCGCTCGGGGACGCTGGCCTGCAGCGGCAGTTCGGCTCCCTGCACCAGGTGCGACAGCATCTGGTCACACGTCATTTTGCCCCAAAGTGGCATTTCGCCACCCGTCAATCTGTTTATCCGCCGAACGAGTGCGCTTCGTTCCGCTTCATTTCTGATCGATCCCATATCGTAAAACTAATTCAATTTCTGCCCTTAGAAAGGATCTGTGCAGGCAAATGGCCTGTCGAGCCAGCTCAAAAGGGCGTACCGTTCAAGCCGCATTAGATTCGTTTGCATTCCCACAAACCACGAGATGTTACAGGCATCGCCCTCAGGAATGCAGATATCGCCACATGCTTTAGTACCTCGGGCACATCCGGCACCTGAACGAAGCGGACTTTCGTTGGCCGGTGGTTCCTCCATAAAGTTGTTGACGTTAACCAGTTTTACGCACCCATGGTTCGATGCGAAACCAACTATTCGATCGTAATCACCTTTGTCGTTCGCCCAGCCTTGAAATCTTACCGCCGAATAGACCGAAACGACGTTGATGTGGGTCATCTGTGATGCGAGGCTTTTGTCGCTCCTGATCTTGCCGTATATGTCGGTAACGATCTGGGCATCGGTCACCTTCTCGCACTGTGCGAAGGCCGTGCTCACGCTTGCGGCTGTAATGAAGATGATAAGTGCACAAATGATCGATCCAGAACAAGCTCCAATTTTCTTCGAAATCATTTTCTCTCCTCTCAAACGGGTTCAGTAACAATCGAAAGCAGGCTAAATCTCGTTTGTTTGCCAAAAAGGATGGAACTGCCATCGCGCAGCCAGGTAAGTCTGGAAAAATTTACACCCGAATCATTATTACGTGTCAGCCGTCTTGGTTCGCCGCCGGCCGACGAGAGTACCCAAATGTCGTCCATATCTTGTTCTCTCGCGGCAAAGGCGATGAATCTGCGGTCGGCTGAAAGCGAGATGTTATAAAAATAGGCCCGATTTATCCGGGCGATCGGCGTCAGTGCTCCACCGGGGGTCGTCACACGATGAAGTATGGTTTCGGGCGGCAGTCCGCTCTGTTTTTCCGATTCCGCGATAATAAGCCTGTTTTCGTCCGGAGTCCACCCGATCAGTCGAAAGTTCTTGTCTGTTTCAAAAATATCGATGACCTTGTTTTCGGTAAGGTCAACTATCCGCAGCCCGCGGCGGGTAGCCCCACCGGGATGATCCGGCTTTGCCTGATATGAAAACGCTATACGCTTGCCGTCCGCGGACCATAGCGGGCAATTAACATTCAGGCCGCCCCTAAAGTCGGTAACACGAGCCTCGGTACCGTCGGCCGCGGCAACGGTCCAGATGTTTGAGGCTCCCTCTCGCTCGGCGACGTACGCGACCTGCGTCCCATCAGGAGACCAACTGAATATGGCGGTCTGAATATGGTTATACGGCGATACGGAATACCCGATCGCGGGTATTCCGCCTTGCGTCAGACGCCGCACACCGCCGCCGTTAGGGTTGGCTACATTCAGCTCAAATGTCTCGACATTCTTCTTAATAAAGGCGACCAACGTTCCCTGAGGCGACCATGCAGGCAGAAATCCGCTTTCGCTCAAGGGTGTCGCCTGATCGTCTCGCGACTTCATCGATTTGACCATTATCGAGCCTTCAAAGAGGTTGCTGCCACGGCTAAGATTCTTGGCTGATTGAAATGCCACACGTTCCCCGTCTGGGGAAGCGACAGGCCACAGTTCCGAACGCAAGCTGCGTGAAACGGGCGATTCCTGTCCGTCTGCCGCATTTACCCGCCAAAGCGATGACTCCTCCTTGGCAGAGCTGACTATCATCGAGCGACCATCGAGCGACGAGTCCACTACAATGCTGTCATTCTCGCCGAAGGTGACGCGGACCGGTGCGGCCCGTCCGTCGGCCTTGTAAACCTGAAAAACACCATCGGTCATCGAACTGTATTCGAACCGATCCTTTTCTGGTGTCCAGACCATGCCGCCAAGTTCGCCTGTACCTTCGACGATCTTCGACGGACTCTTATCGGCCACGTCCGAAACGAAAAGCTGCCATACGTCGTTTTGCTGCCGAACGTAAGCTATCGTCTTTTCGTCATCTGCTATATCTGCCCATATTATTTTGCCGGTCGATCGATCGAACGTCGTCGTGCGTTTCGTATCGCCCGAAGCAATGTCGATCTCGTAAAGATCGCCTTGTGACTGGTAGTAGATCTTGCCGCTCGCCGTCCAGCGGCGAAGTTCAAAACTGCCGTCCGCAACCGCCCCGACCGAACGAGGCGTGCCACCGAGCGCCGAGACGCGCCATACGCCGGTCAGTGTGCCACGTCCATCCCCACTGTTTCCCTTTTGCGATGAAAACGCTATCTCATCTCCTCTCGGCGACCATATCGGATCCTTATTTGACGATGAGTCGTTCGTGACCTGGATCGGCTCGCTGGACGTTGTCTGGGTTACCCAGATGTTTTTGGATCCGGACCGCGTGGATGAAAACGCGATCAGTTTGCCGTCCGGCGAAAAACTCGCGTTGCTGAAAAGCTCGCCGGGAGCGCTCGTCCAACTCGCTATCTCGGTGGTCCTAAGCTCGATCGGCGGAGTTCCTGCGACACGGGAACGCAGCCACCAGACACCGCCGATCACCGCCGCTCCAAATGCCGCGATCGCCAAAACATGAAAAAGCGTAAACCGCCGCTCGCGAAATATAATCGTCGACGTGTTTCGGGTAGCCGGGGCTGACGAGGCCTCAATTGTTTTGGCGGCAGCGGTAGGCCGGGTCATTTCCACTGTCTTTCCCTGCTTTTCTTCAAACTTGAGCTCTTCCCGGAGGTCGTCCAGATCGATGTGAAGGTCCTTGATGTGTTGATAGCGCTGATCGCGGTCCTTACGCAAAGTTTTATCAATGATCCGCTCAAGCTGACGCGGCAGGTCAGGCTCGGCTAAACGAAGTGACGGCGTAGGGTCTTTAAGTATCGAGCTGACGATGTCCATAGGCCCGTCTCCCTCGAACGGACAACGTCGGGTCAGAATCTCGAACATTACAATGCCAAGACTCCAAACGTCGGTGCGAGCGTCTGTATCCTTCCCTCGGGCCTGTTCCGGCGACATGTATGACACGGTGCCCATGACCATTCCGGGCCGCGTATTGACCAGAGCCCGTGTCGCATCCTCCGACGAAGCGGTCGTCGGTGCACGCTCAGTTAGTTTCGCAAGACCGAAATCGAGGACCTTGACCAGACCGTCACCGCGGACCATTATGTTCTCGGGCTTGATATCGCGGTGGACTATACCTGCCTCATGCGCCGCGTTCAGGGCCGCAGCCGCCTGTGCAAAAATATCGAGTGCGGCCCCCAGCGTCATCGGCTCGCCGCTCAGGCGTTCACGGAGTGTTTCGCCGTCGACAAATTCGGTAGCTATGTACCGCACGCTGTCAACGCTCCCGATCTCGAAGACCGTCAAAATGTTCGGGTGGTTCAGTGCCGACGCCGCCTTTGCCTCCTGAACGAATCGGCGAACGCGCTCATTATCATCCGCTGCCGCTGCAGGAAGTACCTTCAGCGCGACTTGGCGGTCGAGTTTTGTGTCTTCTGCACGGTAGACCTCACCCATTCCGCCCTCGCCGATCTTGGCGATGATGCGGTAATGAGAAAGCTCCGTGCCGGGTTTGAGTTCTTCGCTCACGCTGTGCAAGACCGTCGATGCCGCTAGTAATCAATAAGGCGGGCGCTGTCTCAAAGCAAAATTGACCAACCGATCAAGTTCGGGGAATTATAGCATCATTACCTGCGGAAAAGTCACAAGTCTACAGTATTGATCGCTGAGTTCGGCCAGGGATACTTGGACGATCCGAAACCCGCGCCTGTCCGGTGGCGTATTGTTAATAATGCTTGTCTCAGAACAGTCCTGATTGATAGACTTGAGGAATAGAAATTTTAGTGACAAAGGAGCGATTTTTATGAAAAGAGCAGTGTTTTTGTTCACGATCTTGTTTTCAGTCGCGTTGGCTGTTAATGCCCAGAACGTCGAGGCCGGAACTTCCATCGACAATTTTTCGCTGCCCGACCTCGACGGCAACGTCCAAACGCTGAACGGACTGAAGGGGAAAAATGGTGCTGTCATCGTTTTCCTGTCGGCTCAATGCCCTGTCGTAAAGCTATATAACGAACGTATCAACCAGATCGCGGCGGACTATGAGGCAAAGGGGATCAAGTTTATCGGCATCAATTCAAATGCGACTGAGTGGCTAGATTGGGTAAGATCTGACGCCGCAAAGGTCGGTTACAAGTTTCCGGTCCTGATCGACAAGGGTAATAAGCTCGCCGATAAACTCGGTGCGACTGTCACGCCGGAGATCTTCTATCTGGGTGCAGACAATATACTGCTCTATCACGGAGCGATCGACAATGACCGCTCAGGCAAAGCGGTTACGGAGCAATATCTTCGAACCGCATTTGACCAGTCATTGACGGGCAAGAAGATCGCCCGCGCAAAAGCGAACGCTTTTGGCTGTACGATCAAGCGTGTCAGCGAGTAATTTAACGCTATGTCATTTTTCAACATAGATTTATTGAGAGCGGCCATATGCGCCGCTCTTGTTTTCGCTGGAGCACATTTGTCCCCGGCCCAAACGGCACCCGGCCCGAGGGTCACCCGCGTTGATATCAACGGTTTATCCAAACTTATGAAGCCGAATGGAAAACCGCTGCTGATCAATTTTTGGGCAACGTGGTGCGACCCGTGCCGCGAGGAGTTTCCCGACCTCGTCAAGATCGATTCGGAATACCGAGGCAAGATCGACTTCATTACCGTTTCGCTTGACGACCTCGCCGACATTGACACTTTTGTGCCGAAATTCCTCTCTGAGGTCAAGGCAACCATGCCGGCATATTTGCTCAAGACCGATGATGAGACCGCCGCCATCAAGATGGTCTCAAGCGATTGGGCGGGTAACTTGCCGATGACAGTACTGTTTGATGCGAACGGCAAGCCGGCATATCAGAGAAATGGAAAGGTCAGGTACCCGATTCTCGTTGCCGAGATCGAAAAGGTGCTGGCCTCAAAGCCGCTTGGCGACGAAATGTACGTCACGATCGACTACGTCAAGATCAAGGATGGACGTCGCGATGAGGCTTTGTACTTTTACGAAAATAATTGGACGCTGTACCGCGACGAAGCCCTAAAACGAGGCGTCATCCACTCTTACCAAATCCTCGAGTCAGTGCCGTCGACGACGGCTCCGTTCGACATCATTCTGATCACTTGGTACAAAAACGAAGAGCAGCACATCAACAGCGAAAAGAACTTCGAACCTATCCTGAAAGAGCTTCGCCCAAATGGCCCAAAGCTGAAAAACGGTCTCGGTATCGATGAGTTTCGACAGAGCCTTTATGTATTTCGCGGAAAGGCGAGATTTGGTTCAATTAAATAACTGGAGAGAAGATCATGTTCAGAAAGGTAGATGATTTCGCAAAGGCCTGGGACTATGAGACCAAGGCAACGATAAAGGTGATGACAGCTCTTACTGATGCGTCACTTTCGCAAAAGGTAAGTGAAGACGGGCGATCGCTGGGCTTTCTCGCGTGGCACATCACGCAAACACTTAGTGAAATGCCCGGTCTGGTCGGATTAACGATCGAAGCTCCCGAGTTTTCCGACGAGTGCCCGACAAGTGCAGCCGAGATCGCCGCCGCTTTTGAGACCGCCGCTCGTTCGGTTGCGGCTGAAGTAATGTCAAATTGGACCGACGACACGCTCTTGCTTGAGGACGAGATGTACGGCGAAACCTGGTCGAGAGGCATGACGCTCTTTTACCTGATCGCCCACCAGGGACATCACCGCGGTCAAATGACAGTGCTGATGCGTCAAGCCGGGCTTGCCGTTCCCGGGATCTACGGACCTTCGAAAGAGGAGTGGGCTGCGTTCGGAGCTCCTGCAATGCCCTGATCGGAGAGTCAGAATTGACAACCGATGCCGCCGCGTACCGATGCGCGGCTTTTCTTTCGTTCGCGCAAATCGACATCATTCTTTAAACGTTCTAAAATGTCAGTTTCGTTTTCCATTGGCGAACTTAACAGAAGATGAACGAATCAACCATCACCCCGGAAATCGTCGCTCAGCACGGGTTAACCCAGGACGAGTATCAAAAAATAGTCGATCTGATGGGCCGTCAGCCCAACATCACGGAACTTGGTGTCTTCAGTGTGATGTGGTCGGAACACTGTTCATATAAGTCGTCACGCGTTCATCTGAAAAGACTACCGACGTCGGGTCCGAGGGTTATTGTGCCACCGGGCGAAAATGCGGGCGTTGTTGATATTGGTGACGACTGGTGCGTCGCATTTAAGGTCGAATCTCACAATCACCCAAGTTTCATCGAACCGTTTCAAGGGGCAGCGACCGGCGTCGGCGGCATTTTGCGTGATGTGTTCACGATGGGGGCACGGCCGATCGCGGCGATGAACTCGCTTCGCTTCGGCCCGCTCGGCGATCCGAAAAACGGAGCTCGAAACCGCTCGATAATTAAGGGTTGTGTTGAGGGCATCGGCCATTACGGCAATTGTTTTGGTGTGCCGACTGTCGGCGGCGAGGTAGTCTTTGACGAATCGTATAGCCTCAACCCGCTCGTTAACGCATTTGCCCTCGGCATTCTTCGCAAAGACCAGATCTTTTTTGGAAAGGCGGACGGCATCGGTAACCCGGTGATGTACGCCGGCGCAAAGACCGGCCGTGACGGTATCCACGGCGCTACAATGGCATCGGCGGAGTTTGACGAAGAGGCTCTTGAAAAACGCCCGACGGTCCAGGTGGGCGATCCGTTTCTTGAGAAACTGTTGCTTGAGGCCTGCCTCGAGGCGATGCGCTCCGGTGCGATCAAGGGAATTCAGGACATGGGGGCCGCGGGACTTACATCATCGTCTGTCGAAATGGCGGCGCGCGCCGGAACCGGCCTTGAGCTCGATCTAACGCTTGTTCCCCAACGCGAAACAGGGATGACCGCATACGAGATGTTGCTCTCGGAATCGCAGGAGCGAATGCTGATCGTCGCCCGCGAAGGGCGCGAGAAGGAGGTCGTCGAAATATTCAATAAATGGGACCTCGACGCGGTCGTCATCGGCAAGGTTGTCGAAGGCGACCGGCTCAAGATCTTTCACCACGGCGAACTTGAGGCCGACCTGCCCGTCATGGCCCTCACTGATGAAGCGCCGAAATACCAGCGCCCGATGTCACCGCCGTCGCGTGTGGAAAGCCCTAAGATTACCCGCGAGCCCCGCATTACCGACGCGAGGGAGGCTCTCGTGCAATTGCTTAGGTCTGGAAATATTTGCTCAAAACACTGGGTTTACGAGCAGTATGATTCGATGGTGCGGACCAATACGGCGATCCTGCCGGGTGCCGACGCCGCAGTGATCCGGGTAAAAGAGACTCGCCGGGCGATCGCGATGTGTCTCGACGGCAATGGTAAGTTCACCGCGATCGATCCGCGAATGGGTGCGAAACTTGCGGTCGCCGAGGCGGCCCGAAACGTCGTCTGTGTCGGAGCCAAACCGATCGCGGTCACCAATTGCCTGAATTTTGCTTCACCGGAACGGCCTGAGGTGATGTGGAGCTTCTCCGAGGTCATCGACGGTATGACCGAGGCGTGCAAGGCGTTTGAAACCCCGGTAGTGTCCGGTAATGTCTCATTTTATAACGAAACTGACGGCGCCGGCATATTACCGACACCGACGATCGGTATGGTCGGTATCATCGACGACACCCGCAAACTTGTCACTCGTGGCTTTAAGTCTGAGGGAGATATCATCGCGGTGCTTGGCATCACGAGGGACGACCTCGCCGCCAGCGAGTACGCTCAGACTATCCTCGGCCGGACCACGGACGAACTGATCTCAATTGGCATTGCACCGCAGATCGATCTCGATCTCGAGATCCGCGTCCAAAACACTCTGCTTGCCCTTACAGCCGAATCACTGGTCGCTTCCGCACACGATTGCTCCGACGGCGGCCTTGCAGTCGCAATAGCCGAAAGCTGTTTCTCATCGCTCGACCGCAAAGCCGTTGGAGCCGCGATAGAGCTGCATGATAGCGGCCTGTCTGCCGAAGCCTTACTGTTTGGCGAGACACCATCTCGTATCGTGATCAGCTTCTCTCCGGATAAACTTGATGCGGTAAAGGCCGTTATCGGCGAATGTCCGTTTCAGGTCATCGGTAAGGTCGGCGGGCATTCGCTATCGTTCGCGGCGAACGATAGCAGTTTTGCGACTCCGATCTCCCGCCTCGAGGCAATCTGGGCCGGAGCTCTTGCGGCTCAATTGGAGAATTGAGTTCAGCAAGGATTGACCAGGTCTGTTTTACAGTTATCCTCGTCAACCATGACTTTCACGCCCAAACCAGGGCAATAGCCCTTGATATTCTCGAATCATTATTTTATTGTAAAGATTAGATCTGGATTGCCCGCATTGGGTTCCCCTCTTTCAGCATGTTCGTAAACAGCTATCGCTCACACACACTGAGATATGGCAGGTACGCGATCAAACACCAATTATCACGGAGAATAGTGGATGACATCAACCGAATTTACCGCCGACAATTCTGACGGCAACTTCCTCAACAAAGCCCTAAACCGTCTCGAAAGGATCGGTAACGCCATACCAAATCCAGCCCTGTTATTTGTGGGATTTGCGATAGCAACGTTGCTGCTGTCAGCGATAGTTTCATGGGCGGGACTTTCGGTCACACATCCCGGGACGGGCGAAACGGTCAAAGCGGTCAATTTGTTGAGCATCGACGGGCTTCACCGCATTTTGACCGGATTTGTTACGAACTTTACAGGATTTGCACCGCTCGGAGTCGTCCTTGTCGGGATAATGGGAATCGCCGTAGCCGAGGCCAGTGGTCTGATATCCGCCGTCCTGCGGGCACTAGTGCTCTCATCGCCGCGCAAACTCCTAACCGCAGTTGTCGTGTTTGCGGGCGTAATGTCCAATATGGCGAGCGATATCGGTTACGTCGTTCTGATCCCGCTGTCTGCAATGATATTTTTGGCGGTCGGGCGACATCCGTTAGCGGGCCTTGCTGCGGCATTTGCCGGCGTGTCGGGTGGATTTAGCGCTAATCTGCTGCTCGGCCCGACCGATGCTTTGCTCGCCGGTTTGTCGCAAGAGGCGGCCCGAATCATTGATGTTTCATACACGGTCACGCCAGCGGCAAATCTCTATTTTATGGCCGCGTCGACATTTTTGGTCACGATACTCGGAACATGGATCACCGAACGTGTGGTCGTCCCGCGGCTCGGCGAATACAAAGGCGAAGCGAAACCTGAGAGCCTCGAAAAACTCAAGTCGAACGAAAAGCGAGCATTGCTCTTGACCGGAATTGCCACCGCAATCTTCGCCGGGCTGATACTGTGGGGAACTGTTCCTGGCGATGGATTTCTTCGTGATCCAAAGACAGGCAGTTTACTCAGGTCGCCGTTTCTTTCCGGCATTATTACGCTCATCTTTTTTGGCGGCGTTGTACTCGGGTTGGTTTACGGGTACACAGCTAAGACATTCAAGAAGATAGACGAGGTCATTGCGGCAATGGAGGGGTCCATGAAAACAATGGCCGTGTATCTCGTCCTGGCATTTTTCGCTTCACAATTCGTTGCCTTCTTTAACTGGTCCAATCTCGGCATTATTCTCGCGGTTGAAGGTGCTGAGTTACTTAAGAGTTTGAACCTCAGCGGTGTCACGTTGATAATCTCGTTCGTGATCTTGTCAATAGTGCTTGATTTATTCATCGGGTCGGCGTCGGCAAAATGGGCGGTGATGGCTCCGGTATTTATCCCGATGCTGATGTTGCTTGGCTATTCGCCCGAGCTGACCCAGGCGGCGTACCGCATCGGCGATAGCGTTTGTAATATCATCGCACCGTTGATGTCATATTTTCCGCTGATCGTCGCCTTCGCGCAGAAGTATGACCCCAAGGCCGGTATTGGAACGATAATGTCGCTGATGATGCCGTTTTCGATTGTTTTTTTCGTCGGCTGGACATTGTTCTTGATCATCTGGTTCCTGTTTGGAATCCCGCTTGGTCCCGGAGCTGGGTTGTATTATCAGCCTGCAGGCAATTGATCGCTGTCTGGTTAGAATTCGATTAAATGCCCCAAGTCAAAGACACAATATCGGTCAAAAGTGGTACATTTGAGCGATGAAACCCGGGGGCATTTATATTCATATCCCATTCTGCAAATCGCGGTGTTCTTACTGCGATTTTGCGACGGATGTCTATCGCGGCAATGACGCGGTGGAGCGGTACGTAAATGCTCTCTGCGGGGAGATCGACCGATTTTTGCCGCAGATTGACGCGCATAACGCAGATAAGGAATTCTCATCGGATCCGCGATATCCGCGTTTAACTGCGGCTGATTCCCCTTCGTACATAGACACGATCTATATCGGCGGAGGCACGCCTTCGCTTCTGCGGCCGGATCAACTTGAGCGGATATTGTCGGCGATTCACGGCAAATTTGAAATCGCGAACGGTGCAGAGGTGACGATGGAGATGAACCCTGCGACCGTCACGCTTGAGTCGCTTGCGGCTTTTCGCGATCTCGGCATCAATCGTGCCAGTTTCGGCGTGCAGACGTTTAACGACCGTGACCTGAAACTGCTCGCCCGAGGGCACGACGCGACCGATGTAAAAAATACCTACAGGATGCTTCGCGATGCCGGTTTCGCTAACGTGAGTTTTGATCTGATCGCCGGATTGCCCGGCCAGAAGATGGACGATTGGCGTCGGAATTTGGACGAGGCCGTCGCGATGATGCCCGAGCACCTTTCGCTGTACCTGCTTGAGATCCACGAGAGCACGCCGCTGGCCGAACAGCTGCGTTCCGGCCGCCGCGATTTACCTGACGAAAAGCTGGTCGCCGACATGTACGAGCTGATGATCGACCGTCTCGCCGGTGCGGGTTACGAGCAGTACGAGATATCCAATTTTGCCAGGCCCGGATTCGCCTCACGTCATAATTCAAAATACTGGACACTTGACCCAGTTTACGGCTATGGCGTCTCGGCCCATTCGTTCGACGGTACACACCGATACGCCAATGAACGCGACACGGCGAGATACGTCGCAATGATGGAAAATTCAGCTTCTGCCGAGGTCATGCGCGAAGATATAGATCTTTCGTCGGAATTCGTGTTTCTCGGGCTGCGGTTAACCGAAGGGATCGATCTTGATAACTTTCATCGGCGTTTTGGTATCGATTTTGACGACCGTGTCGCCGGACTCGTGGAAAATGAGCTGGTCGAGGTGATCAAAGGCCGTCTGCGTCTGACGCGACGCGGAATGCTGTTTTCAAACGAGGTTTTTGCAGAATTTGTATGAAGATCGTCCTGTTGATGATTATGTTCGCCGTTGTTGCGATAGCACAGCCAATGCCGCGCATTAATCGCGAATTTCGCGCGTTCTGGGTCGCGACGGTCGACAATATCGATTTTCCGACGTCCAAAGGGCTGTCCGCCGAAAAGCAAAAGGCCGAACTTATCGCCATTCTCGATCTCGCACAAAAGCTGCGTATGAACGCCGTCGTTTTTCAGGTTCGGCCGATGACCGATGCGGTCTATCGCTCGAAGCTCGAGCCTTGGTCGGAGTTTCTGACCGGTCAAATGGGAAAGGCACAGGACTTTGATCCGCTCGAATTCCTCGTTGCCGAGTCCCATCGACGTGGCATTCTCGTCCACGCGTGGTTCAACCCGTACCGTGCCTATCACCCCGCGGCAAAAACGATGTCTGCTGAACACGTTTCAAAACGCCGGCCGTCTATCGTGCGTCAGTACGGCCGTTACATGTGGCTCGACCCGACGGACGAGGGTGCCAAGCAGCATTCGTTAGGGGTCATCAAGGACGTCGTTCGCCGCTATGACATTGACGGAGTGCACTTTGACGATTATTTTTACCCCTACGCCGAAAAGGACGCCGCTGGTCGTGGTATAGATTTTCCGGACGATGAGAATTACGAAGCTTATCTCAAAAGAACATCGGCGGTAACGGGTCCCGGTAACGCGACCCGCAGCCCGCTGAGCCGTGATGATTGGCGACGTCAAAACGTCGATCAGTTCATCGAGACGGTCGGGCGTGAGATCAAGCGGATCAAACCCGAGATGGTTTACGGAATCTCGCCGTTCGGTATCTGGCAGCCGATGCCCGAACTCGGGATCACGGGCTTTAACGCCTACAAGGAACTGTATGCCGACGCACGCAAATGGCTCCGCGACGGAACGGTCGACTATCTCGCACCGCAGCTATACTGGGAAACCGCCCGTAAGGGACAGAGCTTTCCGTTGCTGCTCGACTGGTGGCGTGAGCAGAATGTGAAAAAGCGCTTTGTTTGGCCGGGCATCGCGGCTTACCGGATCGGATCGACCGAGACGTTCAACGCCGGCGAGATCGCAGCACAGATCGGCAAAACGCGAACGAGCGACGACCCGGGAGCGATATTTTTTAGTCAGAAGTCGCTTCGTAACGATCTCGGCGGTATACAGCGTGAGCTGACCGAACGCATCTACACGACCGATGCCGTCATTCCGCATTTTTCCTGGATCGCGTCCGCACCAATGAGAGCTCCCGAGGTGAAGCTCGAACGCGAGGGTAAATATGTGCGTGCGTCGTGGCGCGAACGCGGTGAGCGTCGTGCCTTTTGGTATGTTGTGCGGGCAAAAGACAAAGACGGCTGGAGCCAATCTGTGCTACCCGCAGGCGAGCACACAATTACACTGTCAGCCAGCCGTCAGATCGAAAAGATCGTCGTCACAGCTGTCGACCGGCTCGGTAACGAGAGCCGTTAGTTTATCCGTTTGATGCGGCCATCGAGTACTGGTGCGATGGTCGAGTTCGGTGCCGAGCGTATCGCCGTTTCAAACACGTCTGAATCCTTTGGGGCGGTCGCAGCGCTTCCGATCACCTTTCCGTCCTTGAACATCGTATATCCGTCGCCCGAGCGTGACACGAGAAAATCCGAGGTCGCGACTGTATAGGTCTTCGACTCGTCGATCGGCTTTCCACCCACGGTGACCGCGACAACGCGGCTGCCAGCAGGCCGTTTCACGTCGTACTCAAATCGCAAGCCCGATATCTGCGGGAATCGCCCGGGCTCGCCGTCTTCGCCGGGAGCGCTACGTGCGACACCATGCTCCAGGATCGCCCTCAGTATCTTGCCCGTTAGTTCGACCTTGACGATCGGGTTGTTGAAAGGCAGCAGCGAGAGCACGTCGCGCTTGGTCAGCGGTCCGGGTTCGTACGTAAGGTCTGCACGAATCGAGCCGCCGTTGACAAATCCCACGTCCGCATTTACCGAGCTTCGATAAGCCTCAGCGATAAAATTGCCGATATTCGTCTCTTTTGTTCGGCATGAGACCGAAAGAGCGTCCAGCCTCTCAGAGGTCGCACCGACCGGCACTGAAAGTTGTTCGAGCAGGCCGCGGTACTTTTCAAACACAGGGGCAAACTCAGCAGCATCGGCGATCTTGTCCGTAACTGGCACGATCTCCCAATCGAGGCTAATGAGTTGCTTGGTCGCGGGATCGAACGTCAGATTGAACTTGCCCATCTCTCGGGCATCAGCCGTCATTTTGAAGATCGGCGTACCGTTTGCAGACGATTGGAGCAATGAGTGTTCGTGGCCACCGAGTATCAGGTCAAACTCAGCACAGCCCGTCAGCTGCTTATCTTGAGCCATCGAAAGGTGAGTCAAACCAATGACCGCATCGACCTTTTTTGTGCCGCGCATTTCCTTGACCAGCTTCTCGGCGACGGTGCAGTAATCTGTCACCGACAGGCTCTCTTCCATGGACGAGGTCTGCTTTGTCTCAGGCAGCAGCAGGCCGATGATACCGATCTTGATGCCGCCGATCTCACGAATCACGTATGGCGGTGTGTCGGCAAAGATGCGTCCGGTCTTTGTGTCGATGACATTGGCTCCAAGCCAAGTGAATTTCGACTCTTTCATACGGGCGAGCAATTCGGGTGTCTTGATGTCAAATTCGTGATTGCCGAATACCGCATAATCAATACCGACCGCATTCCACGCGTCGATCATTTGCGCACCTTTATAGGTGCGGGTTTCGACCGACGGCGAAACGGTATCGCCACCAAGCGTGAAGATCACATTCGGGTTTTCGGCGAGCGCCGCCTTTTTGAGCGTCAACAGCCGGGCCAGGCCGCCGCGTTTGCCGCCGTCAACCGGTGCGAACTGATACACGTCGTTGACGTGCAGGATGGTAATGCGGACGTTCTGGCCAAATACGGCAGCCGATGTTAAGAGCAATAAGGCAAGTGTAATGAATGATTTAAGCATAGCGGTCAACCCCGGTCTTCGATCTTCAAATGTGTTCTGGCTTCCCATATCTCGGGAAAGAACTTTTTAGTCAGCGTCGTCATCAGGTAACCGACGCCGTCGGAACCGCCGGTACCGCGTTTCATCCCCAGCATCCGTTCGACCATCATCACGTGATGGTATCGCCATAGTGAGATGTTCTCATCGTGGTCGATCAGCAGGTCCTGCATTATGAAAAGGTCGGCATGCTTCTCTGGAAGGGTCAGTATCTCGACGATGGCCGCGACCCTATCTTCGTGCGTCGCAACGGCAAAGCCCGCCCGCCCCAACAATGCCCAAAAAGCATCGGCAAGGCTGGGCTCGTCGAACCGGCGCTTGAGTCTTTGGTAGGCGAACTCGTCATCTCTGAAACTGCTCAGGATCCGCTCGTCCTTTTGTCCTGAGGCAAATTCCAGTTCGCGAAACTGCATCGATTGAAAGCCGCTGGCCGGGTTAAGCTTATCGCGAAACTCGAGAAATCCGATCTGAGCCATTGACTCGAGCACATGTATCTGGCCGACCATCACCTTCTCAATGGCCGTCACGGCACGCAGGCTGTGGTTCACGCGGAACGCCCT
>JAIBCA010000025.1 GCA_019694345.1 Pyrinomonadaceae bacterium | reverse complement strand
AGTTTCTGGGCCACCTCTCCGCCTCAGACCGACAGGCCTTTGACTCGCTTCGCAGCCGCAGATACTTTTCCAAGGACGAAGAAATCTTTCATGTCGGGCAACCGCCTGAGTTTCTATACGTACTTCATCGCGGCCGCGTGGCGTTGATGCATGAGGATTCTGAGATCGACGCGATGTTCACATCGCCAAACGGTTCGGAAAAGATCTTTGGCGCGGTCGAGGCATTTTCTGAGTGTCCTTTCGATTCGACGTTAAGAGCCCTGAGTCTGTGCGAATTTGACGTGGTCGACAAGGCGGCCTTTTTCAACTTTCTTCTAAGTCAACCGGCGGCGTGCCTGCAGATGACGATAATGATCAGCAACCGCTATCACCAATCGGTACTGATCCTGGACTCAAAATAGTTGGACCGCATATTGAGACGTAAGAAATATATTGAAAAAAATGGTTTGATTTGTGACATAGCTCACATTACTTCCGCGGATTTATCAATAATCTGTAGCTACGATAAGACGCACTGCGTCTTTCCTTTTAACATTGGAGGCAACTTTTATGGCTTCAGCTAGAAAGATCAAGATCGGCATGCTGACCGCATTTGTGGTACTTGCGTTGGTATGGGCGGTCTCGGGAACATTTTCATCAATATCCAGCGGCACAATGGCGAGTGAACTCGATCCGGGCTCCCCGCACGCTGCCGCTTCAGCGGACGATTTTGTCGGCAGCGAGACCTGTAAGGCCTGTCACGAAGACCAATTCAAGGGCTTTGCGGGTACCAAGCACGCCAAACTTGCTGAAGTAAAAAGCTGGAAGGATAAGGCTCAAGGATGCGAATCGTGCCACGGCAGCGGAAAACTGCATGTCGAGGGCGGCGGTGACAAATCCAAGATCATTTCATTTAAGGGCAAGAATTCCAAGGAGATATCGGAAACTTGCTTGAGCTGCCACGCCGGCCAGGAAAGCCACAACAATTTCCGCCGCGGCGAACACTGGCGCAATAACGTCGGCTGTACCGATTGCCACACGGCACACGGCACCGTTGCAGAAAAACCGCGTGCCGGATCTTCGATGCTTGTGAATAACGCGTCGACGATCGATCCCGCTCCTGCAATGCTCAAGTCAAATGAGCAGCAGCTCTGCATTGCCTGCCACAGCGAGGTCAAATCTCATTTCAACAAGCCGTTTCGTCACAAAGTGATGGAAGGTGTAATGAAGTGCAGCGACTGTCATAACGCTCATGGCGGATTTGAATCAAAGCAGACCAAACTCGCCGCCGGCAGTGAGTCCGCCTGTGTCAAATGCCACACGGACAAACAAGGCCCGTTCGTTTTTGAGCATGCCCCGCTGAAAGTCGAGGGATGCGCAGCCTGCCATACACCGCACGGATCAGCCAACCCAAGACTGCTGAAACGGCCGCAGGTTCGCCAGCTTTGTATCGAGTGCCACAGCGGTATCACAACGCAGTTGAACGAAGGCCCGACCGGTGGCCCGCATGATCAAAAGACACTCTTGCAACGAAATTGCACATCCTGTCACTCGATGATACATGGATCGAATTCGAGCAATGTGTTCTTTAGATGATGAATAAATAGGAGGATATATGACTTGCAATTGGAAAAGTAGAATAGGAGTAGCGGTCATGCGAGATAAGCTATTATTCATCATGTTCGTGGCGATCGGCATGTTGTATACCGCGGTCCCTATCAGTGCTCAAACCTCGACGCAAACCTCCTCGAGTGAAACGGATACACTTGGTGGATACAAAGTTTCGTCCTCGATCGAGTTGGGGGTACGCGGTTTGGGTTTTGAGGGAAGCGATGAGAAATTCCGCAGCGATCTTAACTATCGACCGGGTTTTCGCATCTGGAATTCGAGTTTTAGGCTTGAGGCCAAAGACGGCAAAAAGAGGCCGTTCGACTCGCTTTCGGTTACCACATCGGGATGGGGTGCTGATCGGGCAGGTTTCATCCGTGTTGGAGTGGCGAAGACGGGAGCCTACAGATTTGACGCAAACGTGCGACAGGTGAACCTGATCAACCGGGTCAGCAATCTGACGCTGGGCTATCATTCATCTGACACGATCCGTAATTTTGGCGACTTTGACGTTGTCATATTTCCGGAGAACGAAAAACTCCGGTTCCGCTTCGGCGTTTCATTCAACAAGGCGGGCGGCGATCGTGGGTCGTCATACCGAACCCGCGACGTCTTCCCGTTAGTTGAGAAGGTAAACAACAGAGCGGTCGACCTCAGGCAAGGCGTTGACACCAAACTCGCCGGCTTTAAGATGACCTTTACCGCAGGTCTTCGCACTTTCAAAGACCAGGGAAGGTATCTGATCGAATCAAGACAACCCGGTGTCGCCGGCAGTTGTTTCTTCGGGATCTGCATTTCTCCGACCGATGTTAATTTTATTAACCGGTACGATAAGAGTAACCCGACCAATGGCGATACAAAGTTCGGTATCTTTACGATGCAGCGGACCTTTGCCAAAAAGGTGGATCTGACCGGTAGATTCATCTATTCAGAAACCGACAGCAAATTCAACATATTTGAGAATGTCAATTACGACGGGCAGATCCGCCTGCCGAGCGGCGTGACTTCGCCAACGCTCTTCGTTGACTCAGACATTTACCGGATCATTGGTCGATCTAAAAGGCCTCAGTCCCGGGGCGATCTCGGTTTGACGTGGACGGCAACCGATAAGGTGAGATTTTCCAATACCTTTACGTTTGACCAGTTTACCAGTTTCGGCGACTCGGATTTTAGCAATTTCACAACAGCGCGCGTTCAGTCGACCGGGTTGCCGTATCTGCCTGGTGTGCCTTCGCTGGAAACCCGAAGTCTCTATTGGAGACAACACAACTTCAAACGGTTCACGAATACCGTTGAGGGTGACTTCCAGATCAACAATTGGATCGGCGTCTTTCTTGGCTACCGATTCACTCATCGAAAGGTCGGCGAGGGATTGCGAAACGAAACGGTGGACGATCTTCTGAATCGGCCGCTGACCGGAGCAACCTTCAGTGCCGACGAAGAAGAAAATTCGGCTCATACGATCCTCTTTGGAGCGAAACTGAAGCCTACGAAAAACTGGGTGCTTTTCGCAGACGGCGAACATGGTTCAGCTGATAACGCCTTCATTCGGCTGGCCAATTATGACTATACTAATTTCAGGGTTCGCAGTAATTGGTCCTACAAGAAATTCAATTTCAACGTTTCGGGAATCGTCAGAAACAACGAAAACCCGTCGCGTTCGGAGGATTATCGCAATGCGACAACGGGAGCAATAATCCTTCCGGCGTTCGATATTATCGCAAACGTCCGAAGCAGAGTGTTCTCGGCATATGTTGATTATACTCCGGATCCACGTTGGACCATGAGTACGGGCTACACCTACAGTTACATGTCGAGTAAGACCGATACGGTCGTTCCACTGTCTCTCAATGCAGCACTGCCTCCGAACCCGGTTGGCAATTTCGGTTTCCTCCGGGGATTCAGCGAATTCTACATGAAGGACAATTTCTTCTTTGTAGATCTCTCAGGACGGCCGAACAAGCGGATCTCGGTCTATGCCAGCTATCGTTATAACAACGATAAGGGCCAGGGTAATCAGGTATCAACATTAATGGAACGGTTCCTGAGTTCCTACCCATTCACAACCCACGTGCCCGAACTGAGGATGGCGATCAAGCTGACGAGAAACATTGATTGGAATCTCGGATACCAGTACAACCGCTACGACGAGAGATTACAATTTGGTTACTTCCCGTATAACGAACTGACCAATACCAACGTTATTCCCGCTAATTCAGTGTACCCGACCAATCAAAATTATCGGGCGCATTTACCCTACATGTCTTTGACGATCTATTTTGGAGGCGGAGCCGCTGACCGCTAAAAAGATATTGAGGTCTCAAAGACCAGATGCCGGCGAGGTGCCCTCCCCTCGCCGGCATCGTTTCTTTTGACTGCGTTCAGAAAATCCACATTAAGCATCTCTGCGTGAAAATGATGACGGTCATCATTTGAGTATTTGTACATATCCGGTGCACAATTTGCTTTCGAATCTTTTGGTTTCGCGTATTGCGAGAACATTTTCCGCGGTCTGCCTGCGTCATTCATTAAATTACTTCTGAACAAAAGCAAGAAATATCCTCGATTTGTGACGGCGCTCACATCAACAACCCGGATTATTCAATAGTCTGTACATACGATAAGACGCACAGCGTCTTTTCTTTTATTATTGGAGGCAACTTTTATGGCTTCAGCTAGAAAGATCAAGATCGGTATGCTGACCGCATTTGTGGTACTTGCGTTGGTATGGGCGGTCTCGGGAACATTTTCATCAATATCCAGCGGCACAATGGTCGGTGAACTCGATCAGAGCGCACCTCAGGCTGCCGCTTCAGCGGACGATTTTGTCGGCAGCGAGACCTGTAAGGCCTGTCACGAAGACCAATTCAAGGGCTTTGCGGGAACCAAGCACGCCAAACTTGCTGAAGTGAAAAGCTGGAAGGATAAGGCTCAAGGATGCGAATCGTGCCACGGCAGCGGAAAACTGCACGTCGAGGGCGGCGGTGACAAATCCAAGATCATTTCATTTAAGGGTAAGAATTCCAAGGAGATATCGGAAACTTGCTTGAGCTGCCACGCCGGCAAGGAAAGCCACAACAATTTCCGCCGCGGGGAACACTGGCGCAATGACGTCGGCTGTACCGATTGCCATACGGCTCACGGCACCGTCTTTAAGGATCAGATGCCTGGTTCGATGACCGAGATCGGCGAGACCAATCGCCAAAACCCGGGCGTCGCAACGACGGCAATGCTCAAACGCAGCGAACCTCAGCTCTGTATGAGCTGCCATACGGAAACTAAATCGCAGTTCAGCAAACCTTTTCATCACAAGGTGTTGGAAGGAGCGATGACCTGTACGAGTTGCCATAACGCTCACGGCGGGTTTGAGTCAAAACAGACCAAACTTTCTGTTGGAGCCGACTCAGCCTGTATCAAGTGCCACGGTGACAAGCAGGGCCCGTTCACGTTTGAACACGCACCGCTGAAAACCGAAGGTTGTGCTTCGTGCCACGTTCCGCACGGTTCGGCTAACCCGAAGATGCTTACCCGCAGTTCGGTTCGCCAGCTCTGTATGGAATGCCACAGCAACCTGAACGATGCCGAGGGCGGAGCCCCGCAGGCACCACACAACCAGACGCAGACCCGTTACCTGGGCTGTACTATTTGCCACGCCAAGGTCCACGGATCGAATGCGAGCAAATACTACTTTAGATAGTCAGTGAATAAGAGGAGGCAAAATGTTTGATATTTCACATAAAACAACTAGTACCGGTCGGTACCGCAGAATCTTATTCATTTGGATGATGGTAGTGATCGGCATCGCGATGTTTGCCGCTACGGCATTTGGACAATCGCCGACACCCAAACCTGCAGAGGAAGAAGATCTGATGGTCGGTGGCTATAAGGTCACGTCAACGACCGAATTTGGATACAGGTATCGGAGCCTGGACGGTAATGAAAACAAATACAGAAGTGATCTGAACTACAAGAAGGGCTTTCGACTTTTCGATTCGAACATACTATTCGAAGCCGACAGCGGCAAAGGAAAGTATTTCGATTCGCTGTTGATCTCAAATACCGGCTGGGGAGCAGACCCGACGGGCTTCACCCGCGTCAACATGGAGAAGACCGGGATCTACAAATTCAACTCATCAGCCAGACGGGTCAAGTACTTCAACAACCTGAGCAATCACGCTCTCGGTGAACATACAAATAATTCGCAGCATACGTTCGGCGACTTTGACCTGTCGATCCTGCCGCAGAACGAAAAGCTTCGATTTAATTTGGGTGCATCGTTCAGCCGGATGTCGGGGCCCGGTCTCTACACGATCCGTGCCTACAGCGACGAGTTTGCGATCACCAACAACGTCCGAAACACATCCAATGATTTTCGCGCCGGAGTCGAGGGCAAACTGCTTGGGTTCAACCTCGGCCTGACTCAGGGATTCAGGTTCTTTAAGGATCGATCGGATTATGTCCTCAACGGAATAAGCGTCGGCAACAACCCGACAAATACGTCGGTACTGACGTCGTTCAGCCGCATCTTTCCGACAGACGGACGGGCATATTTCACGCACTTTAATGCTCATCGGACGTTCGCGAAGAAACTGGATTTTACAGGCCAGTTCATATATTCGGAAACCAAAAGTAAAATGGGAATGGTCGATCTTTTCACTGGGCGCGACAACAGCAACAACTTTGTCGACCGTGACAGGTTCGAGATCTACGCGGACGCAAAGCGGGTCCAGAGCCGCGGCGATATTGGTTTGACCTACATGGTCAACAACAGTTTCCGTATCTCAAATACGTTCTCGTTTGACCGGTTCGGACTGAGCGGACAAGAAAGGCTCGAAGAATGGCTCGAACGTCGCAATGCGGCCGGAACGCCGTTGGCATTGTCAAATCCGCGTTCGCTGGCGTCACGCATCAACGATTACCGCAGATTCGTCAACACGATCGAAGGTGATTATCAGTTTGGTTCGTTGGCGTCGCTTCACATCGGTTACCGTTTCACGCAGCGAAAGGTGAGCGTTGCCGGTTACGACCACACTCTGACATCGGCAACGACGGCCACCAACCCGCTGCTGATCGTTGTTAACGAAGAGAACAGCACCAATACGCTGATCGCCGGTATGAAGATCAAGCCCATCAAACGTTGGGTGATCTTCTGGGACGTCGAACACGGAACGGCTGACAACGTCTTTTCGCGTGTCGAGAACTATAAGTTCACCAACGTCCGTATACGTTCTAGACTCACGTTCAACAAGGTGGTCTTTAACGTATCAGCCGTTTCAAAGGACAACGACAACCCGGCGACCTCCTATGATGGTTCGAATCCGGTATTGCCGGTCGGAACACCGTTTGGGGCGACGGTCAAGAATCGGTTCTATTCAGGAAATGTCGAGTGGAAGCCGATGGACAAGGTGCAGGTCAGCAGTGGTTACACATACCACCATCTGACCAGCGACACCGCTATCATCGTGCCCGTGGCCACTGGCAGAGTATTGGGTTTTAGCCAGTACTTTATGCGAGATCATTATGGTTTCGTCGACATTTCGGTAAAACCGGTCAAGAGGGTGTCGCTCTACGCAAGTTATCGCATAAACCGCGACAAGGGCCAGGGAAGCCGCTTCTCCGCCCTGCCGCAGTTCATCATTACCTCGTATCCGATGAATTACACCTCACCGGAGTTTCGTGCAGCCATTCGGTTGACCAAGAATGTTGACTGGAACATTGGTTACCAATATTACAACTACCAGGACTCGCAGACACCGAGTCAGAACTACAGGGCACATCTGCCTTACACGTCTTTGAAGATCTATTTTGGAGGCGGAGCCGCTGACCGCTAAAAAGATACACAGGTCTCAAAGACCAGATGCCGGCGAGGTGCCCTCCCCTCGCCGGCATCATTTTTTGTCAGAACTAAATAACTGTCGATCCTTGGTCAAAATGTGACAAACGTCACGGTCATTATTTCATTAGGGTCTAAGATTAAATTGAGGGAATGTACTGATTATGTGTTTTGTTATTGACCCCACAAACAATCCGTCAGTCACACACAGTTTTGCGAGGTACCGGGCGACCGAGCTCCGGCTAATACTATGAAAACAGGTGTAAAAGTTGGTGTCATTTTTGCTTTTGTTCTCTTCACCTTATCGGCATACCTGCTCTCGATGAGCGGCACTCATGCCGAGGCCCAACCGGCCGCTGCGCCCCCTATTGCCAACACCGCCGCACCCGCGGCGGAACCCACCGCTCCAAAACTCGATTGTGCCGGCTGTCACGGGCCGGGCCGCAGCCTGCCATATCTCGCCGGCGAGAAATTTCACAAGGACGCACACTCGGCGATGGACACCAGCATCCACGCAAAGGTCGCGGTCCGCGGCAAGCCCGCCGCCAACTGTATGGACTGTCATTCAGTCAATGGCGACATGGCAACCATCCGCGCGGCTGATGATCCGCGATCCACGATCAACCGGGCCAACATTTCGCAAACCTGCGGCCGTTGTCACAACGATCCTGCTCTGATGGCGGAAAAAGGAATAACTAACCGGCCTTTCCTGGCATATCAGGAGAGCGTCCACGGCAAGGCCCTATCGCACGGAAACATGAAGGCCGCCGTATGCTCGGACTGTCACAATAGCCACGCTGTACTGCCCGCGACAGATACCAATTCGACAATATCTAAGTTCAACGTAGCCGCAACCTGCGGCAAATGTCATGGCGAGATCGCCGGCCAATTTACAGAAAGCGTCCATGGTATGTCGCTCGCGAGGGGCAACTATCAATCACCGAATTGTACGGATTGCCACGGGATACACGGTATCAAGGCTCAGAAGGAATCACGCCAGGCTCTCGGGCTGACAAGCTGCTCGCAATGCCACGACGGCGTACGCCTGTCGCAGGACTATGGCATTCCTTCGGAACGCGTAAGCAGTTTTCAGGACAGCTACCACGGCCGTGCGTTAAAGCTCGGTTCAGACGTGGTTGCCGACTGTGCCAGCTGCCACGGCATTCACAACATTTTGCCGTCGAACAACCCGAAGTCGCTGATACATAAATCAAACCTCGTCACCACGTGCGGACAATGTCACCTCGGCGCCGGTGAGAATTTTGCGATCGGAAAGGTACATCTCGAGACAGGTGCGTCACAGGACATTGGCAGCCAGGGTAAGAACTGGGTCCGAACGATCTATCTGCTTTTGATATTCGGCGTGGTTGGCGGCATGCTCGTCCACAACGGAGTGATCTGGTATCGAAAGGCCGCGGCCAAACGTAAACTCGAGGCGAGGCCGATCGTCAGGATGTCGGTGAACCAGCGAGTACAGCATTGGCTGCTGCTGACCAGCTTTATCGTCCTCGTAATAACCGGCTTTGCGCTTGAGTACCCCGAAACATGGATCACCTGGCTCACGGGCAATAGTGAGTCGGTCAGGCGTATGATCCATCGCGGCGCGGCCGTCATTATGATGGTTACCGGTGTCTATCACATCGTATATCTGCTTGCGCTAAAAGAAGGCCGTTTGTGGGCATACGATATGCTCCCGCGGTGGAAGGATTTCCAGGACCTCTTTCAGAATTTCCGCCACTTTGTGCTGAACAAAGGCGAACGGCCAAAATTTGCACGATTTCGCTACGCCGACAAGGCCGAGTATTGGGCCGTCGTTTGGGGAACGATCATCATGGGCCTGACGGGCCTGATGATCTGGTTCAAGGTCGGAATTTTCGGCTTCTTGCCGCGATGGGCGATAGACATCGCGATCGCAATACACTTTTACGAAGCGATCCTCGCGACACTGGCCATCATCGTTTGGCATTTCTATCACGTCATCTTTGATCCGGATGTCTATCCGATCAACTGGACGTTCTACGACGGCCGGATGTCCGAGGAACTGTTCAAGGAAGAACACGAACAGGCCTATGAGGATATGAAAGCCGAAGAAGCCCGCATTGCCGAAGCCGCAAGCACGGAAGATGGTGAAAGCGACAGCAAGGAGGAGGACAAACAGAACTGACCGGACGCTTCGCGGTTGATGACAATATTCCACTTAAACAAAAAGAACCGCCGGATACTCTCCGGCGGTTCTTTTTTTTCCCATGTGTCAGATGGTAAACCAGATCGTCTATTTCCTAGGGTGGCAGACCGCACATTGGAACTGCGAGATGTCGCCAAGATTGATCGGGTGCTTGAACTGCTTGTCGGGTTGATGGCACGTATCGCACCGGCGATCGGCAAGGGCTCCGAGATCCACGGGATGAATAAATGGCCCGGTCTTCATGTTTGCTGACGGCGGAGCGTCGGAATCATAAAGCGTCGTGTGGCAGATGTTGCAGTCGTTCGAAATGACCTTGCCCGTGTTGCTGAAGTGCTGGCCGTCATGGCATCTGAAACAACCCGGCGAGTTAAGGTGTCCGGCATTGTTGGGATGCGTCTGCCAGTTGGTCTTCATTTCCGGGAAGAAATAGTTTTGATATATACGCTGCAGTTCGAGCGACGCCGCCGAGATCGAATCCTGACGTT
>JAIBCA010000148.1 GCA_019694345.1 Pyrinomonadaceae bacterium | reverse complement strand
CGGTTCGATCCCGATCAGCTTTTACGACTATGGTACTGACATCAATGAGGATCTCGAAAAGCGTTGGATCCAGCGTCACCGTTTGGAGAAAAGGGATCCGTCCGCCGCGGTAAGCGAGCCCGTCAAACCCATCATCTATTACGTCGATAATGGGGCGCCAAAGGCGATACAGGACGCATTGATCGAAGGTGCCTCGTGGTGGAATCAGGCCTTTGAAGCCGCCGGTTTTCGCAACGCTTTTCAGGTCAAAGTACTGCCGCCGGACGCCGACCCGATGGATGTACGCTACAATGTCGTCAATTGGGTCCACCGCTCGACACGCGGCTGGTCTATCGGCGACAGCGTCGTCGATCCCCGCACGGGCGAGATCATAAAAGGCGACGTTACGCTCGATTCGCAGCGGGCACGGCAGGATTTTCTGCTCGGTGCCGGAATGTCACCGCAGTACTCGCCGGCTGGCAATGCCTGCGATCTTGGCCTGTCGCCGAATGTTGATTATCTGGACACCTCAGATAATTCAACGAATGCCAAGTCGATGTCTTATGCCCGTATTCGCCAGCTTTCGGCACATGAGGTCGGACACACGCTCGGATTTACGCACAATTTTGCCGCGAGTACTTACGGTCGCGGTTCGGTCATGGACTATCCTGCCCCAATGGTTGAAATAAAGGACGGAAAGCTCGATCTTTCAAATGCGTACGCGGTTGGTATCGGGTCTTTTGATAAATTCGCGGTAAAGTACGCATATTCGGAGTTTTCCGCTGGGGCAATCGAGAGCTATGAGCTCGAAAAGATCGTTCGCGAGGGCGTGGCTTCTGGGATGCTCTTTTTATCCGACAGCGATGCACGTCCAGCCGGGGCGTCCAATCCGCTGGCAAATCTTTGGGACAACGGCCCCGATCCGGTCGCGATGCTCCGTCACGAGATGAAAGTCAGGCGGATAGGGCTAAGCCAATTCAGCATCCGCAACATCGATAAGGGCGCGCCGCTTTCCGAACTTGAGAACAAGTTTCTTCCGCTCTACCTTCACCATCGGTACCAGTTGACGGCGGCTTTAAAGTCGATCGGCGGATCGTATTACACATTCTCCGTACGGACCGAAAACGGCCCCAATCCTGCCACCGTCTCGGATCTTGTTCGGGCCGATCGTCAGCGTGACGCTCTGGCGGCCGCGCTTGAGACGATCAAGGTGGACGAGTTGACGATACCAGACAATCTCATGCGTTTGATACCGCCGGTTGCCTATGGATACGGATCTGGCCGGTCCGAACTTTTCCCGAAACGAACCAGTCCGATGTTTGACGCGGTTGGTGCGGCCGAGGTCGCCGCCGATCTGGCGATCAGCGGCCTGCTTGAGCCAAGCCGGGCAGCACGCTGCATAAGCCAGAATTCGAGAGATAGTTCATATCCGTCATTTCGCGAGGTCACCGAGGCCCTTATCAAAGCGACATTCGCTCCTGCGGCTCCCGGTGGAAACAGGGCTCTGATCCAGCGGGCTGTACAGAGCCTGATGGTAGAGCGACTGATGGAACTTGCCGCAAATCCGAATGCTCAATCGCAGGTCCGATCGACAGCGTCCGAAACACTTCGCGGCTTGGCGGCGTTGCTTAAAAGAACGGCCGCATTGGGTGACACCGCGGCCCACTATCGGTCGATCGTTGATGACATCGAACGCTTTTTGAAGCGGCCTGAATCCCCGCGGAGACAGCCTGCGCAGTTGCCAAATCCTCCGGGTGATCCGATCGGCGGGAACTAGGCCGCTAGGACCGGCGAAGCCGTTCGGGCCGAATATTGATGTTTTCGAAATATTCGCGAAGTGCCTCTTCCGATATTTCGTTTGAGATCAATCCGATATGATTGTCCGGCCGCAGGAGTACTGCAAATGGGTGGAAAGCTCCGAAGTGTGCCATGATCTCGTCCGTCAACGGCAGTGTGTGCGTATCAACAAGTTCGCCGAAACTTCGGGCGGTCTTGTGAGTACCATTGCCGCCAAAGGTGAGAAGGTGAAATTTCGGAGCTCTTATCTGATCGTAGATATTGTGTCCGATGCGGAAGAACGGCATTCTGTCGCCTGCCTTTACGTCAAAATCGGCATCGTCAACGCTCAGGCTAGACTCGCGGTAGTTGATCCCTATCTGCGAAACAAGCGGAAACAAGGCCTTCTTGACGGTGTCAAGACTTAACGCAAATCCAGCCACGTATGGAAAGATCTGTGTCCTTATATACGAGATGAACCAATCGTCACTGGCACCGAACTGGAACATTCGGTCAGTGGTCCGCAAGAGCCTTTGTGCGTTGGGCAGACGTTCCTCATTATACGTCGAGAGTAGATCTGAGCCCGCGATACCCTTACAAGCGAAAGCAAGTTTCCAGGCCAGATTATAACCGTCCTGAATGCCGGTGTTCATACCCTGACCGCCCGCCGGCGTGTGGATATGGGCGGCGTCGCCAGCGACGAAGCATCGGCCATTGGAAAACTCATTCACGGCCCGTGAATGCACCTTATAAACCGAAAACCAGTTGACATTACTGATGTTGAGCTCCATTTCAGTATCGATCTTTATCTGGCGTTCGATCTCCTCATACAATATTTCGCCTTCATCCGCGGCGTGGCCTTCCGGAAACGTTCCGACTATTCGATAGCGGTTTTCACCGGCCATTGGGAAAAATGCTGTGATCGTGTGCCGTGCAAGACAAACATGCAGTGCCTCATGCGAATATTGCCAGTCGATACGTACGTCGGCTACGTAAAACAGCCTCTCGACCGTGTCGCCCTCGAATGTCAGGCCCAGGGAATGACGCACCGTGCTTTTTGCCCCGTCGCATCCGGCCAGATATTTTGCGCGGATCGTTTCAGAAATTCCCGATCCGTTTGTGACGCTCGCGGTCACGCCTGAACTATCCTGATCGAATGAATCCAAGTGGGTTTGCCAGTCAACGGAACGGCCGTGCGAAACGATGTATTTGTACAGCAACGATTCATGTAGGCCCTGGTCGACGACCAGCATATAGGGATAGGGGCTTAACCCTGCACCAATATCCTTCAGCACGGCCTCGCCTCGAACCTCGCCGCTCTCTATCAACCGGACCATTTCCGCGGGCTTTCCAAGCGCGATCAGCGCTTTGGCGATCCCGATCTGTTCGTATATCTCCAATGTTCGGGCTTGGACCCCTATCGCCCGAGAGTGCGGCGTGGTCGTTTCCTTTCTGTCGATCAGAACAAAATCGATGCCGTATCGGATCAATTGACACGCGAGTGAAAGACCCGTTGGGCCCGCACCAACTATCAAAACATCAGTTTTTCTCATATTAGCTAAAAGCCTGTTAAGAGGATCGCATCCGTATCCTGTTTGCCCCGAGCGATCGCCAGCGTCCTAAAGTCCGAAGACCACGCAAACCCAAAAATACGTTCTTTCGGAAGTTCGAAAAGTAATTTCTTTTCGCCATTACCATCGAGCGGGATTCGCCAAAACTTTGCACCGGCCTTGTTGTTTTCGCAATAGTCGATCGATGTGCCCGAGTCTGTAAAGACGATCTTTTCGTTTGCCGAATCGATCTTTATGGTACGAGCCACCGAACTGACCGTGAGATCGAAAATGACTATCTCGGTGCCGGGTTGACGATTATCGGACCGTATGTTCTCAAAGGCGAGATACCTGCCGTCAGTCGACATCGAGAGGAAGCTCGCCGGATACATCTTGCCCGGCTGAGTCAGCATTTCGCGAGTTCCACCAGCAAGAGACTGGCGCCACAGGATATTCGACTTAGGATTGCGCTGAATGTAATAGAGATTGGCGCCGTCAGGCGAAACCACCGGAAGAAAATCGGTTCCTCCGTCTGCAAATGTTATTTGTATCGGGTTCGAACCGTCAGTGTCCGATCGCCAAATAGTTCGGGTACCGCTGCGTGTAGACTCAAAGAATACGTAGCGTCCGTCGGCAGTCACAAAGGGATTTTCATTATTTGTTCCCGAATTTGCGGTCAATTGCTTGCGGACACCAGTGCCCGGAGCCAACGACCAAATGTCGATATCGCCCATTATCCGCGACGAATAAACAACCAGGCCATCCGGTGCCCACGTAATACCCGCAGAACCGTCACGGCTCAGATTTCCGAACGTCACCTGACGGAGTTTCTGGATCTCAGCCGCATCCGCCACCCAAATATGCGAATAGGTCGAAAACTGTCGTGCAAGCAGCCGCTTTCCGTCGGACGATATGGAAATATTCCGGTAAATATTCAGGTCATTTGTGATGGGCCGGATCTCGCCGCTTTTGAGCTCCATTGACCAAAGTTGGAAAAAGCGGTTGTTTTCGCGGCCCGAGATCAACAATCGTTCGCTGTCAGGTGACCACGCAAGTTGCTCGATCTGTATAAATCGCTGTGTCTTGAGCTTTTCGGCGGTACGTGTATCGACATCGACGATCACGATCGACGAGGCATTGACCTGATCCGGCGACTGCTCGACAACGGCGATATGCTTGCTGTCAGGCGACCAGGCAGGATACCCGCTGCGATAGATCGAAAATGGTTGATTGCGACCGAGTATCTTTTGTTCCGACCCGTTTTCGAGCGATCGGATCAGCAATGCCCATTCGCCGGTATCTGGATACAGCCTGACAAAAGCAAATTGTCGTCCATCCGGCGAAAACCCGACCGTACTCCAAATGCGCTCGGCAACACGTTTTGCCTGTCCGCCGAATCGCGATACTTGATAGAGGTCGCCGCTCGCGTCAAAGCTGTTCTCGTTTCTAAAAAAGATCGAGTCTCCCTCGACTGAAAATTGCAGATTTCCAATCGTCTTGATGTCGGGAATTTCAAGTTTTACACTGCTGCCCGTCGCAACGTCCTGGAGGTAGATCGCGGCGTCCTTAACATAGGCGATCGATTTGCCGTCCGGAGACAGGACGGGAAACGAAATGTCACCCGCGAAGGTCAATCGCTGAAACTTAACATTTTCGACCGGTGCCGCAGGCATCGGCGTTAGATATCTAGCTGTCAGAAATGTAGCGAGCCCAAAGACAAATATCGCGGCAAGTGCGAGTATCGCCATTTTACGAAACCCGCCGATCTGCCGATTGTTGGTTGCGTCGAGTGGAGGCTGCACCGTCAACGCGGTTGCCCGGCGTTCGCTGGTCGTCTGCACCGCGGATGCAAATCGATAGCCCCGTTTCGGTATGGTCTCGATAAATGCGCGGCCTTCTTGGTCAGAGCCTAAGGCACGTCTCAACGCATAAATGCTCTGGGTCAGATTGCTCTCCTCGACAAATGAGTCGGGCCACACGGTATCAAGGATCTCACTTTTTGAAACAACCGAACCGCTTTTGCCCACTAGCAGACACAGAACGTCCAGAACCTTTGCGGGCAACGGCACGATAGCATCGCCACGCCTAAGGACGCGCTCGTCCGCGTCAAGGCGAAAATCCCCGAAGATATAACTGATTTTGGGGGCAGCACCCATAAGTTCAGCCGACAATTGATAAAAAATTGAGATTTTTTTGAAGATATTTCACAACTTCAAATGCAAAATCCTCAATGTGATACGGAGCGGTTCATTTTACGACAACTTGATGCAGGCACAAAGCTATTTCGTGCCGACGGCTGTGTTAACGGCCATAGCAGTTGCAGCTGCCATGCTCCTTGCCACGGCATGCGGACGCCAAGCATCGGCCGTAGCGGTCAGCGACGCGTGTCATCAACCGGCCGGGACTCTTGTTGTGGTCGAGGGCTTTTTGCGGCTGCCGATGTCCACCGACTCACCTGCTCGCACATCCGACAGACTCAAAGATCAAACGCTTATCGTAGTCGAAAAGGTCAACGGCACCGGTAATTTTCTGACTGCGGCAGTACGCACAACGGACAACAGCGAGCGCAATCGCATTGCTACCCTGCCGTTGAGTTACACGTACGCCGATCTTCAGATCATTACCGATTCCGGCGGCCGTGTCACCGCGGATGACAAGGTTAGGGTTGCGGGCCGGATCGCCCGGGATGCTCGTGAGTGCGTGCTGGAGGTCGAGACCATCCAATCGCCATAGCAACTTTTAAGAATCGAAGGGAGAATACAAATGAAACAGACAATATTTGCAATTACCGTAACAGTTCTATTGGCCGCAGCGGCGAACGCTCAGGGTTCGTGCAACGCACTCGATGCCAACATGGGCTTTGCCAATAACGCTCTTCAGAGCTCGCTCAACAACACCTGGCATATCGTAACCGACGATATGCAGAAACTGATGTTCACACCCGACGTCTGGAAGGCCGAGCTGGCCAAGGTCATGAACTGTTCACCGTCAGCTTTTCCCTCCAATTGGATGGACCGCGTGCGAACGAATCTGGAAGAACTTCGCCGCCTCGTCGATAACGAAGGCAAGACCCGATCCTGGGTCGCGCGCAGCTTTCAGCGACCGACGGAGCAGGCAATGGCGAAATCGAAGTTCCTCGCGAAATATCCCGGAGCCAAGGTTCTCAAGATCGGTTCAAACTACAAGGATTGGAACGTATTCAAGAACTCACTTGGCATACCTACTAACCGTTACATCCGCGGCGAAGCCGTTCTGCAGATCCCCGGCCGGCCATATTGTCAGGCGCAGGAGTGGGTCGTAAAGCAGCAATACAAGGGCGGCGGTTACGGGGCGTCCGTAGTCGAGTTTCCGGGCGGTGCTGGCTATTTTGTAACTTGCCAGTGAACCGCCGCATTTAGTTGATTCAGAACCAAGATAAGACAAGCAGGAGTTTTTTTGAATGAAAGTGAGCATTGCAACAAGGGCGGCCGCCATCGCGGTCATTGTATTCGGGTTTGGGTCCATAGCCATTTCGGCTCAGCCGTCTGCCGCACAGGTCAAAAAGGACGTTACGGGGCCGAAGACCATCTCGGTCACGGTCGAGGGCCGCGGAAGCAGGGTTTGGAGCAAGGGTTATTCAAAATACGTCTGGGACGTGCCTTACACGGCCAAAGTCCGGTCGGATGAGCCCGGAGTTAATATCCTGGTGACCGCGACCGCCAGTTACGACATCGCTGGAGGCCGCTACGTGTATTGGAAGTCTTTTGTGGCCGAAAATACCTACGAAGGCATCCCGAACCCGACACCCGCCGAAGCCAACGCATTGCTCCAAAAGTTCGGTGCGCAAAAGGTGATGCAGGGGTCATTTTATGAGATGGTCGGCCAGCCCGAGGTAATGCGGATCGCCGCGGTGCCTAAATTTATGTGGCACAATCTCAATTCGGTCTCGTTTCTGGTCGAGTGTACCTACATGCATAAAAAATCGTATACCGAAACTGAAAGGGTGACACGAACTTTCAGAGTCCGGCTATATCGAAACAACAAGACCGCTGACTGGCACAACCTGCTACAGGTCGCAGACGAGACCGACGGCTAAGCCGCTCTTGCACAACCGCCGCCGTGGTGTCGGCGAGATTGCGGCGGAGTAGTTTGAGAGTTTCAACAATGACAACACCGGTCCAAAAGAAGCGCCGTCTTAAGGCGGTCATTCTGAATTTTTTGCTCAGCGGAGCTTCGTTCGCGGCCATGATCGTCGGCCTCGCGGCCGGATATCTGCCGTCGAGTCGGGGCCAGCGGTACGGCAACATTACAGCATCGGCGAGGCCGGTCAATTTCTGGGTGACGATAGCGTTTTTGTTCTTCATCGGTGTTTTATTCCTGTTTATCGCGCTTTGGTCGCTTCGGCGGTATAAGAGTGACTCGGCCGGACATGATCACGAGCGGAGACAGTTTTGAAGTCACTATTGGTGTTATTATCTTGGGTAATAATTGCCAGTGCGTGCGGTGGTGCCGACAAGCTCGCGAGAGATCCGGCAATTTGACCGGCGAGATCGATATATTTGACGACAAGGGCAAACTGAAAGGCGCGTTCGCCGCCGATATGCCCAAAAGATAAAAGGGAGAATGATATGAAAAAACTGATCATATTGGCGCTTACTGCAATGTTCCTGACCGCTTGCGGCGGAGCCGGCGGCTGGGCGGTAAAATACAAGGGAAAGGACATCAAGTTTGACAAAAAGGTCGGCCTCGCAAACTTTAGGCCGGACCTGGGCGAAGGCCAGATCTACATAGCCAACTTCGAGCCGGAGTATCGCGACAAGTCGGTTATGACGATCGCCGATACCCAAAAGCCCGGAGAGGCATTTGTCGGCATCTACTTTAAAAACAACAACAGCGAGAACTTTAAGGACTCGGTCAAGGCCGGCGACGTTTCCGACCGGATCAAGTCCGTCTGGATCTCGAATGGCGATACCAAGGACCGCGTCAGCTTTGCCGCGGACGGCAAGGTGACCGGCAAACTCGTCATCACTGAGGTGACCGCCGACACGATAAAGGGTACGATCGACATCAAAAAGGACGACTCGTCGGTCAGCGGCCCGTTCGAGGCCAAGATACTGTCCAAATCACTGTAAACAACCACCGAAACAATTATGAGATCGACACTATTTGCTACATTTGCCGCCGCCTCATTGCTGCTGTCCGCGTGCAGCGGCCCGGCGGCAAACACATCAAACACCGGCTCAGCCGCCAACACGGCCGCGGCCAAGGCACCGGCTTCGCCTGAGGCTAAACCGGCGGTCACGCTCAAGCCGGGCGAGGTCCCGTTCGACGGAATGTCGAATGTTGGGACGACGGCCAAGGCCGGCGAACATATCTTGTGCCTTGACGCTCGCGCCGCTCAGGAGATCGCGTCAAAGCCGATCGCAGATGCTTCGGGCATCTTTTACAACCGCAAAATGTCGGCGCCGGGCGAATTCGAGTCCGAGATCGACGATTTCGGTAAGAAAGTTATGGTGCCGAACGCCTACATCATCGCTCTGCCCAAGGGGCAAAAGGCAAAGGTCGGCGACATCGTGCTGACATGGTGGCAATCCGGCGGCGGCATGTTCCGGGCGATCGTCACCGAAGCCGCAAATCCGGCCGAGCCGACCGTCAGGTATCTGGGCATGTCGCCCCGCGAGGATAAGAGCGACAAGCTCAAACCCGATACATTTATCGTACTCAAAGACGCCTGGCAGCCGGGCAGTATGGTGGCCGCCAAGACCGCCGACGGCAAGACCGAGGCGGCGATGATCATCCGCGTAAACGGCGACAAGGTACTCGTCCGCGGATTTGCCGGCAAGATGAAGGTCGTGCCCAAGGCCGACCTCACGCCGGTCCCGTCAAACCCCAACGTCAAGGCCGGCGACAAGGTCAAAGCGGCATTCTTTGCCAATTTTGACGATGGCGTGGTCGTGAGCGTTGACGCCGCGGCCGGCAAGATCACCGTCAAGCGAGAACCCGGAACCGACCAAAAGGCCCTCGATTTTGGCGAGGTCCAAAAGTAAACAGGAGATAGCAAAAAATGAAGCATTATATTTTCGCAATTTTGGTCGCGGCCGCGGCAATAGCCTGCGGCGGCGGTATTGGCGGCTCGGCCAAAATGGACATTAAGGCCGGCGGCAAGGACACCAGCCTCACCGTCAAATCGAGCGGCAGCGACCGCAGCGTCAAGACGTTTACCGATATCGGCGGCAAAGTCACCACCGCGACATCGTTCTACGCCATCATGGCCAACTATGATCTCGACACGACCAATGTCGGGACCATGAAGAAGCCGCTCACCGCGCCCGAGCAGGTCCGCGTCCTGCTGCAACTCATTGGCGAAGAGGGCACCGATCAGAAATCCGACCTCAAACCCGGCATTTACAAGGCCGATCCGAACGGCAAATATATGAAGCTCGATTCGCTCTCGGTATCGACCTTTGCCGACGGCAAGGAGACCAATACGAGCTTTGACACTATGTTCAGCGGGTCAAAGATCACCGGCCAGGTCGAGGTCACCTCTGTTACAGCCGACGCCGTCAGCGGAAAGATCGACGTGACCGAGGGCGACAAGTCGGTCAAGGGTACATTCACCGCAAAGATCGCCGCCAAGAAATGATCGTCCGATAGTTGCCGTAAATCCGGCCGCGGCTGTCCGATAACCATGTTATCGGCGGCCGCTTTTTTTCCGCCGCGGCTGTTTAAAATTGCTTCATTTGTTCCAAATTGCCCGTGAACAGCTTTGTAACGGTAAAGCGTGTGTGTGCAATGGTTTACGGGCATTTGCTGTTTCAAATTTAATTGACCCCTTGCGATGACCACTTTTGTGCCGGTAAACCGTGT
>JAIBCA010000110.1 GCA_019694345.1 Pyrinomonadaceae bacterium | reverse complement strand
CGGACCGTCCATTCAAATCGCCCCATCATACCGTAAGTCAAGCGGGCCTCATCGGCGGCGGTTCGATACCCAAGCCCGGCGAAGTGTCGCTTGCACATTTGGGAGTGTTATTTCTTGACGAGTTGCCCGAGTTTGACCGAAGTGTGCTCGAGGTGCTGCGACAACCGCTTGAGGACAAGATGGTGACGATCTCCAGAGCGGCAACCTCGCTGACATTTCCGGCCGACTTTACAATGGTTGCGTCCATGAATCCGTGCCCTTGCGGTTATTTTGGATCGACCCGTGAGTGTAAATGTTCGGGACCGATGATACAGCGATATGTCGGCAAGATCTCAGGGCCGTTGATGGATCGCATCGACATCCACATCGACGTTCCGGCCGTAAAGTTCAATGAGCTTCGCGGCCGCGGTGTGCCGCAGGGCGAATCGTCCGCCGCGGTGCGCGAAAGGGTGATCGCCGCCCGCAAGATACAGCTGAACCGTTTTGACGGTAAGTCATTTTCAAATTCGGCAATGTCGCCAAAGCAGATCCGCGAATTTTGTTCACTAAGTGCGGAATGCGAAGATCTTCTCGAAAAGGCAATGCAGCGACAGGGGCTTTCGGCTCGTGCTCATGACCGCATTTTGAAGGTATCGCGTACGATCGCGGATCTCGAAGGCAGCGACCAGATCATGCCGACCCACATCAGCGAAGCGATCAATTATCGGTCGTTGGACCGCAATTACTGGACGTAACAGAGCACCGCCGGGCCTCGCCGGCCAACGTTTTGTCCTGACGTATTTCATGCAGTTGACTGTGTGGTGAAAGCCTGTAAACTCTGAAAACTTGAGCGAAAATGCTACTCTGTAAGCATTTGTCGGTAGAGACGATCACCTAACAAGGGGAGCCGTGGGGCAGATCATATTTGATGGCTACAACATTGGGCGAGAACATTATTGGTTTTGACAGATTGCCGCAGACGATTCCACATTTCTGTTTTGAGTCGTTCAGGCGTCACAACAAGGCGGACGCGCTCGCATTCAAGACCGGTGACATATGGAAATATCTGAGCGGCACCGAGGTGATCGAGCGTGTCAAACGCATCGCTGCCGGACTCGCGGCACTTGGCGTTAAAGCGGGCGACCGTGTCGCAATAATATCCGAGAATCGCCCGGAGTGGTCGTTCGTGGACCTCGCGATCCTCAGCCTGCGGGCCGTCAATGTCCCGATCTATACGACGCAGGCCGTCGAGCAGATCCGATTTATCCTGGAAAACTCCGGCGCAAAGATATTGTTCGTCTCAGGCAAAAAGCTCTGGAAGCACGCCGAAAATGCCGTGCAGAGTGTCGAACGGCTCGAAAAGCTTGTTTTCTTTGACGATGACGGTAAACCCCAAGGAAATAGCCGGGCCTTGACTTTGGCCGACGTCGAGGCAAAAGGCGATGAGTTCAATAAGATCGACAGGGACGCCATCGACCGGGCTTTGTCCGAGATCGAGACAACCGACCTCGCGACCATTATCTATACCTCAGGCACGACCGGCGAGCCGAAGGGCGTGATGCTTACCCACGAGAACTTCGTCTCAAACATCATCGCGATTTCAAAAGGGTTGCCGATCAGAAGCTCCGACCGAAGCCTGGCTGTACTTCCGCTCTCGCATATATTCGAACGAACCGTTTTTTATGTATTGTGTACGAACGGCGTGTCGATCCATTACTGTGCGGCGTTCGACCAATTGGCCTCGCATCTCCAGGAGGTCAAACCGACGATAATGACGGCTGTCCCGCGGCTCTTCGAGCAGGTTTACCACAAGATCGTAAAAAAAGGTAAAGCCGCCGGCGGATGGAAGACGAAACTTTTCGAATGGGCACTTGAAGTCGGGCAGGAATATTCCGACGCCAAAGACAAACACGGCGCGGTCTCGCCGATGCTGGCGGCGAGACAGGCTGTGGCAAATCGTTTGGTGTTCTCGAAGTGGCGCGAAGGCGTCGGCCGAAGCCTCAAGTTCTTTGTTTCAGGCGGTGCCCCATTATCCAAAAAGCTGTCATATGCATTTTGGGCGGCGGGTATCCCGATCCTTCAGGGCTATGGAATGACCGAGGGTTGTATCACGTGTGCAAACCGTCCGGAAGACAATAAGGTCGGTTCGATCGGGCGGCCGTTCGACGGTATCGAGATGAAGATCTCAGAAAAGGACGGCGAGGTACTTATCCGGGGCAAGAATGTGATGCAGGGTTACTACAATAATCCTGAAGAGACCGCCAAGGTGCTCGATGACGAAGGCTATTATCACACCGGCGATGTCGGGTATCAGGACAACGACGGACACTTCTACATTACGGACCGTCTTAAGGACCTTTTCAAACTCTCAAACGGTAAATACGTCGCGCCGTTGCAGGTAGAGAGTCTGTTGAAGCAAAGCCCGCTCGTGTCGCAGCCGGTCGTTGTCGGTTCGGGCCGTAAGCAGGTCGGGGCCTTGATCGTGCCCGATTGGGATGCGCTCAAAGAAGAAATGAAGGCCGAGGGCCACCACGCGACGGGAAGCCGTGAGGAACTCTGCGAAGACCCTCAGTTCATCAAACGAGTTCAGCGCGACGCCATCGAACTAACGCGTGAATTGAGCGATTATGAACGCGTCAAGCGTGTCTATCTGCTGCCGAGGGAATTTTCGATCGATAAAGGTGAAATGACGCCGACACTCAAAATAAAGCGCGGCGTCATTGACGAGAAATTCAGTGAAGCGATCGATGAGATCTGCGGCAGTTAACTGTCGCCGGTTTCAATGGATCAGGTGATCAAGCGAAGCAGGGTCTTCGTGCCTGATCTTAAGGAGCGATTCGGCCAGCTCGAAGAGCGGAGCGGGGATCGCCTCAGGTGTTGTATCCGGGATCTCCTCACCGTGTATTTGAGGGTGTCGGGAATAGAACTCGGCCTCTGCCGCACAAAATTCGCAATAATGCAGATGGCTACGAATCTCTGCGCAACGATACTTCGCAAGGTCGCCTGTTTCAAATTCAAGCAACTCCTCCGAGGTTGGACAGGCTTCGTTTTTCGAAAAATTTACCATACAAACGCAAAAGCGGCCGTAAAACCACGCTTACCGGTCATTGAGTCAGGAGTTCAAGGTTACGCCAGCCTATTTTTCTTCTGCTACTCGAAAATAAATCAGCAATTGGGCAATGCTTCCATAACTTTTGCCGCTAATTTTGGATTTTCAGCTCCCGTCTGATCCGGCGGGCGATCTCGCGGTTCTGTAACACTCTTAAATACAGCAATTACAAAAGCTGAGGCAACAATGTTGAACGATTCAAAAACTTGTTGCTCATTCTGTGATTTCCTGCTAATATCTTAAATGTAGACGGTGAGATGTGAGAGTTTCACGCTACACCAGCCCGGTTCGGCACCCCGCTCTGCGGCCGCACCAAACACAAAGTTTCACAACTTTCCCCCACCAAACGAAACCGCAGCCGCATGATTTGAGCGATCCTATTTTGCTCGTGAAGCATCAATGGTCAGGCCGTTTCGGGCTAAGTCGTCAATCTCAGCGGTCGATAGCGAACCCTGTCGATCGTTGAAACCCCCGAAGGTTTATTATGAACGAACTGAAAGTGCAGGAATCACTGCCCAAAAATATTCAAAGCCGACAGATCAAGGTGGGAAAATGGAACGACAGTCTGAAGAAGTCTGACGTGAACCAGATCTGGGCCGAACTCCACAGAATCGTGTCTTCACATCCGCTGGTTCGGGCGTCGAAGAGAGCGGGATTTTTGGTCGAGGAAGGTAAACACAACGCTTATACCGATCTCACGCAGGAACTCTTTGTCGCACTGCTCAGCAAAGAGCGATTTCAGCACTATATCGATACTCAGATGTCCGATCCCGAGATCGAAGCTGAGATCAGCCAGATCGAACTCACAAACCTTCTGACGGCCGAATTGCGAAAGCGTTACCCGGAATCATATCGATTGGCCCGCCGTATCTCGACGCTTATTCAGACAAGCGCGACCTTTAAGCGATTTGACAATATTGGCAATCCCGACGCTCACCGCCGTCTGGCAGATCGTCTGTACGGGCTTGCGGATTGGGCGAACCACAAAACGCGCCGGGACGTTCAGGAAATGGATGAACGTGTAAAGGCCGTGTCGTTTCAAAAGCGCGATACGCGGATGGTCGGATGTACGGGCGATGCACAGATCGTGATCAGCAATGTCGAACTCGAAAAACTGATCATTCGTGTATTCAAGGCGATCGACTCGCCGGTAGATGTGCGGTCACTGCGTTCGTTCGTTATGTCAAGACTGCCGATAATGGACATCCACCTGGTTCCGGTCGGCGGCCCGGCCGACGGTGAAGACGACGACCGGATGCAGTTTGAGTTTAAGGACATTAGGGAAACTCCGGAGCAGGATCTGCTCAGAAACGAGGCCGAAAGCGAGGCGATGGGTTTTGTCGACGGCTTTCTGGAAACACTTAATAAGTCCGTACGCGGAAAGGCAAAACAATATGACCGGATGATCAACGTCCTGTGGCATTGTTACCTGATCGCTGACAGCGGGACTCAACTCGAAGTCGCTGATATGCTGGGCGTGTCCGACTCGTTGGTCTCGGATTACCGTAAGCGGATCGAGGCGAACCTGCAACAGCTCGAATTTGGCGGTGTCAATGAGGCGAGGCAATTTGAAAAAGCCCTCAAACGCAGAGTCCGCGAGATGATCACTATCGAAAAAGAGGCGGTTGCCGCATAGTCTTGCCGACCTGCCGTATACAACGGTATGCGAACTTGGGTATTCTAACGACGAATACCGGTAACCAAAAATGCCCACCGAAAGTTCAAAAAGCCGTGACTACAAGCCGCTCGCATCGCACAAAACCGCTGATGACAGTTCGGTACAAGGCGGCCCTTCGACGCTGAGACCGTCGGCAATGCTTAATCAGGTGGATGAACCTGAGGTGGAACGTGAGGTCGCAGATCTGCGCCGCTTCGACGAACCTGAGTTGCCGAGTGCCGAAAACGGTGACCTATTTTCGGACGAGCCGACCTTTGAGATCAGTACGCAAGGATCTGAAGAAGGACCGAAGGGCGAGGTAACCCCGCGCCGCGAGCGTAAACAGCAAAAGGACGCCAAACTCCTCGCAAAAGAGCGCTGGCTTGTGCGAAATGGCCACACGTTCACGTACGTGGGGCTCTTTATTTTTTCGGTACTAGTTCTATTTCGTCCTTATGAATTGATCTCGTCGCTTTCGTTTCTATCGGCAACGGCGTTCTATTTCGCACTTGCGACGCTGGCGATCTACATTCCGGCTCAACTCGCGACCGAGAGCAATCTGACGATGCTCTCAACCGAGGTCAAGGCAATATTGGCGATGACCGCGCTTGCGGTAATAACTATGCCGATCGCCCGCGATCCGGCAGTTGCATGGGAAACATTCAACGACCCGTTCATCAAGGCGGTCGTCATATTCGTCGTTTTGGTGAACGTGGTGCGAACCAGAAGGCGGCTCATGGGCCTGATGTGGCTGTCGATCACGATCGCGTTGTATCTTTCATTTTCGGCGCTCGACATGTACATCAAGGGTGAGTTTACCGTTGAGTCGTATCGGGTCGGCGTGGATGTTAAGGGAATGTTCGGCAATCCCAACGAAATGGCGATGCACCTTGTGATGATGACGCCGCTCGTCATTGCACTCGGGATCGTCAGCAGGTCCAAACTTGCGCGTTACGCATTCTTCGGATGTGCTCTCCTGTTTGTTGGCGGCAACATGGTCACATTCTCCCGCGGCGGATTTATCGGCCTGCTCGTCGTTGGCGGTATGCTTGCATGGAAACTCGGCCGAAAGCACCGGTTGAACGTGACGATCGTGACACTCTTTGTCGGGGCCGTCACGATCCTTGCGGCACCCGGCAATTATGGGCTGCGAATGCTGTCGATCTTTATCCCGGGACTTGATCCGGTAGGGTCGAGCGACCAGCGAAAAGAGTTACTGATGCGCTCACTGCTGATCACCGCCCGAAATCCCTGGGGGATAGGCATTGGTAATTTTCCGATCGTCGGCGTCCATAATCTACAGTCGCATAATGCGTTCACACAGGTTTCATCCGAACTCGGGCTTCTCGGGCTGGCGGCTTACCTGATATTCATGGTGAGCCCGTTCAGAAAGCTCGGTGCCATCGAGCGATTGTTATTCGACAAAGGCGATCTCGGTTGGTATTACTATATGGCGATCGGATTACAGGCGAGTATCGTCGGCTATATGGTGTCTAGTTTCTTTGCCTCGGTCGCGTATAATTGGTTCATTTACTATTTGATCGCTTATGCGGTTGCGTTCAGACGGTGTTATTCGATCGAGAATGGGTTGAAGGAGGACGTGCAGGCAAGGCCGCTGTGGGAATGGCGGCCGGCTGAGGCGAAATGACGACAGCGGCAGAAATTCTGTTTTGGCTCAGCATCGGGGGGTTGGTGTACGTGTACGTCGGCTATCCGCTGGTCGTTTACGTTGCCGGCCTGATACTCGCCCGACCGGTCGTGCGAGGTGAGATCGAACCATCAGTTACGATCCTGATCACCGCGTTCAACGAAGAATCCGCGATCGCCGAGAAACTTGCGAACACGCTGGCGATCGAGTATCCGAAAGAGAAACTTGAGATACTGGTGGCGTCGGACGGGTCGACCGATCGTACCGACGCGATCGTCAAGGAACACGAACATTTCGGCGTGAGGCTCTTTCGGCAAGAGGGGCGGCTCGGCAAAACGGTAACTCAGAACAATGCCGTCGCGACGGCTACCGGCGAGATCGTCCTCTTTTCTGACGCGACAACCGAATATTCACCGGATGTTCTGCGCAAGGTGCTGCCGGCGTTTGCCGACGATACGGTCGGATGTGTCGCCGGCCGATTGGTCTATCTTGACAAGGGCGAGACCAATGTCGGGACCGGAGCCCAGAGCTATTGGAATTACGAGACCTTTTTGAAGATCTCCGAGAGCCGTGCGTGTTCGCTGATCGGAGCCTCCGGCTGTCTTTACGCCGTTCGCCGTTCGGCATATCGCCCGATGTACGCCGAGGCGTGCTCCGATTTTCTTATTTGTACCGAGCTTTACAGACAAGGACTGCGGAGCATCTTTGAGCCGGACGCGGTTTGCTATGAGCACACCAATCAGCGAACCCACGAGGAATTCAGGATGCGCGTCCGGGTGATATCGCAGACCTACACCGACCTCTGGCGAAATGCCGATATGTTAAATCCGTTCAAGAGCGGGTTTTATGCGATTCAAATGATCTCGCATAAGCTTCTGCGTTATTGCGTGCCGCTGATATTAGCGTTGATTCTGATCACAAACCTTTTTTTGGCCGGCCGCAATGTGTTTTGGGACATTTTGCTGCTTGGGCAGGTCGGTGTGTATGCGGCCGCATTTCTCGGTTGGCTGGTCGAGCGCGCCGGCCGCCGGATAACCTTGCTGGCGATCCCGCTTTATTTTGTATTGGCTAATCTTGCCTCGGCGATAGCGTTTTTCAGATTCATCCGCGGCGAACGCGTGGTGACCTGGGAACCGATCCGCGAATCCCGTTGACGAATGCAGACCACGGACCACAAAGGCATTGGAGAGAAGATATCTGTCGGGCGAAATGTGTACTCGTGGGCGCCAAAGGTCAGTATCGTGATCCCGGCCTACAATGTTGCCGAATTTATCGCCGATACGCTCAAATCCGTCGCCGATCAGAAATACCGCGACTACGAGGTCATAGTCGTCAATGACGGGTCGCCGGATACCCCAGCATTTGAACGGGCGATAAACACCTTTCGACAGGACCTGATATACATCACACAGCCCGGCCTCGGTGCAGGTGCGGCGCGAAACACCGCGATCCGCCACGCTCGAGGCGAGATCATCGCATTTCTCGACGGCGACGATATCTGGCTGCCGGAGTTTCTGGCCTCACAGGTCGCATTTCTGGGCCGCGGTTACGATATGGTTTACTGCGACGCATTCCAGTTCGGAATGAGGTCGGTGATGCGAAAGACGTTCATGGAGGGTGCTCCCTCGACGGGCGAGGTCACCGCCCTGTCGCTGCTGGATTATTCGTGTAATGTGATCACTTCGGGCACGATCGCGTACAAGGCCGCGCTCGAGCGTGCGGGGCTGTTTGAACACGAGCGAACCAAGGCACACGATTTTCATTTATGGGTGAGAATGGTGAAGACCGGTTCAAAGATAGGTTATCAACGAAAGCCTTTGCTCAAATATCGCGTACACCTTCAGAGTTTGTCCGGAGATTCCGTGAGCCGTGTCGAGCGAGAGATCGATGTGCTAGGGCGGGTCAAAAATACGATCGAACTCAATGAACAAGAAGTCGCCGTGGTGGACACAATGCTCACGCGACTTCGGTCTGAGTTGCGGGTCGAGTATGGCAAGGCTTACCTGCTGAACGAGGATTTTCGAAACGCGTACCGCTCATTTGCAGAGGCAAACAATATTCGGCCATCGATGAAACTGAGGACGATCGCGTGGCTTGCACGACTCGCCCCACGCAGATTGTTGCGTCATTACCGCATGCACCGCCCGGATGAGATCGCATTCGTGCCTCGGACATTGCCGTCCGAAACGCCGGATTGATCATTGGGCGTCAGCCGACGTTTCGTCGGGCGGAGCGGTCGGCGTGAAGGGTATTCCGTACATTTCCTGATAGATCCAACCAAGAAATCTGGCTTCGGCCGTACAAAGGTTCTCGATCCACGAGCTGGTCAGATACATGCGCCGCTCGACCATTGTGGTCAGTTTGTCGGCTTTCTGGATCGCCGAAAGTTCATGATCATCATCAAGCCCGTAAGCGTCTGTTAATTCGATCCTTGCCGATCTGGCATCCTGAAGTGCATTGAGAATGTCCGTGATCCAGGCGTTCAGTTTCGGTTCGGAATCATTTTCCGCCAAGGCCTGAAACGCGCCGACGGCAAATCGGGCCTCGGCATTGTCGAAGGGATATATCGCGACGCCGTTGACCTTGTCATCCTGCTGTTTCCACTGAAAGATCTGGTCAACGTACGGCAGCCGCACACGAGCCACGCGTTCGTCGTAGTTCAGAAACCACTCAAGGATGTCCGCAAGTGAACCGATATCGGGGCCGCCGTCGGCGGTCATCCTGAGTTTCGGCGGTTGTTCCTGAGCTCCAGCATCTTTTGCCATAAAGGGTATTTCACCATTTTTACCAGGCAAAAACCAAATGACTTTTACAATTCAGGCGGGCGGTCGTTATAATCCAGTGTATCAGCGTACCCACAGAAACCACTGAGTTATCAACAGGTTCGGACGTCTCGCCCGAGGGCGAGGAGCGCGATCTGGGGTTCGGTTCGATCGTCTCGGGACAGAGCCGACAGCGGCTGCTTAATCCTGATGGGTCGTTCAACGTTCAACGATCGGGTTTGCCGTTCCTTTCCTCGCTAAATCTATTTCACGTCTTTTTGGAAATGAAGTGGCGGACGTTCCTGTCGCTGCTGCTCGCCATTTACTTTGTCAGCAATGTCGTTTTCGGGTTGGCCTACGCGGCATTCGGCGATACGGCCCTGGTAGATACCTCAGCCGATCCTACACAGAGTCTTTTTGTTCGCGGATTTTTCTTCAGCGTACAAACATTCGCGACCATCGGTTACGGCACGATCCATCCCGTCGGCATTATTCCAAATTTGCTGGTAACGGTAGAATCGTACTACAGCCTTTTGGTCAACGCGCTGATCACGGGTCTTGTCTTCGCACGCTTTGCCCGTCCGACAGCGCGCCTTATCTACAGCGATGTCGCCGTTGTCGCACCCTACCGAGGTATGACGGGACTGATGTTTCGTTTAGTAAATGGTCGAAATAATCAACTGATCGAAGTTACGGCGCAGGTGATGTTTTCGAGGCTAGTTGCGGAAAATGGACGCCCGGTCAGGCGGTTTGACCTTTTGGAACTAGAGCGGCGCAAGGTTTCATTCTTTCCGCTGTCGTGGACGGTCGTTCATCCGATCACGCCGGATTCGCCGCTATCGGGACTTACGCACGAGGACCTCATGCGGGCTGATGCTGAGATATTGATATTGATCTCGGCGATCGACGAGACCTTTGCGCAGGTCGTCCACACGCGAACGTCCTATAAACCGGGTCAGATCAGATTCGGCAAGAAGTTTGTGAGTATTTATCGCGAAGTGCCCGAGGGCGCACCGATCTCGATCGACATTCGGCGACTCTCGAGCATTGAACCGGCGGAGGAATAATGTTTACCGGAATAATTGAAGAATTGGGCAGTGTCGCCGAGATCGAGGAGCTTTCGGCCGGGGTGAGGATCACGATCGCCGCCGAGGTCGTCACGGGTGATATCAAAAATGGCGATTCGATCGCAGTGAATGGTGTTTGCCTCACCGCACTTAACCCCTGTCGGACGAGGTTTGCGGCGGATGTATCGCCGGAAACGCTTGAGCGATCTACGATCGGGCGGCTAAAGGTGGGTTCGAAAGTGAACCTCGAGCGTGCCGTGACGCCATCAACGAGGCTCGGCGGGCACATCGTTCAGGGGCACGTTGACGGCCGAGGTGAATTTATCGGATCAACCGACGAAGGCGAGTTTCGGACCGTTAGGATCGGGTTCCCGCATGAATTCAGACGCTATCTTGTTTACAAAGGATCCGTCGCGGTCGAGGGCATAAGTTTGACGGTGGCACAGCTCAAGGATACGTATTTTGATATCGCCGTGATCCCCAAAACGTGGGAAATGACCGATCTGTCGACACTCTCGGCCGGCGACGCAGTCAATCTCGAGGCGGACGTGATTGCCAAATATGTCGAAAATATCGTACGTTTTGGCGGTAAAGGAAACTAAATGCTGATCTCGATACTGCTAATTTGCGCCATTTCCTTTGGCGGGCTCGCCTTGACCTACCTTTTCGTCAGCGACGAGCGTTTCATGTGGCGTCTGGCGGCGGGCAGCATTGTCGGTACGAGCATCTTCGGGATCGTCTGTTTTGTCCTGGCGTCGCTATTGGGCTTGAATGCAGCGACATCTGCCGCAGCGGTAGCTGTCGCGATGCTGCCGCTGATCATACTGACGCGGACGCCGTTCAAACGGGAGTTCAAACACGATTGGGCCAAAGCCAAGGGTAAATTCCAGGGCGGCAACCTTAAACGATTTACGGGATTCGGTTATTACGCATTTTTTGCGATCGTCTTTTGGTTGTTTTTCGGCCAAGCGATGTACCAGACAGATGCGGGAATATTTACAGGCGGTTCTAATAATCTCGGCGATCTGCCGTTCCATCTAGGTGCGATCCTCGGGTTTACGGACGGAGCCAATTTCCCGCCGCAAAACCCATCGTTTGCGGGTGCGAGGTTTTCGTACCCATTCATCGCCGATCTCGTCACTGCCGGTTTTATGAAACTTGGGGCAGACGTTCGCGGGGCAATGGTGATACAGGATTTTGCCTGGGCATTTTCGCTTCTGGTCATTCTCGAACGGTTTACGATAAAACTCACGGGCAATAAACTCGCCGGACGGATCGCACCGTTCCTGTTGTTCTTCAGCGGCGGACTCGGTTTTGTTTGGTTCGCGAAGGACTATTGGGAACAGGGAAAGGGCCTTTGGGAATTTATCTGGCATCTTCCGAGGGATTATACGATCGGAGAGAAATTTCGTTGGGGAAATTCGCTGGTCGTGCTGTTTATCACGCAGCGGAGCCTGTTGCTGGGAATGCCGATCACACTTTTGGTGCTGGGTCATATCTGGCGTGTATTTGCTCCGGCGGACGGAGACGCCATTGAAAATAAAGGAGCCGACGCTCCGGCGATCACAGCACTTGTTAAACCTTTCATCATCGGGCTTTTTGCCGGCATGCTCCCGTTGATCCATCTGCACAGCCTCGCGGTCCTTTTTGTCGTTACGGGTTTTTGCTTCTTGTTCCGAACGGAAAAATGGCGGGATTGGATCGCTTTTGGCATAGGGGTCTCGTTGATCGCGGTACCCGAACTGCTATGGTCGATGTCGGGCAGCGCGTCCGAGGCCGGCAAGTTCATCGGTTGGAATTTCGGCTGGGACAAGGGCGACGCCAACGTGATCTGGTTTTGGCTTAAGAACACCGGGATCGTGATCCCGATGATCGCGGCCGGGATCTATCTTGTCTTAACATTTGCGAAGGCAGGAGACGGCGAACATTCAATGAAGGCGGAACCGATGCCGGACGCCCGCTCGCTGCTCCTTTTCTATATTCCATTCTTGCTCTTATACGTTGTCTCAAATGCCGTAAAGCTCGCACCGTGGGAGTGGGACAATATCAAGGTCCTGATCTACTGGTACGTCGGGTCGCTGCCGCTGATCGCCGTGGCACTGGCTAAGATATGGGAAAGCGGGACCAAGTTTAGGGCCCTTGCCGTCGCGTGCGTCTTGGCGATGACGCTTTCCGGCGGACTTGATGTCTGGCGGACGATGAGCGGTCAAAACAAGATCAGGGTCTTTGACACGGATGCGGTCCGGCTCGCCGAACAGATCAAGGCGAAAACCCCGCCAAATGCCCTGTTCCTCAACGCGCCGACGTACAACTCGGCTGTTGTTTTGACCGGCCGACGCTCGTTCATGCGATACATCGGCCATTTGTCGTCGCATGGCATTGATTATGCCGAGCGTGAAGAACAGACGAAGCGCATCTATGACGGCGGAGGCGTCGCCGAACTCTATTTGCGAAAGAATGAGATCGAATACGTGCTCGTGTCACCCGAGGAACGAAACTCGTTAGGAGCAAATGAAGAGTTTTTCAAAAAATATTCGGTAATAGCGGAATCGGGCCAATATCGGGTATATAAGATCAAAAACTGAGCTATTGATGGAAAACAAGAATGAAATAATTGGCAAAATGACCGGGCGGCCGTATGACATCGGATGGCTGATCGGCTGCGCGGCTGTGACCGCCATAGCGACGATTCTGCGGTTCTATTGGCTCGGTCTCAAACCATTTCATCACGACGAGGGTGTCAACGGATTTTTTCTCAAGACACTTTTTGATAGGGGAACATACGCATATGATCCCGCGAACTACCACGGGCCGACGTTGTATTACATTTCGCTCGCGTTCGCCAAGGTATTCGGGCTCGAAACCGTCCCTGTCAGATCGAGTGTCGCGATATTCGGCGTTTTGACCGTTGTCCTCGCGCTGTTTCTAAAGAGGTATATCGGCAAGGTCGGAGCATTGTCGGCCGCTCTTTTTCTGGCGTTGTCGCCGGGAATGGTTTACATCTCGAGGTATTTTATCCACGAGATGTTCTTTGTTTTTTGCAGCCTCGCGATAGTCGTCGCGGTGTTGTTTTTCATTGACCAACGCAAGGCAGGGATATTTGCCAGGGTCTGGATGGTTATCATACTGCTGGTGGCATTCATGCCGTCGGCACTTAACCTTGCCTCGGCGCTTGGCGGCGAAAATACTGCGGCATTGTGGGCGTTTCGGACCGCCTTCTTCATCGTCGAATCGGTCCTGGTATTTTTTGTGATGCGGATGTTGCTGTCCTGGGATAACGGGCGTCCGATCTATCTTTTGCTGGCGTCCGCTGCCGCGGCAATGCTCTTTGCGACAAAAGAGACCGCATTTATAACTCTCGGCACAATGCTGATCGCCGCTTTTTGTGTTTGGCTTTGGCGTGGTATCGCTGCCGGCGAACTATTTCGCAAATATGGGAATTGGACAATAGCAGCGGGGCACATTGCGGCAATTCTCGTGATCGTCGGGTACAAGGACAAGTTCATCGAGGGCGGCCAGTGGTTTTACGCGAATTTCCTCGGACCCGGACGTCCGCAGGAGGTATTTGCATTCTACGGGATAGTCGCTTTGGCGGTCGCGACAATTTCTGCTTGGACGGCGTACCTGTATGTTGACCGCAGTAATAGGGAATCCTCGCTCGCCGAGGACGGCAGCCTGAATTGGCAGACCTTTCGGCCGGCTTTGGGCAACGGCAGCGACCTCGTTTTGATCTTGGTTGCGGTCGCCGCGGTCTTCATATACCTGAATGTTCTTTTCTTCTCATCGTTTTTCAGTTACGCGGAAGGTGTCAAAAAGGCATTCGAAGCTTATGCGATCTGGACCAAGACCGGTAATAAGGACCATACGCAAAACGGTCTTTTAGGCTATGTTAAATGGGGGCTGAAGGTCGAGGCTCCGCTGTTGTTGCTTGCCCCGATAGGTGCCGCGGTATCTTTGCTAAAGGCAAAGCACCGGTTTGCGATATTCACTGCGTTTTGGGCATTTGGACTCTTTGCCGCGTACACCATCATTCCATACAAGACGCCATGGCTGGCATTGAGCTTCTATTTGCCGATGTGCCTGATCGCGGGATACGGGATCAATGAATTCGTCATGTCAAAACGAATGCCGCTAAAGGTTCTCGGGTCTTTGCTTGTCATCATATCTTCTGCCGTTCTCGCTTATCAGGCCTATTCGATCAATTTTGTCCGCTACGACGACGAAGAAATGGGCTACGTATATGCTCATACGAAGCGCGAGATGCTCAACCTCGTCGCAAAGATAGATCATTATGCCGATAAGAGCAGCCAGGGGAAAAAGGCGACGATCGAGATCGTATCGCCGGATTATTGGCCGATGACCTGGTACCTGAAGGATTATGAGCACGCGAACTTTCATGGTTCTCTTATCGACGCGAACTCGGCTGAAATGATCGTCGCCAAAAAAGATGCCCAGGATGCCGAAGTGCTGCGCCGATATTCTGCCTTTTATCGGTTTGACGGCGTTTACCCGCTCAGGCCGGGCGTAGATCTAGTGCTGTTGGTAAGGAAGGACATCGCTGATACCGACGCCAAAGAGCTGTATAAAATTCTAGAGTACGTTTCACCGGGATTGCGGCCCTGAGCGACGCAACCCCGTATCCCGCAAAATTCATGAGTTGACCGAAACCCTTTTTCGGTCAACTTCGTATAAGCGGGACATGAAGTTACGTACTCGCCTTTCTTGCTTTGTGATCGCCGGTCTTTGGTCGATATTTGCTCTCTTTCCTCTAATTTCCTACGCTCAGACCGCGAAGCCGGTACTCGCCGCACTTAATAAAGCCGAGAATACTCTCACGCTGATCGACCCGATCTCGATGAAGGTGACAGCAAAGATACCGGTAGGTGATGGGCCGCACGAAGTTGTGCTTTCATCGGATGGAAAGACCGCGTTTGTAGCCAATTACGGGGCCCAAACACCGGGGAATTCGATATCGGTTGTCGATATTGCGTCGGCGAAAGAGCTCAGGCGAGTCGACGTCAGCCCGCTGATGCGTCCGCACGGTTTGCAGGTTGTCGGGGGAAAACTCTATTTCACTTCGGAAACGAACCGGGTTGTGGCACGGTACGACCCGATGACGTACAAAGTCGACTGGCTAATGGGGACCGGGCAGAATACCTCTCATATGATCGCCGTTTCGCCCGACCAAAAAAGGATCTACACGGCAAATATCGCGTCGGACAGTATAACGGCGTTCGAATTTCAAAACGTGCCGCCTGCCGCGTCAAAGATAACGCAGATCCCTGTCGGAAAGCAGCCTGAAGCGATCGACCTCTCTCCCGACGGTAAAGAAGTCTGGACGGGCCTTAATGCTGAAGGCATGGTGGAGATCGTTGATACCGCTGCCGCCAGACCGGTCGCGAAGGTCAACATCGGCGGACGCCCGTACCGGGTTAGATTCACACCCGACGGCAAGCAGGTCGTCTGCACCATGATCGCCGCCAAGGAACTGCTCATTGTCGACGCCGCGACCAGAAAAGAGGTTCGGCGGATGAAACTGGAAGGCGTACCGCTCGGTATTGCGTTCTCGGTGGATGGCAAGACGGCATTTATTACGATGGTCGAACCCGATGCGGTTTTGAAGATAGATCTTGCAAAATTAGAAATTAACGGACGAGCCGAGTCGGGCAAGGGGCCCGACGGTATTGCGGTTTTCGGCCTTTAGCACGGAAGACAGACTGAGTTCCGACGCAAAGCTACATTACAATTATGAAACGATCTATAGCACTCATTCTATTCGCTTTATTGCTCGCAGGAACGCCCTCGGCATTTGCCCAAAAGGCAGCCAGATCCGCGGCACCAAATTTCGGCAATGTCGAAGGTGTTACGGCCAAACAGCTTAAAGACTATCTTACCTTTATCGCGTCCGACGAGCTCGAAGGACGCGATACACCGTCGCGGGGGCTGGATATCGCCGCGATGTTCATCGCACAGCATTTGTCGCGATGGGGCGTAAAACCGGGCGGTGACAACGGGAGTTATTTTCAGAAGGTACCGCTGCGATTGAACAAGATCGACGCAGAAAAGACGCGGCTCGAGATCAATGGCGTTACATATAGCTATGGAAAGGATTTTTTGGCAAGCCAGCTACCTGCCAACATTTCGGGGAGCAACCTGGTCTTTGTCGGAAACGGCTGGTTAATAAGATCAAAGAACATTAATCCCTATGAGGGCATCGACGTTAAGGACAAGGTCGTAATCGTCGTCAATAGTCTGCCGAAAGGGATCACTTTCAATGATCTGAAGGGACCCGTAGGTGACGATTGGATGTCACCGCCGTATTATGCTCAAAAGAACGGAGCAAAGGCGGTGATCGCGTTTTCGACGTTCGGGAGCCTCGCAAACTGGGAAGGGGCGAAATGGAACCAGGCGGATAAAGGCCTGGTTGAGTTTGGAAAGCAACAGGCGCAGATCACGATCCCGACCATAACCGTCACTCCACGAGTGATCGCGTCGATGTTCGCCGGTGAAAAGGCAAGCGGCGGTAGTCTCTTTACCAGGTCGATCACCGGCGAGGCGATGGAGTCGTTCGATCTAAAGGCGACGAAAAAGGTCGCTGCGTCGATCGGGGTTAAGACCGAAAATATCCATACTCAAAACGTGATCGGGATAATTGAGGGCAGTGATCCGGTACTGAAAAACGAATATGTTGCGATCGGAGCTCATTACGATCATGTCGGAACCAATCCATTTGCGGCCGGCGACGATAAGATATGGAATGGAGCCGACGACGATGGTTCGGGGACCGTTTCAGTGCTCTCGATCGCCGAGGCGATTGCGAAAGGTACCCAAAGACCAAAGCGGTCATTCCTTTTCATTTGGCACGCAGGTGAGGAAAAAGGCCTTTGGGGAAGCGAGTATTTTGCCGACAACCCGACTGTTCCGATCGGCTCTATCATTACCGAGCTCAATATCGACATGATCGGCCGTTATCAAAATCCGGGCGACGAAAATCATCCGCAGAACAAAAATCTGCCTAAACCCGGCGAGGTCTTCACTATTGGCTCGCGGATGATGAGCACTGAGTTGGGCGAATTGAGCGACTCGGTGAACAGATCATTTCTTGCTCTTGCTTTCAATACGAAATACGATGATCCAAAAGACCCGGAACAGTTCTTCTATCGTTCAGACCATTTTAATTACGCGAAGAAGGGAATTCCGATCATTTTCTATATGGACGGTAGTCATGCTGACTATCATCAGGTATCGGACTCGGTCGAAAAGATCAACTTTGAACAAATGGAAAAAGTTGCGCGTACAATAATGGCAACTGGTTGGACATTGGCAAATGCGGCAAAACGGCCGACGGTGGATAAGCCGCTGCCTGCGTCCGTGACCGGAAATTGATCAAAATAAAATTATCAGGACGTTTAAAAATATGCTTCGGAAAAAATTAACTATCGCCGTCATTCTGACCGCATTGCTGATGCCGGCATTTGCGCTCGGTCAGGCAACATCACCGGCGGTCTACACAGCGCCAAAAGAGACCATCGACAAGATCCGCGATGAGGGGATGAACCGGTCGCAGGTTATGCAGACCCTTTCGTACCTGACCGATGTCATCGGGCCGCGACTGACCGGATCGCCAAATATGAAGCGTGCGAACGAGTGGACCCGCGACAAGATGAAGGAATGGGGAATGCAGAATGCCGGCCTCGAGTCCTGGGGGCCGTTTGGACGTGGATGGTCACTTCGCAAATTCTCGGCAACGATCGTTGAGCCGCAGTACACTCCGGTTATCGGGTACCCTTCAGCATGGTCGCCTTCGACAAAAGGTGCGGTTACAGGCGAGGTTGTGCACATCTCGGCAAAAACGCCAGAGGATCTGGCCAAATACAAGGGCCAGCTCGCGGGCAAGATCGTTCTCGTTTCGAACGAGCGTGTGCTGAAGCCGATAGACAAGCCGCTGATGATGCGGATGAGCGATGAGGATCTGACCAAACTCGCCGCTGCTCCTGACCCGTCCGCATCGGGCGATTCTGGCAATCCGCCGCCGGCGATGATCAAGAACTTTGTCGACTCGATGAACTTTCAGGCAAAGAAGATGAAGTTTCTCATCGACGAAGGCGCCGCGGTAATGCTCGAGAACAGCAACAATGGGTCGGGCGGCACGATATTCGTTCAAGGGGCCAGTGTCGGTGTCGAGATGGGCGAGATCAAGACCATCGATGATATTTTCAACTCCGCGGCCTTTCAGCCGCACAATAAGAAATGGGAAGCGAACATGATGCCGCAGGCAACGCTTGCCACTGAGGATTACAATCGCCTCGTCCGGATGATAAAGCTCGGTGCCAAACCGAAGATGACCGTTGAGATCGATTCGCAGTTTCATGATGACGATCCGATGCAATACAACACGGTCGCCGAGATACCGGGAAGCGATCCCGCACTCAAGGACGAGGTTGTTATGCTCGGCGGACATCTCGATTCATGGCATAGCGGAACAGGTGCGACGGACAACGGCGCCGGATGTGCAGCAGTGATGGAGGCGGCACGGATCATTATTGCCTCGGGCCTTAAGCCGCGGCGGACGATTCGCGTCGCGTTATGGTCCGGCGAAGAGCAAGGCATCTTTGGTTCGACCAACTATGTCAAGAAGCACTTTGGCGAGAAAAAGGACGGTACCCTGGTCAAAGGCCCGGACTATGACAAATTGTCGGCTTATTACAATCTTGATAACGGAACGGGCAAGATCCGCGGCGTTTACATGCAGGGCAACGCAGGCGTCAGGCCGTATTTTGAGGCTTGGCTGGCACCTTTTGCGGACCTTGGGGCCAAGACCCTGACGATGTCGAACACCGGCGGAACAGACCATCTGCCGTTTGACGGAATCGGACTGCCGGGATTTCAGTTCATACAGGATACGGTCGAGTACAATACCCGCACGCATCATTCCAATCAGGACAATTTTGACCGCATCCAGCCGGAGGATATGAAACAATCCGCAACGATCATTGCCGCTTTTGCATATCAAACGGCGATGATGGACGGCAAGCTGCCAAGGAAAGCGATCAAGTAAGAACGTAACAAGACCGTCGAAAATGTAAGGCTGACCGGAAACCAATTTCGGTCAGCCTTCGTATTAGAGGGTACTTATGGTTTGGAAGTCTATCATTTTACTTGTGTTGTTGATCGGCGTTGTGACAGCCGCCATCGGTCAAACAACGGCATTTGTTGGCGTCAATGTGATCCCGATGGACCGTGAGCGGGTGATCACGAACCAAACGGTTGTCGTCCGAAATGGCACGATCGCTCAGATCGGTGATGCCGCAAGGGTCAAGGTCCCTGCCGACGCCCTCACCGTCGATGCAAGAGGCAAGTACCTGATCCCCGGCCTTGTCGATATGCATACGCACTTGTTATCCGACAGTGACGAATATCCCGATTCGATCGCACCGGATGAACTGCGGGTGATGGTGGCGAACGGTGTGACGACTGTCCGCTTTATGATCGGCACTCCTGAATTGCTCAAATTGCGAAAGCGATCGGCCACCGGCGAGATCGCAGCCCCTACGATCTATGTCGCCAGCCCACATTTGACAGGCCGCGAGCAAGGAAACAACTTTGTTGTCAATACGCCCGAAGAAGCTCGCGAAGCAGTGCGCAGATCGAAAGCTGCCGGCTATGATTTCATAAAGATAACCACGTTTCTAAAGTCTCTGCTCTACGAAACGGCGGTCGATGAGGCAAAGAAGCTGAATATTAGGGTTGTAGGCCACGCCGACAGCCGCTTTGTCGGGGTCGAGCGCGCCTGGAAGGCCGGACAACAGATCGAGCACCTCGACGGATATATGGAATTGCTGCTCAAGGCTGATTCTCCGGTAAAAGGCTCGGTCTCGGACCTGTACATATACAATCCCGACAATTGGAAGAGCTTTGACTACATGGACGAGACAAAGATCGCTGAGATCGCCCGCAAGACCGTCGCGTCAAACCCATATGTCGATCCGACGCAGCATTTTATGAAGAATACGTTTGGCCGGCTGCGTACGGAGGAAGAGATCAGAGTTCAGCCGGATTTTAGGTTCTACCCGCCTAAGGTACAGCAGCAATGGTTGGATTTCTATAAGAAAAACAAGTTTATCAACACGGTTTCGTTGGAAAGACGGGCCCGCTGGGTCGCCCTTCGCGAAAAGCTGATCAAGGCGATCTACGAAGCGGGCGGAAAGATCATGACCGGATCCGACACGCCTGAGTTTCTTTGGCTCTATGGTTTCGGTATCCATCACGAACTGAAGGCACTGAAGGACTCTGGCATTTCAAACTATGCTGTGCTCGCTGCCGGAACGCGAAACGCACATGAATTCTTCGGCACGATCGACAAGGCCGGTACGATCGAAAAAGGAAAGCGTGCCGATCTCGTGCTGCTGAACGCTAATCCTATCGATGACATTTCGGCGACCAAAGATCGTGCCGGAGTTATGCTAAAAGGCAGATGGTATACTCAGAACGAACTCGACGCGTGGCTCGATGAGATCGCGCCGAAGATCGCCGGATCATTCATCGAACACAAATAGAACGTCGGGGAGCACTCAATAAGATTCGCATATCGTACCATGAAAAAACTCAGATCGATCATCGCTATTACAATATTCGCGGCATTTCACTCCTTCGCCCAATTGCCAGACGATAAGACGGACGCGATCGACACCGTAAACCGGCTGTTCTCTGGTATGAGGACGAAAAATGCCGATCAGATCAGATCGGTCTTTGCTCCGAATGTACACTTTCTTGCGATCCAAAAGCCGCGCGATGGAAAGGGCATTTCAAGAACGAGCGTTGACACCGGGGAATCATTTGTCAAATTGATAACGGAGTCAAAGAGCGGGGAATACCTCGAGAAAATGATATCGCCTGAGGCCGTGATCGATGGCGATCTGGCGGTCGTATCCGGACGCTATACGTTCTATGTCGGCGATAAATTCTCGCACTGCGGAAAGGACGTCTTTAATCTCGTCCGGACAGATTCCGGCTGGAAGATCGTGCAGGGCGCATTTACGCTCGAGTTTCAGTGCGACCGAGACCTGAAGGCGGTCGAAGTACCGAAGATAGCCGCTGATCCGGCCGATGTTTCAAGCATCGACGGCATCGTAAAGGCGTTCTACGCTACGATCTCGGGGCCGAAGGGCCAACCAAGGCAGTGGGGCCGCGACAAAACGCTCTATGTGCCGAATATCAGCTTTGTCAGTATGAGCGAACAGGGTGGTAAGATCCGGGCGAATGTAATGAGCCATCAGCAGTACGTTAACGGCACCAATGGATCATTCGTCGAGAACGGCTTTAACGAACGCGAGATCAACCGCGTCGTTCGCCGTTTCGGCAACATTGCCCACGTCTTTTCGACCTACGAATACAACAACGACGACAAGACCGATAAGGGCCGCGGCGTAAACAGCCTCGAACTGTTCTGGGATGGAACCCGCTGGTGGATCTCCGCCGCGAGTTGGGATGATGAGCGTCCGAACAACCCTATACCGAAGGAGTATTTGCCGAAAGGCAAGCGATAATGCCTGACAAACTGACAGATCATCGACTAAATACTATGAAGATCCTCAAACTGACGCTTTTATTGACACTTTTGGCGGTGCCCGCTTTCGCCGGTGATATCAAGTCCGGTGACGAACTGATCGCGGCAATGCACAAAAAATACGCCAACAAGTGGTACAAGACGCTGACATTCGTTCAAAAGACGATACATCACCAGCCCGACGGCACGAGCACGTCCGAAATATGGAACGAGGCAATGACCTGTCCCGGAAAACTGCGTATCGACTTTGCAGAATCGAAAGCAGGAGACGGCATCTTGTTTGCCGACGGCAAAATAAGCTCGTTCAAGGACGGCAAGGGCGGCCCCGCACGCCCGTTCGTACATCCGCTTTTGGTCTTGGGTTTTGACGTGTACTGTCAGGGCCCGGAAACAACGATCGCGCAGGTCAAGGGCCTCGGGATCGATCTGAAGGCCATTCATAGCGACAAATGGCAGGGAAAGGACGTTTACGTCGTCGGAGCCAAACAGGGCGATGTGACAACGCCGCAGTTCTGGGTAGATAAGAAGAATCTGCTTTTTGTGCGGCTGCTGCAAACCGCCGGACGGGATAAGAAGAGCATCGCTGAGACGCAGTTCAACAAGTACGTAAAGGCAAAGGGCGGATGGGTCGCCGCCGAGGTCAAGTTCTATGTCGACGGCAAACCGACGACCTCAGAAGAGTATTCTGATATCCAGGCCGATATCAAGTTGGACGCCGAGCTCTGGAATCCGGAGAAATGGTTCACGGTTGATAAGAACTACTTTGTCAAAAAGTGAGGATTTCTTGCAAAAAATGCTAAACTTGCAGGCATTCTGATCAGAAGGAGTCCTGTAAATGCGGATATTGTCAGCGATAATTCTATTGTGCTCGATCTCAGTGTCGGTACTTGGCGTCGATATGACGACCGAGATCAATGCCGCCACCGCCAAGGTCATGCCGCAGGTAGTGCAGTGGCGGCGATACCTCCACGAACATCCGGAGCTTGGGAATCGCGAGTTCAATACGGCGAAACTCGTCGCCGCCGAACTGAAGAAGCTTGGCATTGATGTCCGGACCGGTATCGCCAAGACCGGTGTTGTAGGCATTCTTAAGGGCTCCCAGCCGGGCCCGGTCATTGGATTGCGGGCGGATATGGACGGCCTGCCGGTGACGGAACGCGTCAACGTCCCGTTCAAATCGACCGTCAAAAGCGAATATAACGGCCAGACGGTCGGCGTTATGCATGCATGCGGCCACGATACCCACGTGGCGATGCTTCTGGGCACGGCCACCGTTCTCGCCGGAATGAAGGACAAGATCAAGGGGACTGTCGTTTTTATCTTTCAGCCGGCTGAGGAAGGCGCTCCGGCGGGCGAGACCGGCGGGGCATCCGATATGGTCAAGGAAGGCGTGATGGACGATCCGAAGATCGATGCGATGTTCGGCATTCACATTAATTCCGCTACCGAGATCGGGCAGATAAAATACAAATCAGGTGCCGAAATGGCCGCCAGTGACTGGTTCGAGATCAAGGTCAAGGGCCGCCAAAGCCACGGGGCATATCCCTGGCAGGGTATCGACCCGATAGCTGTTTCAACACAGATATATACCGGGCTGCAGATGATCGTCGCGCGTCAATCGGAACTTCCCAAAGCACCGGTCATAATCACGGTGGGCCGGATGACGGCGGGTATTCGTGAGAACATAATCCCCGAGGAGGCCGTAATGGCCGGTACCATCCGCACGCTTGACACCGCGATGCAGGACGAGGTTCACGATAAGATCCGGCGGACGGCCAGCAAGATCGCCGAGAGTATGGGGGCGACCGCCGAGGTCAGGATCGATCGAAAAACGCCGGTCACATATAACGACCCGCAGCTAGTCAAAAAGATGCTGCCTTCGCTCGAAAAAGCTGTCGGCAAGGGAAACGTGATCGACGCCGAGTGGGTGACCGGAGCCGAAGACTTTGCTTTTTACGGCCAGAAAGCTCCCTCATTCTTCTTTTTTGTCGGCGGAATGCCGAAAGGCGGCGACCCGAAGACGGTGCCGTCGCACCACACGCCTGATTTCTTCATTGATGACAGCCGTTTGGATGTCGGCGTCAAGGCCTTCTGCAATATCGTGTTCGATTTTGTTAAATGAGCACGGACAGGAAGAGCAACGGTAAAAGAGCCGCGTGATCACCACGCGGCTCTTGCATTTTCACTTGATCACTCTTACCACGATCCTTACGACTGAATATGGGCCTCGACGAACCACAGAAGCTTGTCGGTCGTCCGTGAGACGCCCGTCAGAAGGTCGGCGGTGCCCGCATCGCCAAGCTCGTCAGCAGCATCGATGTCCGCGCGCACCTTTTTAGCAAAATCCGCCAATACGTTCGAGAGGGCGTCAACGTGATCCGCACCATCCGTGATCTCCAGTGGATATTCGGCCAATGTCGAGGACTGGGCGGTAACGCGAACGGTGCCGTTAGCCATCCCTCCAAGCGTCGTGATGCGTTCGGCAATATCATCCACGATCGGTTCCAGATCAGCGGCGACGCGGTCAAATAGCTCGTGCAGAGCTATGAAATTCATTCCCTTAACGTTCCAGTGTGCCTGTTTGGCCTGCGACCTCAGGTCAGCAGCGTCGGCGAGACGTTGGTTCAGCAACCCGATCAGCTTTTCTCGGTTTCCTTTTGCGATGTCGATCTTTGTAGTATGCATAGTTAATACCTCAGTAATTAGAATTCTTCTAATTCTAATATATTTCTATGTCAAGTTCTCCCGGCCCGCTGATCAGAACCGACAGGATCGAAGATCGAATGATATTGGTATAATGAATTCCAACGATGATCTTTCAGAACACAAATTCGCAAGTGCAGGTCGTGCGTCAGGCTCACGAGGTCAAGGATGTGTTATGGACCTCGATCGACGGCATGTGGACCACGTTGATCGAACGGCTGCCGTACCTTATCGCAGGATTGCTCCTCCTCGGGCTCTTTTACCTGTTGGGCCGTCTCGCAAGGCAGGTTATCTGGACCGCAAGCAAAAGGACAAATATCGATCGACGGCTGCGTGTCCTGTACATGCGGTTGTCGTTCATCGTCATCTTTGTTTTTGGTGTATTGACGTCGCTGACGGTGATCGTTCCGTCGCTTGAGTTCAAGGACGTGATAGCCGGACTGGGATTTACGTCATTTGTGATCGGTTTTGCGACCAGGGACATTCTCAATAATCTCTTCTCCGGTCTGCTGATACTGTGGCGTGAGCCGTTCAAATGGAATGACCACATACAGATCGGCGGCAATCATGGGCGGGTCGAAACGATCGGCGTCCGTGCGACCGAACTGCGCAAGGATGACGGAGAACTGATCCTCATCCCAAACGGCGAAATGTACTCGAGCACACTTACGATCCACAAGGCCGGTGAGAAGCGTCGTTTGGCAATGATGATGAGCTTCAAATTCGACAACGACATCCGATCGATCAAGCGGCTGATCGCGGACGCGATCGTCGAGGTAACGGGCATTCTGGATGATCCGCGGCCGAGCGTTCTGGTCTCAGAGGTAAGCGGCGAAAATATTACGCTGACTGTCAATTTCTGGATCGACACCGATGAACATCGGCCGCTGGAGGTGTTTGATGAGGCTGCGATGGCCGCGATTGACGCACTAAGACAGGCAGGTATCATGCCAAGCTCGGTCGCGGCCTCGGTCGATCAGGTCGCGAAAGAGACATCGAAGCCAAAACGCAAGTTCGAGACGGAAATCTAAGGCGTCTATCGAGCGTCGGTGCCGGACATTGCGGGCGCCGGACGCGCCCCACGGACGTTGCTGGCGCCGGCACCGCGGAAGAGCGGAGTGAAGATCCATTTTGAGTGGTTCTCGATGCCGTAATAGGATATGACCGATTTGCTGCGGCTTTGACTAGCGACGCCGATGAAAGGGGTATTTTCTGTCAATATTTCAGTGTCGCTGTCGTCAGGTTCGGTCGAGTCGCTCTCGGTGCCGGTATTAAGCGTGTTTACCAGAACCAGAGCGAATCGGTCAAAGACCTGACTCGGATTTGATGGCAGCAATCCGCCGTTGAATGTTTGCACTCGTTTGGCAAATGGGCCGAGCGTCGAAACCTCAGCCTTGATCAGTCGCCACTTGCCATCCTCGCTGAGCGGATCGATCGCCGCCGATGCCCGCAATATCTGCCTCTTTTTCGTTCCCTGTGGCAGGCCTTCGAGAAGTTCGTCCATCGAATTGGGCAGTTTGGCTCCGCGATAGAATTCTACGTATTGCCGAATTGCCTCAGCGACCTCTTCGCCGCGGCGGATCGATTCAAGCTCCTTTTCGCGTTGAACCTCCAGTTGGACCGCGGGGGCGACGGCCAGCAGTCCGATCGCAAAAACCACCATGACCGCCATTACGGCGAGCAGCGTCATTCCGCGTTCACCTGGTCTGTTATCTGCCGTCACCGTCATCGTTGTCGTCAACGTCCTTTTTGTCGTTCGGATTCCGATTGGGCGGCTGCGGCGGCACGTATCGAGGGATGTTGCTCGGGATGCCGGGGATCTCGCCCTGCGGGATGCCGCCCGGATTGAACGGCATAAAGCCGGGGTCCATCGGATTGCTGCCCGGACGTCCGGCCGGAACGCCCGGTGAGCCGGTTGAGCCGGTCGTTCCGGCCTTAACGATTGCTATTTTGTGCTTGAATCCGAGTCCGGTGTCTTCAAACGTCACCTCGGTCGCGGAAATATTGATCAAACGAAAGCGGCCGCCGACCACATCATTCAGTCGTGCTCCGAACGGCGTCGTCTTGCCGCTTTCGAGAAAATAAGCGGTGTCGTTGTTGTAGCGCTTTCGGGCGATCATGCCGATATATTGGAATGTCGGCCGCGGCGGTGCCTGAACCTGGAAGATGACCTGATTAGAGTATTTCTTGCCGTCCGGCGTCTGAACGATGATCTGACGCGGGCCTTCTTGGGCGATGAAGTTCGACGGAATATCGGCGACGAGCTTTTGCGCGCTGATGAACGACGTCGGTATCTCGCTCTGGCTGAAATAGATGCGTGCCTCGGGCGTAAACCGATCGCCGTTGACCTCGAGCTTAAAGCCCTTAGAACCCGCGTAAACGCTCTGCGGCATCATAAAGCCGACGAGCATCTCGGGCGTCGGGGTAGGGACCGGCGTCGGCGGCGGAGTCGCCGGCGGCAGCGGCGTCGGACTGTAGGGCGTCGGTGCAGGCGGCTCGTAAAAGGCAAAAATATTGCGTCCCGCGTCGGGTGCGTATGCGTTGCCCGGACGATAATCTATCGGGGTCGTTTGATAGGCGAAATCCTGCTCTGATGCCGACGGCATTTCGAGGTCCTTCTTGCCGGCGGACGGAGTTGGTTTTGGCGTCGGCGTTGCCTTGGCGGCTGCCGATGAACTGCCGCCAAACAAGCTTCGGCCGAATGCGAAATACAGGGCCGCAATCGCGAGCACGCCGAGCAGCGAGGCCGCGATCAGCTTATTACGTTCTGCAGTGGTTTTGCCTGCGGTTACTGCCATTGCGTTACTGAGCGGCCCCCTTATCGATGATCGGCGAATAGTTCGCCCGACGGAAATACGCGGCCATTTCAAGATGGAGAGCCACTATCTCGCCATGGGTTCGGCCCTTCGGTTTTGCCGCTCCGGGTTGGCCTGCATCCGGCCTGCCGCTACCGGGAAAACCGGCCGCTGTCATGTCACTGCCGGGTTGTGCGGCGGGCGGTTTGGTCAGGTCGGGTTTTGGTTCGGACTGCGAGTCGGACGGTTCGATCTCAACGGTACTGACCACGACAAACTCATTTCCGGTCTCGATATCACGAATAAAGCGGCGGAGATTCTGATACGAACCTTCGACCGTCATCGTCACATAGATCCCGGGAAAAAGGCTCCGGAATTTGGCCCGTCCGCGTTCTTCGTCACTCTCATTTTCCTTGTTCACGTCTGCCGACTCGAGTGTCTGGTAGTCAGGCCCTGTCGTGTTGGTCAGACCGTATGCGAGAATGAGCGAGTTGATGCGTTGGTACAGAGCCGACCGTCCATTTACAGCCGGGGGCAAAAAACGTGTCTCGAAATCGTCGACACTGGTCAAAAGCTTGCCGACCTGGGCTTCGGTCGTTGTGATCTCGCCGTACTTGGTTTTCGCCGACATTTTTTCGGCCTCAAGCCGGTCTGCCTCAGAGCGGTTCCTGGCAAGTTCGCGGCCAGCCGGAGCGACTGCAAAAATGTAAAGAAGAACGACCGCGCCCAGAGCTACGGCCCCGATCGCAAGAGCAGCAACCTCGATCGGCCCCCACATTCCGCCGGCGACCTTTCGGGGGCGGCGGGCGATGACCTCAGGGGTCACAAGTGCGAGGTTTGCCGGAGCGGACTCGGCGGTTTCAATTTCGTTCGTGTCGATCTCAGCCATTACCGGGCACCTCCGGGATTATTCTCGGCGACATCGGTCGTCGGCGTGGCCGAGTACCCGTATCCGGGCGAATAGATCAGCCGCAGTGTGTATTCGGTGTAGGTCATCCGTTCGTTCTTTTGCAGGTCCTGCCCACGAAGTTCTGCCTGGAAAAGCCCGGAATTGTGCATATTGTCGATCATCGCCATCACGGCCGGATAATCGCGGCTAAGGACGCCCAGTTCGAGTTCGGCCTTCAGTCGGCCGCTGTCATTGTAAATATTCTGAACTGATATACGTGAGGCTGATACCGAACCCGGCAAGACACCTTCGAGATCAGAGAATAGGCGTGACCAGCCGAATGTTTTGTTCGCAACCAATTTATGCGAGGCGGTCAGAATGGCCTTTTGTTCAGGAGACAATTGCTGCTGGACCTTTTCACCCTCGCCCTTAAGCTGCTTGATCTCGGCCTCAGTGCGGGAGTTCTGTTCGGCCAATAGTTTGTTCGTGTCCGAGGTTTGTTTCCAGTAGGCGAGACTGACAATTAGGCCCACAGCTGCGGCAAACAGCATCAACGCCGCCAGCAAAAACGGTAGAGCCCTGTTTCTGAAGGGCTTAGTCGCTAGATTGAGAGTACTTATCACCTAAAATCCTACCAACGGAATTTACTACAGATCACAACGGCCGAGCGTACGCCGGGCAAAGCACGAGTTTACCACGAACTTACGCACTTTCTAACACGCTGATTGCGGTAAAAGGTTGCAATTTCGTTTGTCGCGAGTCCTTCGGATGATTGTTGCCGCACGCGAGTTGGCGGATAATATCGCTGAGGGGCGAAATGGATCTATTTCGAAATTGGGGAAAGCCGGCGATCATCCTTACGGCGTTCTTCTTGATAGCTTACCTGATGCCTGCCGAACCGCTCGATCCGTGGCAGATGTTCAGTCTGAAAAAGGCAGCGTATATGGTCTTCGCACTGGCTTTCATCGAGGCCCTCGGTGCGGCGGCAATTCAGATCCTGGGTAACCGCAAGGGTGCGATATTGACAGGCTTTTTCGGCGGGCTTGTTTCAAGCACCGCGACGACGGTCGATCTGGCACGTGACAGCGTGAATGCCCCGGTTGAGGACCTTGGCAAACAGACGCTGACCTTCTTATCCGCGACGCTGGCGATGCTTGTCGAGGGCGTGGTGCTGTTACTGTTAGGCACGACCGAGGTCCATGTACCGCTGCTGCTGATATTGGCGGGGCCGATCTTCGCGGTCGTTTTGATGATCGTGGTCCTGATCATGCGGATACCTCACCGAAAGGTCGCTGACCGAGAGGTGCAGCTAGAGATCCTGCCCATTATCAAACTCGCCGCCTTCATCATTGCGATCTTGGCGATCTCAAAGCTTCTGCAGCATTTTCTGGGTCAAAGCGGATTGATCGTGCTGACATTTCTGGTATCGCTTTTCGAGATCCACGGTTCGGTGATCGCCAATATACAAATGCACGACGCCGGAGCTTTTGGTGTCGAGTTTCTCGGCGGACTGATCACATTGTCGGTCACCGCTTCGTTTGTTTCAAAGCTTTTTCTACTGTGGACCATCGGTACACAAAGGCTGAGGCAAGTGGCGCTGCGCTACACTATCGCTCTGTTTGCCGTGCTCATAGTTAGCTGGCTTGTGTTCCTGACAGTGGCCTGAAATGAATGGCTCACGACCGTCGCGGCGGTAAGTGCCGGGCAAGCTCTTCCTGCGTCATATCGCGATACGCGGCAACGCGGTTTCGGCCCTCGCGTTTGGCGCGGTAAAGGGCGGAGTCGGCCATTTCGACAAGTTCGATCGGGTCGGACGAATCTTCCGGAAACGAGGCTACACCGATGCTGACAGTAATGTGATGCTTTTCGGATGTGCGGCCGGGTTGGACGACGCTAAACTCGCGGTTCTCGATAGTGGCACGCATTCGCTCGGCGGCGACGAGGGCTTGCGGCATTTCGGCATCGAGCAAAAAGGCGGCAAATTCGTCACCGCCGAATCGCGCGGCCGCATCGCCGCTCCGCAAGTTCGCCATTATCGAAAGCCCGATCTCCTCGATCGTTTTACTGCCCGTGAGGTGGCCATATTTATCGTTGACACCCTTAAAATGGTCACCGTCCATCATCAAAACGCAGAACGGGCGATTTTCGGTCGTGGCCCGGCTGGCCTCGCGGCGAAGTTCCGAGAAAAATGACCTGCTGGATAAAAGTCCGGTCAGATCGTCATGCGAGATCAAACGATGTATCTGCCTTTGATATTCGCGGTCGATCTCATCCAGAAGGTCAAAGCGCAGCAGTGTCTCGCCGATCGAGATCTTGTCGCCATTGGTCAATGGATGGGTCGAGATGCGGTCGCCATTCAAGAATGTACCGTTACGCGAATTCAGGTCCGAAAGTATGTATCTGACGTTGCCGGAAACAGGGTCGATCGCGGTCGTTACTCGGGCGTGCTGTCTGGAGACCTGGGTATCGTTGACACGAACATCCGCCTCAAGCGCACGGCCAAGGATAACCTCCTCGCGTTCGAGCGGGATCGGGACAGCGATCAGTTCGCCGCTCAGAAAAACAAGTGCGGGGCGAATATCGCGGCGTTTTATCTCAGAATCGTTCATAGAAACGGCGGTTGGTGAGAAAGGAGCGCCGTTACTTAGGATAACCGATTACGCCCTGTCCGCGCCACCCCTTTTTTATGGTCGATGGCGACCGGCCACGCGGCCCCGGAGTTTGTCTAAGTTGAACAAAATACTGAAATAAAGGCCCGATTAAGTATATGATTTAGAGGTGCTTTCCGCATCGATCGCCCGTCGTCACGGAAACACACTTTTTGGAGTGCCAAATGTCGGAATTAATTCCAACCCCCAAAGATCCGGGATTGATCTTTGATGTCGGGCTGCACCACGGCCAGGACACGGATCACTATCTCAAAAAAGGCTACCGAGTCGTGGCTTTTGAGGCGGATCCCGCAAATGCTCAGTTTTGCCGTGAGCGGTTTGCCTCGGCGATCTCCGACGGGCGTCTTACGATCGTCGAGGGGGCCATCACGGAGTCTTTCGTCGAATCCGAAACGGGCCGCACGGTCAAATTCTATCGTAACGAGCATCACACCCTGTGGGGAAGTACGGCCGAAGATTGGGCGGTCCGAAATGAGGTACTCGGTACTACCAACGAGATAATCAGCGTCCCGGCGATAGACTTTGCCGAACAGGTACAGCGCTTTGGCGTTCCTCATTATCTGAAGGCCGACATCGTTGGTTCCGAGGTCATCTGCCTGCGGGCACTGCTGCGATTTGAGCACAAACCGGATTACATTTCGATCCGTTCTGAAAAGATCGTCTTTAGACGGCTGGAATACGAATTTGACCTGCTCGAACAGCTCGGATACGTTGATTTCAAGGCGATCAAGCAGGATTTTGACCACATCCGGAGTGAATTGCCGGGCGGTAATGGTCAAAAGTTCCATATCTTTGAAGAAGGGGCGTCCGGACCGTTTGGTGAGGAAACCGCCGGTCGCTGGCGAACGCGAGATGAGATCATGAGGCAGTATCGAAAGGTATTTGTAAAATACTGGCTTTTCGGCGACTACTCATATCTGATCCAAACCGAACGCGGCCGCAAACTGATCTCAAACCTCGAAAGGGTGGTCCGCCGTTCGATCCCCGGCTGGTACGACACACACGCACGACACTCCGAGCTTACGGGAGGCGCGCCCGGACTATGAGCAAACCCGAAGCCGCAACCCAATCATTAAAACAGCAAAGTGCCTGGCTGCTTGTTGCCAAGGTCATCGGCTTTGGTTTCAGCTTCATGCTGCCGCTGCTGATCGTTCGGTATCTCACTCAGGAGGAAGTCGGACATTACCGTGAGGCATTTCAGGTGATAATGAACGCGATCGTGATCTTGCCGCTCGGATTTTCGATGAGTTCGTTCTATTTTCTCGCAAGAGAGACGGCCGACCGACGCGGCGCCGCGATCCTGAATATTCTTTTATTCAATTTTGTTGTCGGCGGCCTGGCGTGCCTGTCCCTTTTTCTCTATCCGGAACTGATCGGGAACATCTTCAAGAGTCCGGAACTGACACGGCTGGCTCCCATGATCGGTGTCGTTATCTGGATCTGGGTGTTTTCAACCTTTCTCGAGACCGTAGCGATCGCCAATCAGGAAGCCAAGGTGGCGACCGTTTTCATCGTTCTTGCACAGTTCAGCAAGACTTTATTGATGGGCTCGGCGGTCTTTCTGTTTGCAACCGTCGAGTCATTTATTTATGCGGCGATGATCCAGGGTGTGATTCAATCATGCATCCTATTTTGGTACCTTCGTTCGCGATTTCCGCGTTTCTGGACGAAATTCGAACCCTCGTTCTTTAAGGATCAGTTCGTCTATGCGATCCCGTTCGGCATCGCCGGAATTCTCTGGATGCTGCAGAACGACATTCACAATTACTTTGTCGGTCATAAATTCAGTTCGGCGGAATACGCTATCTACGCGTACGGCTGTTTCGAAGTCCCGCTGATCGCAATGCTTGCCGAGTCGGTCACCGCGGTGCTGATCCCCAGAATGAATACGCTGCAGGTCGCCGGTGACAAGGAGGAGATGATCCGCCTGACAGCGCGTGCGATGCAGAAACTGGCTTTCTTTTACTTTCCGATATACGTGTTTCTGCTGATCACCGCACAGACTTTCATCATCACGCTCTTCACGACCAATTACCAGCAAAGTGCATCGGTCTTCGTCATAAACATCACGATCCTGCCATTCAGTATCCTCATCACCGATCCGATAGTTCGTTCGTACAAGGAACTCGGCCGTTTGTTCCTGGTGACCCGCATTGTCGTTCTGCTGACGCTGGTGACCGTACTTTATTACGGGCTGGAGCATTTTGGTTTGACCGGGATGATAACGGCCGCGGTCGGTGCGATCGTTCTGGAAAAGATCATTGCGGAAACAATGGTGATCCGAAAACTTGGGCTTGGTATGCGGCATCTGCCTCTGATGAAGAACGTACTAAAGACGGCCATTATCAGTATCGCGGCCGGAATCGTCACCTATTTTGTCTATGAGAATGTAAAGGTCGTTCTGGAGGCCACGGGCGAACATTTCGCCCAGGAGATGTTTTCGACACAGAAACTGGCGATCCTAAATTTCTTTGGCGGCAGCCTGGTTTTGCTCATCTCCGGTATCGTTTTCGCCCCAATATACCTATACCTGGCAAATCTCTGGGGCGTGATCGAGGAAGATGAGAGGGAAAGCGTCCTGGCGGCGATGAGGCGATTTTGGCCAAAACGTGGCGCGGTGCCGGTTGCGGACGGAGAAGGCTAGTATGTGCGGAATTGCCGGAATGATATCAATGACGGACGGAGGGGTTGCGGAACGGGCTAATAGGCTCGACGCGATGTGCCGCGTCATAACTCACCGCGGCCCCGACGAGCAGGGCACCGCGGTCGTCGGCCGGGCGGCGATGGGAATGCGTCGGCTGTCGATCATAGATCTGGCCGGTGGACAGCAGCCCATTTATAATGCCGATCGGACCAAACTCATCGTATTCAACGGAGAGATCTACAATTACCGCGAACTTAGGAAGCTGCTCGAGGCCCGTGGCCAGGTATTTCGCACGAATTCCGACACCGAGACGATCATTAACGCATATCAGGAATTTGGCCGTGACTGCGTCAAGTATCTGCGCGGGATGTTTGCCTTCGCGATCTGGGATATCGCGGATCAAAGCCTCTTTATGGCGCGTGACCGGGTTGGCAAGAAACCGCTGTTCTACTCGCTGACCCCGGCCGGTGAATTCGTTTTCGGTTCTGAGATGAAGGTGCTGTTGACCCACGGCGGTATTTCGCGAGAGATAGATCGGGGGGCTCTCGACGCGTACCTGACATTTGGCTACGTTCCGGAGGAGTTGTGCATTTTTTCATCGGTCAAAAAGCTCGAACCGGGACATCATCTGACATTCAAGAATTCCGAGATAAAAACCGAGAGATACTGGGACCTTGATTTTTCCGGTGAACAGTTCGCCGACAGCGAGGATAAGATCGCCGGACAATTGCTCGAAAAGTTGCATGAGGCGGTCGCCGTGAGACTTGTATCTGAGGTTCCGCTGGGAGCGTTTTTATCGGGAGGTGTCGACTCAAGCGCGGTCGTCGGTCTGATGTCGAAGTTGACGGATTCGCCCGTAAAGACCTTTTCGATCGGGTTTCACGAAGACAGTTTTGACGAGCTTAAATATGCCCGGATCGCCGCGAGGCATTTCGGGACCGATCATCACGAATTTACCGTCACGCCCGATCTCGTCGGGTTGGTCGATGAACTCATTTGGCATTTTGACGAACCGTTTGCCGACTCGAGTGCTCTGCCGACATATATGGTGTCCAAGATGGCTCGCGAATACGTAACAGTGGTACTGTCGGGTGACGGCGGCGACGAACTATTCGCCGGATACTCAAGGTACGCGACCGAACGCAGACGAAGCGGCCTCGAACGTCTGCCCCGGTCGATCCGACAAAATTTGATCCGTCCGTTGAGTGAGGCTCTGCCGCACGGTGCCCGCGGCAAGAACTACCTTTTCAACATCTCACTCGATGCCGCCGCGCGATACATTGACAGCATTTCGCATTTTAACGGACCGAGGAAACAAAGGCTCTATTCGGAGTCTGCGCGGACGAAGATGAACGGAAGTTTTGCCCGCGGCGAAGCCCTTTTCAAGCAGATCGCAGCCAATTCCGGAACCGACGACCCTGTCGAGAATCTCTTGTACCTCGATACCAAGACCTATTTGCCGTCCGACATTCTTACAAAGGTGGACCGAATGAGCATGGCGGCTTCGCTGGAAACTCGGAGTCCATTGCTTGATCAGGATCTGATAGAACACGTTTCACGGATACCCTCCGCGTTAAAGTTGAACGGCACCGCGGGCAAATATATATTCAAACGTGCGGTCGAAGGGATCGTTCCCAAAGCTATACTTGAACGTCCGAAACAGGGTTTCGGTGTGCCGATCGGTGATTGGATAAACAGCCAGCTTAAGGAGCGAATGGCGGGAGACCTGTCGGATCGACGGACGCTCGAACGCGGGTATTTCGATACGAAGTATATAAAGTTGTTGTTGGACGAGCACTCGCGTGGGCGGCGCGATCACTCGCATTCATTGTGGACGCTCTGGATGCTCGAATTGTGGCACAGACGGTATATCGACGGATAAATGGCAGAAACTTCGTTCAAAACTAAGCTCGGGTGGAATCTGCCGTGGCTCCTCAACTATCCGTTGTCGCGCTCGGCGGCGATGATGGAGAGCACCGTCTTTGATAAAAAGCACATTGTCTTTACGATCGCTGACCACTTTGAGCCAAGCTGGTCGCCAAATGGCCATGCGGACATCAAGACCCAGATAGAGCGGCTGAGGGCATACCACAGAATGGCCCGCGAGACCGGCGAGTCGGTCCGTGATGCCGACGGGACGAAGTTTCGCCATACTAATTTCTTTCCGGCGGAACAGTATCACCCGGAAATTTTAGACATTATGGCCGAAATGCAAGCTGAGGGCCTCGGCGAGGTCGAAATTCATCTGCATCACGGCGTAGAGCGGCCGGACACGGCCGAGGGCTTGCGCTCTTCGCTGATCGAATTTCGCGACACGCTAGCCGAAAGGCATGGGTGCTTGTCGCGAATGGACGGCCACGGGCAGCCGATGTACGCATTTGTCCACGGCAATCTCGCACTGGCCAACTCGTGCGGCGGGTTGTATTGCGGCGTCGATAACGAGATGGCCATCCTGCAGGAAACCGGATGCTACGCGGATATGACGCTGCCGTCGGCACCGGACCGTTCGCAGGTGGCGATGATCAATCAGATCTACGAGTTTGGAGGCGATGCGAATAAGGCAGTGCCCCACCGAACCGGGAAGCGTGTTCGGGTAAATGGAACCAAGCCTCTATTACCACTTATATTTACAGGTCCATTGGTGTTCAATTGGACGCGTAGGGTCCGGGGCATCCCGGTGCCGCGACTTGAGGACGGAGCACTTGTGGCAAATCAGCCGGCTGACCTCGCACGATTCTATCGTTGGGTGTCAGCGAATATTACGGTCGCCGGCCGGCCGGACGTGATATTTGTAAAGCTCTATTGCCATGGTTTCTTCGATTACGACCAGGACGCATGCATCGGTGAAGGTGCAAAGCGATTCTTTAACGAGATCATCGAACACGGGGCAACGAGAGGTGATTTTGACATCCATTTCGCATCCGCGCGAGAGGCGTTCAACATCGCTTCAGCCATCATTGACGGCGAAAGGGGCGAACCCGGACAATACCGCGACTATCGGCTTAAGGCGATAATGAACGGTTCATAAGTGGATATGTCGGTCGAAACAATGGCGGAACCGCTAAGAAAACTCAATAAGATGCGTGGCCGCTCGTGGGACGAATTGGTTACACGAGGCAGCCAGGTCGTTTCCGCATACGGTGAAAAACTCGGCTTTGGTGACCAAGTGCCCGACGATGCCGAATTTGCAAAACTTATCGATCCTAAGTTCGATGATGCGGCAACGACGCCGGAGTCACTATGGCATCAGTTCTTTTTGAACTGTGACGAGACGTTCTTTCCGGTTTTCAAGGACCAGTTTCGTTCGGCCCGAACATTTGCCGAGACATTCGGCTCAAACGCAAGGGATCATTTCATAAGGTCGGCCGACCTTATCCTCGACGGGCGGATCGATCTTTTGGGGATCAAAAACATCTTCATCGGCACTGAGATCGATTGGCATCTTGAGCCGATCTCCGGCAAGCGGTCACCGATCAAGCACTGGAAGGAATTTGACGAGCTCGACAGCACCGAGACCGGCGATAAGAAAGTGCTGTGGGAGCTCAACCGGCATCAGCATTTCTTCACGCTGGGTGTCGCATTTTGGCTGACGAAGGACGAGCGTTATGCCAGGGCATTTGCCAGGCAGATCGAAAGTTGGATAGACCAGAACCCACCGGGACAAGGTGTTAATTGGGCCAGCAGCCTCGAGGTCGCGTACCGTGCAATGTCATGGTTGTGGGCATTTCAGCTATTTCGCCACGCCGAAGCATTTTCTACCGAGCTGTTCTCAAAGGCGATAAAGCACCTATATTTGCACGGCCGGCATATCGAACGGTATCTGTCGAAATACTATAGTCCAAACACACATCTCACCGGCGAGGCACTGGGCCTTTATTACCTAGGCACTCAGTTGCCGTTCCTGACGCGGGCCGAGCATTGGCGAAAGGTCGGCGAGGAGATATTGATGGAGCAGGTGACGCGTCAGATCTACGAGGACGGCGTGTATTTTGAGCAGAGTACCTGGTACCAGCGATATACGGTCGATATCTACTTACATTTCATCGTCTTGCGGGCGGCGTTCAACAATGAACCCGGCGGTGCTCCTGCATCGGAACTTGAAAAGCGTCTGGAGGCGGCACTCGAGTTTATGATGCTGGTTACTCGCCCGGACGGCACGACTCCGATGATAGGCGATGACGACGGCGGCCGGTTGCTGCCGCTGACGATGGCGGCCCCTGACGACCATTGCGGGACCCTTGCAGCCGGCGCGGCATTATTCGGTCGTGGGGATATGAAGACCGTGGCCGGCGATAGATCGCACGAGATATTCTGGCTTCTCGGGCAGAACGGCCTCGCATCGTATTCGACGCTTTGCGAGGAAGAACCTGATGTGACCTCTACGGCATTTAAGACCGGCGGTTATTACGCGATGCGTGATGGCTGGCTGGATACGGACAATTATTTGCTGATCGATTGCGGTGAGGTCGGAGCGCTGTCGGGAGGACACGGCCACGCCGACGCATTGGCGATCGAGGTCGCTCTTCGCGGGAAAACGCTTCTCGCTGATTCGGGTACTTACACGTATCACGAATCCAAGGAAATGCGTGATCATTTCCGATCCACCACGGCTCACAATACGCTGACCGTCGATGACAGATCGTCGTCCGAGCCAGGGACAAGTTTCGGGTGGAAGACAAAGGCAGATGCGGCGGCCGTCCAATGGATATCTAACGACCGATTTGATTTTTTCGAAGGCGGACACGATGGTTACCGCAGGCTCGGATCGGTCAATGACCACACTCGGAGCATACTTTTCCTAAAACAGGACTATTTTGTTATCCGAGATCTGGTCAAGGCGACAGGCGATCATGAGCATTCGCTGAACTTTCATTTCACGCCGGCCGAGCGAACGATGCTGGATACCGAGGGTGATTTTGCATCGGGTGACGATTGGCGGATCTTTGCGTTTGGCGACGGAGGAAGATGGCAGCAAAATGAAAGCTGGGTTTCGAATAACTACGGCAATAAGACCAACGCTCCGTTCCTCAGATTCATTGCTAAAGGCCGGGGAACGCAGGAGTTTTTCACGTTCGTTATACCTGCGGAAGACTCGGAAAAGCCTGAGGTGACTGAGATCGACATCGAGGGTGGCCGGGCTTTCGCCATATTTTATCGGAATTACACTGACCTTTTCGTATTTGCCGATAATGCCGGCAGAATGGTGCGGACCGAACTATTTGACACTAATTTCAAATTTACATTGGCACGTGTAGGACGCGGAGAAACTGTGCCGCAGGAATACGTGCTGGTTGGCGGTGACAGGTTCGAGATCGACGGTTTCGAGGTGATCGGAAATGCCCCGGCCGCAAACTCGGCCTCGATCCGGCGTGTGGGCAGTGACCTTTACGTTCGTGCGGATGGATCAGCCTTTCGCATATCTTTGCCTCATAGCATTGCCGGCTAGTTTGAGCAGTTCGCGATCTCATCGCAGAGGCCGTCTCATAGATCTTGAAGAAACGAGTTTTACAATTCATCGGCAGTTTTCATCAGGGCGGCACCGAGCGTCAAGCCTTGAGCCTGACCCGCGACTTGGCCGCCGACGGGCGATTTGAGGTGTTCGCCGCGACGCTGAACCGAGACGGCGTACTGCTGGCCGAGGCCGAAGCGATCGGTCTCAAGGAGATCCCGGAATATAAGTTATCGTCATTCTTTGACGTGAATTTCGTCCGCCAGGTTCGGTCATGTGCACTTTATTTGCGAGAGCAACGCATCGATGCCGTACACTCACACGATTTTTACACGAACGTTTTTGGTATGGCGGCAGCAACTCTCGCGGGCACTCAGGGCCGTGTGGCATCAAAGCGCGAAACTTCGGATATGCGTTCGAAGGCTCAGGACATGGTCGAAAGGGTCGCGTTCGGGAGGGCTGACGCCATACTGGCGAATTCCGAGGCAGTTCGCGGCATTCTGACCGCGAGATCGATACCGGCTGAAAAGATCCATGTCATCTATAACGGACTGGATTTCGAGCTGTTTGACGAGCGGACCAAAGATCCGGCCGCCTTCGGTTTGCCCGATGGCCGGCGATTCGTGACGATCGTTGCAAACCTCCGACACCGGGTCAAAAATCTGCCGATGCTTTTGCGGGCTGCTGTTGAGGTGACCGCAAGTTTCGATGATGTCGATATCGTCATAGCCGGCGAGGGCGAGCTTGAGGCGGAGCTTAAGGCTCTGGCCGAGGAGTTGAGAGTTCTCACAAGAACTCACTTTATCGGCCGCTGCTCCGATGTTCCCGGCCTTTTGCGCAATGCCGAGATATGTGTTTTGACCTCAGTCGCCGAGGGATTTTCAAACTCGATACTGGAATATATGGCGGCGGGAAAGCCGGTCGTGGCGACCAATGTCGGCGGTGCGGCGGAGGCGATCGTCGAAGGCGACACCGGCTATCTTGTTGATTCGGACGACGATCGGGCGTTGGCCGGGCGATTGATCGAACTGCTGCGAGATCCAGAACTATGCGTTAGAATGGGCCGGTCGGGAAGAAGCCTGGTCGAGTCAAAGTTCTCGTTGGCGACCCGGCTTGAGAGAACCGTGGAACTTTATCATTCGATATTGGAGAAATAATGTTGCTCACCCGCCGCCGCATTCGCTAAAATAATAGGTGTGCATTTGCACGCCTTCCTTATTTCCTGCCTTATTTGACCAAAAATGAAACAAGTCATCCGAAAGGGATTAAAAGATATTATCGTTGACGAGGTAACAGACCCGATGGTCTCGTCAAATCACGTTCTGGTGCGTCCGTTCTATTCACTGATAAGTGCCGGTACCGAAACCGCCGACATACACACCGACAGCCTCGTCAAGGAGGTCGCCGACAATCCGGGCCACCTGCAGACCGTTTGGAATGTGATGAAGAAGACCGATCCGGTGAGCACTTTCAACGAGATCCGGGCTAAATTCGAAGACTACGCAGTACTTGGGTATTCCGGTGCCGGGGTTATCGTTGAAAAGGATCAGCGGGTTGGCGATCTGAAGATCGGGCAACGTGTCGCATACGGCGGTGAGGGAACCGGCCATGGCGAAACGATCAACGTCGGCCGCAATCTGATCGCGAGAGTGCCCGATAATGTGTCGTTTCAAGAGGCATGCTTTACCACCTTGGGGGCGATCGCGATGAACGCCGTCCGCCTCGCCGATATTAAACTGGGTGACATCGTCGCCGTCATCGGCCTCGGCCTTGTCGGCCAGTTGACCGCCCAGTTGGTGAGATGTCAGGGCGGTGTCGCCGTTGCGATCGACCTCGACGCCGAGCGGGTCAAGATCGCGACCGACACAGGAGCCGAATTTGGGTTGATCGCAGGTGATACGGTCGTTGACGAGGTCAAGGCCCTCTCCGGCGGTCGTGGAGCAGATCGGGTGATAGTCGCGGCCGCTTCAAAATCGCCCAAACCGCTGCAGGACGGTGTATCCATGGCGTGCGACCGCGGAAAGGCGGTAATGGTCGGGGCATGCCCGATAGATATCCCGAGGGCGGAAATGTACATCAAGGAGTTGAGCTTTGTCGTCTCCAGGGCCTACGGCCCGGGCAGCTACGACCCGACCTATGAGAAACAGGGCCACGATTATCCGATCTCGTATGTTCGTTGGACCGAGAATCGCAATATGGAGGAATTCCTTCGGCTCGTTTCCAGCGGAGCGGTGAATGTAAAGCCACTGATCAGCCACGAGTTCGATCTTGAGGACGCGCCGAAAGCCTATTCGACCGTGATGGATGCGGGATCGAAGAGTCTGGCGGTGGTACTGAAATACGCTTCTGTTTCCGACGAGGATGCAGTTGCCGCGTATTCACCCAAGCGAAAGGTCATCGTGTCGTCTGAACCGATCAACGAAGGCGACATCAGATTTGCGATCGTCGGTGCCGGAAATCTTGCTAAATGGGCCCACTTGCCGGCCTTAAACAAGATCGCGGGAGCAAAACTGCACGCCGTGCACTCAAACAGCGGTGCCCGCGGCAAAGCATATGCCAAGCGTTTCGGGGCTTCATATTCAAGCTCCGACCTCGGCGAAATTCTCGGCGATAAGGATATTCATGCCGTGATCATCGCCAGCCGACACAAAGATCATGCCGACCAGGCGATCGCTGCCCTTGAGGCCGGCAAACACGTTTTTATCGAAAAGCCGATGGCCGTGACCGTCGATGAGTGCCGAGCGATAAACGCCGCGGTCGAGTCCAGCGGCAAACGTTTGATGGTGGGGTTCAATCGTCGATTTGCTCCGTTTTATACCGAAATGAAGCAGAACTTAAAGGGCCGGACAAGCCCGGTGGTGATCTCAACGCGAATGAACTCGCCGGGCATCCAAAATGGCTGGGCGGCCGATCCGGCACAGGGCGGCGTGATCCTTGGTGAGGGATGCCATTTCATCGACCTAATGCACTGGTTGCTCGACGCCGAACCGGTCAGCGTCTCAGCCTATGGGATAGGCGAACACAATATCGCGGCCACGATCAAGTTTGATGACGGATCGATCGGCAGTTTTATCTACACGGTCGTCGGCAGCGACTCATCGGGCGGAGAACTCGTTGAGGTCTTTGCTCCGGGAGTCGGATTAACGAGCGAGGATTTCAAGACACTGAGCGTCAAAAAGAGATCGCGGAAGAATAGTTCAAAGATGTTCGCCGCTAAGGGCTATGATGAACAGTTGGCGTCGTTTGTAAACAGTATCCGAACCGGTGACGAGACCGCGATCACTGTTCGTGACGGGATCCGGGCAACGCTCGGCTGCCTGTTGATGATCCGATCGGCACAGTCGGGAGCATCGGTAAGTTTCGATCTAAACGAGGCACTCTAAGATGCATGTTTTGCAGCTCGGGCCATATCCGCCGCCGGAGGGCGGGATCAATCGCAACATCATCGCGATCCGGGCTGACCTTGCCGAAGATGGCCACGAAACGTCGGTCATCGCGACCTCGCGCAGCTCACGTGTGGTCGAAGAGAGCGGTGTTTACCATCCTCGATCGCCATTGGCTCTGATCCGGCTTCTACTATCGTTGAAGCGAGATCTGACGCATCTTCACATCGGGGGAAAGATCGGTGCGCGAGTTCTCGGGCTCGCTTTCGCTTCGGCCCTGCTTTCACGCGGCCCAAGTATTTTGACGCTCCATTCCGGTGGCTACCCACAAACGAAAGAGGGGCGTTCGGCCCGTCGATGGTCGATCCGAGGCTTTATCTTTCGAATGTTCGACCGGATCATCGTCGTTAACGATCAATTGAAGGGTGTATTCCTTAATTACGGCGTCGAACCTGGCAGAATTTCGGTTATCCTGCCTTATGTCAATGAGTTGCCGGACGAAAGTGTCGTGGTGCCCGAGCCCTTGGCAGCATTCGCGGCGAAATGCGAACCATTTTTACTAACGGTTGGGCTGCTTGAGCCGGAGTACGATCTGGCGATGCAGATCGATGCGATGGAAGGCGTCGTAAACGAACATCCAAAAGCCGGACTTATGATCGTCGGCTCGGGGTCGCTCGATGCCGAACTTCGTGGTCACATCGCTTCCAAAAGCTATCGCGAGAATATCTTCCTGGCCGGTGATGTGCCGCACGCGGTAACTCTGCGGTTGATCGAAATGACTGACATTTTGCTCAGGACGACAAGGTTTGACGGCGATGCGATATCTATCCGCGAGGCGCTGTTCCTTGACACCCCGGTGATCGCCTCGGACAACGGAATGCGGCCGCAAGGGGTTACGCTTATACCGGTCGGCGGCCGGGACGAACTCGGCTCGGCGATCGGACGGATCTTTCGTGCTCCCCGAAATAGAAGCCGCCCCGAAACCAACGACCGCAGCAACATAAGGGCTGTAATAAAAGTTTACGAGGGTCTTATTTCGAAGCAGAACCATACTTTTTGACCATTTCGGCAACGGGCTAGTTCATGGAAAATCTCTCAAAAGTGACCGGACTTCAGAAATTACTCGTCGCAACCGCGATCCTGGTGTTTCTCGTCCTTGCCATCGGCAGCGTGCTGACGCATCGGCCGCAGATCGATGAAGGTATGTTCGCTGATCCGGCACGCAATCTGGCGGAGCACGGTACGTTCGGCACAACTTCGCTCGAAACTGACGGCTCGCCGCTGCTGCGCATTGCAAATCGCACCTACTGGGTCATGCCGGTCTTTCTGCTGAACGTCGCTGCTTCATTCGAAGTTTTTGGTTTCGGGCTGACACAACTCCGCATGGTTTCGGTCCTGTGGGGGCTCGTGCTGCTTACCGCGATCTTTATGATCGCTGTCCGGGTTTCGCGCGAGCGATGGGTCGGCGTTGTCGCCCTGGTAGTCGCGGCTGGCGACTACATGGTCCTCGAGACTGCATCGTCCGGCCGGATGGACATGATGAGCTCGTCGCTTGGATTTTTGGCGGTCGCACTATATCTGGTGCTTCGGGAACGAAGCCTGCTTGCGGCCGTTTTGGTGAGCCATACCGTGATGACGATCGACGGGTTGACCCATCCGAATGCGATCATGGCATGGCTGGGACTCGTCTTCCTGACCATCTATTTCGATCGATCACGTATCAGGCTTTCACACGTATTGACCGCCGCCATTCCATACCTTGTCGGCGGAACCGTGTTTGGCTATTGGGTGATGCTCGACGCCGAGGCGTTCCGATCGCAGTTCATTGATAATGCGACGATGGGCGGCAGAATGCAGGGGTTTTCGTCGCCGCTGGCAAATGTGATCCGTGAATTTACCGAACGGTATCCACACGCGTACGGGCTCCGGGCCGCTTCGAGTGGTCATAGCGGACCGATCTATTTGAAGAGTCTGATACTCGTCGGGTACGTCGCGGGACTCGCGGGGGTTGTCTCGATAAGGGAACTGCGAAACAAATATGCTCCGCTCATCGTGCTTGCAGTGATCTACTCGGTCGTTCTGGCAATACTCGACGGGCAAAAGCAGACAACATACCTGATCCATGTCGTACCGCTATACGCGATCTTTGCTGCCGCCGTAGCAAACTGGTGCTGGGTGAACAAACCCGTTTTGAAAGTTCCGGTGACCGCCATCTTTGGCATTGTCCTCTTCGTATCGGCCGCCGGCATGGCCTATCGTATTTCGCAAAATACGATCGGAACATACTATCGTCCGATGACCGCGTTTCTGAACGAAAGCGCCCGAAACGGCGAGCTTGTCATGGGCGGATCCGAACTAATATTCGGTCTTGATCCTCATGTCAACCATATCGCCGACGGGCGCTTCGGATTTTATTCAAAGAAGCGGCCGGAATTTATCGTGACCGACAGCGCTGTCGAGGATTCATTGGAGCAGTCGGAGCAGCTGTTTCCTGCGTTCTTCGAGTATTTCCCGAAACTTCTCCGCGAGGAATATTCGATCGCGTATGAAAATGCGGCATTCAAGGTCTATCGCCGGAAGCACTGATCAGCGGCCTCCGACCGACCGTGGGTCAAGCATTGCTCCGAGGCCTTTTCCGCCGTATCCTCGCTTAGCGTACGGGCTATTCGGGTCGAGTTGGAAGTTGCCATTCACGGCGTCGATGAAACCGATCTGGGCGATCGACGGCGGATAGAAATTCGCCGTGCCGTAGTCGGACGCTTTGCCGCCCACAATAACGTTATTTGTGATCACCGCGCCCGGGAAATAGGTTGCAAGAGCCGGTTTGCCGGGGCCGACATTATCGCCGAAAAAGCCGTATTCGTTATTAAAAACGATATTGTTGCGGAATACGAAACCCTTAACAGGGTCGCCGTATGCCAGGGTGATGCTCCCGTCGTGAATGACGGTGTTATTCTCTATTACGACGTTGGCAAAGGTCGTTGATTTTATGAAAAAGCCGCGGCCGTCATATTTCTTGCCGCTGATGTCTTCGAACAAATTGTTGCGAACGATCAGATTACGGCCACCTTTGCCCTCGCCGCCAAAGATATTGATCGCGCTGCCCGATCCACGCATAATATTGCCGGCAAACTCGATATCCTCCACCACGGCCTGCGGGCCGCTGTCGGCGGCAGTTCGGAAAAGCACACCGGTCCCTTCCTGAGCCATCTGCCAGTTATTGGTCATCAGGTTATTTTCGATCTTTATCCGTCGGCCGCTTTTTATCTCAATAAAGTTCTTTACGTTCCATTTGGTGCCTTTCCATTCGATCGGCTTATTAAGGTGGTTGTCGCGAATGATGCAGTCAGCCGCCACCAGTCCGAGCGCGTTTTGAGCACCGCCAAACAATATGTTCTCGGCGGCGGCTTCGAGATAGTTATTAACGATCTCTATCGGTCCGTCCGAAGCCCACACTGCGATCGCCTGACTTTCTTCGCCCTCCCGCTTAAAATCGGCAAAATAGCTGTTTTCGATCTTGATGAACTTTCCGTTCGCGGCGATTCCGCGGCGTTGCCCCCACTTCGGGTCACCGAGCAAAGCGACACGGTCAAACTCGATATGGTGCGGCAATTGTTCGATGGCCGTTTCGTCGGTCGTGCCGATCTCGATGATATTGTAGAGGCCCTCGATCGTCGGGCCGAATTCGACACCTATGAATCTGAAGTGATGGGCCCCGACGGCGGTCGTTATTGCCGGTTCGCCCTTAATATTCGAAACGATCTTCGGCAAGACATCGGCATATTTCTTGTAGTCGAGACGCTTTCCCGCAGGCGGCAGACGAGAATCGTCGGCCGACGTTCTGATGGTGATAAAATCGGTTCCGGCTTTGTTCGGAAGCTTGAATTTGCCCTTGAATGTTGCCCCGGCGGCTAGTTCGATGGTGTCGCCGGGCCTTGCACGGTCAAGCGCGGCCTGAAAATTGCCGCCGGCCGGAACTCTGATCACGGCGAAAGCTCCGTTCGGCACGATCTGTGGGGCGGGCTCGCCGAAACCGGCGATCGCAAAATACGAACCTAGTCCGACCCCAACCGCGATCAGGGACAGCGAGACGGTGATCCACCATTTGGAACGTGCTTTGACAGGCGGAAGCGGCTTGGCTCTCACCTTATTTCCGGCTGTTCTTATCACTTGTTCGGCCATACTGCTAAATACTAACCTATTATCCGGTCAGAGAACATAAAGTCTGAAACGGCCGGGCAATCCAGATCCGCTCGATAGCAAATCGCCGTTTGAGAAGTTAATCTATCAAGGTTCGGCAAACGGCTTCGGCATAATCTACAAAAAGCCTGCTATTGCCACTTTCTATACAAGGTATGTGCGGTATCAACGGCATTGTATATTCAAGAGATTCCGGGCGCGAAGTGTCACCTGAAAAACTGACCGGCATGCGGGACGTTTTGCGTCACCGCGG